>JANQEL010000198.1 GCA_028278345.1 Myxococcota bacterium
ACCCAAGAACGCGAGACGACCGGAGGTCCCCTCTAGATGGACGAGATCCACCTCACCCGCAGCGACGACGGCATCGCCACCGTCACGATCGACAACCAGAAGCGCAAGAACGCCGTGAAGCCCCACATGTGGGAGGAACTTCGTCAGGTTTTCCAGCAGGTCTCCGACAACCCCGAAGACCGGGTGCTGATCGTGACGGGCGAGGGAGAGGATTTCTGTGCCGGGGCCGATCTCGCCGAGACCAGCGCCGGCAGCGGTACGCCGGCGCACCCGATCCACGGCATGTCGTCGGTGAACGCCGCCGCCGTCGCCCTGCACGACTGTGCCAAGCCCACGATCGCGAAGGTGAACGGCGTGGCCGTAGGGGCGGGTATGAACCTCGCTCTCGGTTGCGACCTCATCGTGGCGTCCGAGCGCGCGCGCTTCTCCGAGATCTTCCGCCGCCGCGCCCTCTCGGTGGATTTCGGTGGCTCTTGGCTGCTCCCACGTCTGATCGGGCTCCACAAGGCAAAGGAGCTCGTGCTCTTCGGCGACATCCTCTCGGCGCAGGAAGCCGAACAGATGGGCCTGGTCAATCGGGTCGTGCCCCACGACGAACTCGACGCCTTCGTGGACGACTGGGCGCGGCGCCTGCTCGATGGGCCGCCCCTGGCGCTCCGCCTCAGCAAGAAGCTGCTCAACAACGCCTTCCACACCGGCCTCGGGGAGGCCCTCGACGCCGAGGCCTCGGCCCAGGCGATCAACCTGGGCAGTCAGGACGTGATCGAGGGCTTCAAGGCCTTCATGGAAAAGCGCGAGCCCACGTTCAAGGGCCGCTGAGGCGCGACAGAACCTTCCCTTTCTTGTTCCCCATCGGGGGGATCGGCGACGCCTCTTTCGTCCGCACTTCGATTAACGTGCAGCGATCCCCCGGATATGGAGGTTCGCACGATGTCGGATTGGCGCGGTCGTCTCGGTTCGAAGCTCGTCTCCCTCGAAGATGCGGTGTCCCGCGTCGAGTCGGGCATGACGGTGGCGGCATCGCCCTTCACCTGCAGCCCGATCACCCTGGGGCGGGGCTTGATGGAGCGCGCGCGCAAGGGCGGGCTCGAGAACATTCGCGTCGATCACCTCGCTTCGGCGATCCCCTGGACCGACCCCGAAGTGCGCCACGTGTTTCGTCTGCGCGACAACTATGCGACCCCGGCGAATCGCGAAGCCTGCCACGCCGGTGAGACCGACTACCTGCCCATCGGTTTGTTCCGTCAGTACGAGCTTCCCGCCGGCGTGCAACAGGAACCCGACATCTTCCTCGTTCCGGTCTCACCCCCGAACGAACTCGGCTACTGCAGCTTCGGCCCCGGGGTTTGGATGTCTCCACTGTGCGTCGAGCGCGCGAAGGTCGTGATCGCGGAGGTCCACGAAGACTTCATCCGCACCGGCGGCGAGAACTACGTCCACGTCGATCAGATCGACTTCTTCGTCGAGGGCGAAGCCCCGGTCGGTGCGCCCATCACGCCGCCGCCGAGCAACGAAGAGATCGAGCAGGTGGAAGCGATCTGCACCCAGGTCGCGGTCGAGCTGATCAACGACGGTGACACCCTGCAGACGGGCGTCGGGACGGTATCGGCCTCCCTCGGGCGCTTCCTCGATTTCAAGAACGACCTCGGCATCCAGACCGAACTCATCACCGGTGGCATCGCGGATCTCGTCGCAGCCGGAAACATCACCGGCGCGCGCAAGGCCATCCACAAGGGCAAGGTGGTGGGCAGCGCCCTGGTCTCGATGCCGCGCGAAGAACTCCTGCAGATCCACGAGAACCCGACCTTCGAACTCTACGACTTCGGCTACACCGACGACCTGCGCCGCCTGATCCAACTCGACAACTTCGTGGCCGTGAACAACGCCATGGTGGTGGATCTCACCGGACAGGTGTCGGCCGAGGCCTTCGATCACCGACCCTACACGGGGGTCGGTGGGCAGACGGTCTTCATGCTCGCCGGGGCGTACTCGCCCGGTGGCAAGAGCATCAGTGTGGTGCCGTCGAGCTCCGTCCCGAGCAACGGCGACGGCGCGCGCGTCACGCGCATCGTGCCGACCCTGGCCCCGGCCACGCCCGTCACCGTGCCGCGCACCTATGTCGACTTCGTCGTCACCGAATTCGGCGTGGCCGAGCTGCGCGGCAAGACGGTGCAGGAGCGCGCGCGAGCGCTGTGCGACATCGCCCATCCCGAATTCCAGGACGCCTTGCGCGACGAAGCGCGGCGTCTCTACAACATCTGACCGCCCACAGAAAGGAAAGCCATGAGCGTCGAACTCAATGGCATCGCCCACATCCAACTCACCGTACGCGACGCCGCAGCCTGTCTTCCCTTCTGGGAGAAGCTCTGCCACTTCATGGACATGAAGACGCTGATCCAGGGTGAGGAGATCATCTACTGCATCGGCAGTCGCACGGGCATTCTCGTGCGTACCGCTTCGGCCGAGGACAAGCCCGACGACCTGGCATTCAACCAGTGGCGCGCGGGGCTCCACCACTTCTGCCTGCGCGCGCGCAGTCGTGAGGACATCGACGCGATCCACGTCTTCGTGCGCGACGAATTGAACGCCGAGATCGTGCACGAACCGCGCGAAGACAACTTCGGACCCGGCTACTACTCGGTCCTCTTCGAAGACCCGGAGGGCATTCGCGTCGAGGTCAACCACGTTCCCGGCCGCGGACACTTCGGCAAGGAAGGTCGCCTGGGCGTTGGCGGCAGCGGACCGGCCTCGACGATCAGCGATACCGACCTCCCCGACTGAAATCGATCCCTCGACGAAGGAACCGCCAATGCCCCTCGATCCGCAGCTCGCTCCCCTGCTCGACCAGATGGCCAGTAACCCCGACGCCAAGCCCACCCACGAATCGACGCCGGCCGAAGCACGCGACGGTTATCAGGCGTTGAGCCACGTGCTCGGGCCCGGCCCCGAGGTCGCGAAGGTCGAAGACCGCAGCATCCCCGGCCCGGCGGGCGAGATCCCGGTGCGCATCTACACGCCCGAGGGCGAGGGGCCCTTCGGTGTGCTCGTGCACTACCACGGAGGCGGCTTCGTGATCGGCGGCCTCGACACCCACGATAAGGAGTGCCGCGCCCTGTGTACCGGCGCGGGCTGTGTCGTCGTGGCGATCGACTACCGACTCGCGCCAGAGCATCGCTTCCCGGCGGCCCCCGAAGATTGCTACGCGGCCCTCGAGTGGGTGGCGGCGAACGCGGGATCGATCGGCGCCGATGCCTCGCGCATTGCGGTGGGGGGCGATAGCGCGGGGGGGAACCTCTCGGCCGTGGTGGCACTGATGGCACGCGACCGGGATGGCCCGGCGCTGCGCTTCCAGCTGCTCGTCTATCCCTGCGTCGACGCGCGCATGGGCGACGCCTTTCCGTCGCGCAAGGAGAACGAGGCCGGCCCGATCCTGCTCCTCGACACGATGCAGTACTTCATGAATCACTACTTCGGCGAGGGCGAAGCGGCTGACGCGAACCGCGAGGACGTTCTGGCCTCGCCGCTACTCGCAGCGAGCCACGAGGGTCTGCCCCCTGCGCTGGTCATCACCGCCGAATTCGATCCGCTGCGCGACGAAGGCGAAGCCTACGCACGCGTCCTCGAACAGGCGGGCGTCGCCACGACCCTCACGCGCTACGACGGACAGCCCCACGCCTTCTTCCAGTTCTCGACGATCTGCGACGCGAGCAAGCGCGCAGTCGAAGAGGCCTCGCAGGCGCTCCGCTCACATCTCGCCTGAACGCCCTGGTGGTCAGGAGGGAATGCGGGCGGTCACCTTGATCTCGGCGCGCGCGCCCGGAATCACCAGTTCCGTGATCCCGATCCACATCGAGGCCGGGTACGGCTCCTTGATGAACTCGTCCTTCGCCTTCGCCATCGCCGCCGCGTTCTTCTGCAGGTCGACCACGTAGAGCGTGCTGTCGATGATGTCCTCGTAGCCGACACCGGCTTCCTTCAGCACGTCGCCGAGGGACGCCCAGGCGTTGCGGAACTCTTCCTCGGGCGAGTCACCGCTGCCGATCACACCGGACACGAAGACGAGATCGCCGTGGCGAACCGCCGGCGCGAAGTGCCAGCTCTCGTAGACCTTGCGGGACGCTTCGGGGACGATCACATCGATGGGCATGGGGGGCTCCTCCTGGAATGGCTCGTGACGGGCCGATCAGCGTAACAGGTCGGTCGCGGCGAGATCAGGCGCTCTCTTCCGTGATCGGGACGAGGGCGATCTCGACGCGGCGATTCTGCTGCCGACCCTCGGGCGTGGCGTTGTCGGCGATGGGTTCACGCTCACCGAACTTCAAGACGATGAAGCGGTCGCGCGCGACCTCGTGATCGAGCAGGTAGTTCGCGACCCCTTCGGCCCGGCGGCCCGAGAGCTCGAGGTTGTAATCGTCTTCGCCCGTGCTGTCGGTGTGGCCGGAGACCTCGACCAGGGTCTGGTCGTACTCCGCGAGCACCAGGGCCACGGAGTCGAGCACCGGGTAGAAGCTCTCGCTCACTTCATCGCTGTCGGTCGCGAAGGTCACGTTGCCGGGCATGTTGAGGATCACTTCGTCGCCTTCGCGCGTGACGCCGACGCCGGTGCCCTCGAGCTTCTCGCGGAGCGCCCGCTCCTGCTGGTCCATGTAGACGCCGACCGCGCCGCCGCCCAGGGCGCCCACACCCGCGCCGATGAGTGCGCGCTTCTTGCGCTCGCGACCGTTGTCGCCTGTCGCGGCGCCGATCGCCGCACCGATGCCGGCGCCGAAGATCGCACCGAGCGCACCGCGGCTGATCTTGCGCTCACCGGTGTAGGGGTCGGTGACGCACGCCGTGTTCGTCGCAGCGATGGCCACGATCACGAGCAGGGATGCCAGCCTGGAGAGATTCGAAGAAAGAGTTGAACGCTTCACGATGGAAACCTCCTTTGGGGTTCGGCCCGGGGATTCGGCGAGTCGGTCGGTCGAGCGGTGCGCTCCGCGCGGCCGCAGTTCGTAGCACACACATCCTCTACAATTCGAGCACGCGCGATTCCGTCACCTCTCGAAATCCTTCGAATGCGGAGGCTCCATGAACCGCGACAGCCTTGCCGATCGTTGTCTGAATTATGCGGACGCACTGGTGGCCTATTCGCTGGTGAACGGGCTCGCGTTTCTCGTCGCGCTGGGCGAGCCCGACTTGCGTTGCTCGATCGCGGCGATCGCGTGGTTCATGATCGCCCTCAATCTGACGCTTCCGATCGGCTCGATGTTCATTCTGCGCTGGTTGGGGCGCACCGAGGATCGGCTGCGGGGCCCCGAGGACGCTTCCGAGGACGATTCGCCACCGTCGGTCGACGCGGATATCCATCGCTTCCTCGGTCGCCTTCGCGTCGCTCGCTACGTCATGGTCTGGCTGATCGCGGCGATGATCGTCTTCGGCATCGCGGCGGCCATGGGCGACACGAGCTGCCTCGAAATCAACGGCTGAGCGATCGCCGATCGCTTCGACATCGATCGCCTTCACCTGCGCACTATCATGCCGCACCACAGACAACCCCCGACGTCGAAAGGACACCCCGCCCCATGGCCGAAACCCAGGAACTCCACGACGGCGTCGTTCGCTACGAAGAGCGGGACGACATCGCGATCATCACGCTCAACCGCCCGGACAAACTCAACACCCTCACCGAGGGCGTGGTGCAGGGGGTGGCCGACGGCATCGACCTCGCCACGAAGTCGCGCCAGGTTCGCGCCGTCATCCTGCGCGGCGAAGGGCGCGTGTTCACCGCGGGCTACGACCTCGTCGACATGGAAGGCGCCGCCTGGGGCAGTCCCTATGACGCGCCCCCCGTCGAGGCGCGCGAGGGCGCCTGGGATCCCGTGCGCGACTACCAATTCATGAACCACAACGTGCAGCGCTTCATGAAGATCTGGCATTGCCCCAAGCCGGTGATCGGCGAGATCAAGGGTTTTGCGGTCGGGGGCGCCACCGATCTCGTGCTCTGCTGCGACCAGCTCTACATGGCCGACGATGCCTACATCGGTTACGCGCCGTCGCGCGTCTTCGGCACGCCGACCACCATGGTCTGGGTGTACCGCCTCGGTCTCGAACACGCGAAGCAGTTCCTGCTCACGGGCAAGGCGATCGATGCCGAGACCGCCTACCGCATCGGGCTGGTTTCCGAAGTGCATCCCGCGGCGGAGCTGTCGGCCAAGGCCGAAGAGGCCGCGCAGCGGTTCAAGCACATCCCCGCCAACCAGCTCGCCCTCAACAAGCTGCTGATCAATCAGGCCTTCGAGAACATGGGCCTACGCACCACACAACTGCTCGGTACCTTCTTCGACGGCGTCACCCGCCACACCGAAGAGGCCTACCGCTGGGCCGAGTCGTTCGGGGAGAAGGGCTTCCGCGAAGTCATCCGCGAACGCGACGCACCCTGGGGCGACTACGGAGAGCGCAAGCGCGACTGATCGCACCTGCGCCCGCCGTCTTACGGGAGACCGCTCAAGGCCGCTGCGGGATCGGACAGGACGCGCCCTCGGAGTACCCCTGGGCGGCCACGTCGAAGCCCCGGTTGAATCGCGCGCGGAAGTTCTCCCAGGCGATCATCGTCGTGAGTTCGACGAGTTGCGTTTCGTCGAGATGCTTGCGCAACTCCACGACCATCTCGTCCGTCGCGCACGCCGGGGTCTGGGAGAGCGCGGTGGCGTAGTCGAGGGCCAGACGCTGCAGATCATCGAAGGCGTCGCTCGTCTGGTACTCGGCCAACTCGTCGATGTGCCGCTCGGTCACTCCATCTTCTCTGCCGACGGCAGAGCCGATGTCGAGTCAGAAGACACAACCGACCAGCGAGGCAACGCGTAGCTGGCAGAGATCCTTGAGCACGGGATCGACCGTCTTCGCCTTCTGCCAGGCGAGTTCGAAGAAGCCGGCGGCAAACATCGTGGGCTTGCTGTGTGCCATGAGGCGCAGAGGGTCTGGCACCTTGCCGCTCATCGACTTCGCCGAGCGATACACCTGCTTCGTGATGAAGCCCGCGGCCTCGTCGGAGACGCCTTCCATTCTGGCCATATCGATTCCTTTCGTTCGCTTCTTCTCTCGGGTGGATGGACGCGGTGGTCAAACGGGCTGCGGGCCGCGTGGCATGCGGCGCAGCACGAAGACGAGCAGGAAGACCGGCAGGTAGACCCCGGCGAAGTCGAGCCACCAGTGGTCACTCGGCAGGTTCCCCACGATCGTGTCGTAGACGTGCAGGAACGCGTGTGCGGTGAGGAAGACCGTGGCGATCACCACCAGGGGGAAGCGGTAGGCCGTCGATCGCTCGCCCCAGATCAACGCGACCCCCGCGGTGAGGAACGCGCAACCGATGTCGCGCACGAAGTGCGGATTGAAGGGGCCGGTGTCGGGCACGCCGGCGGGCACTTCGTTGTACCAGTGCATCGGTCCCGCCAACATCCAGAGCGCATTCCCGACCATCAGGACGCCGAGGGTGAGAAGGATCCAATCGTTGGCGTCGCGGCTTCGGGCTTCACTCATCACATCTCCTCCAGGGCGCGTCCGGGCGTGACCGGCAAATCCGCCGAACCTTCCATCACGGCTCGCATGACTTCGCCGAGAATCGGGATGCCCTCCTCGATCGCCTCGGGCGATTGATTCGCGAACGACAGGGTCATCTGGTCGTCGCCGCCCCCCTCGAGGAAGAAGTTCTGCCCGGGTTCGAAGAAGAGTCCCTGCGCGCGAGCGGCGCGTTCGAGGGAACGACACGAGAGCTCGCGGGGCAGACGCACGTGCACCTGGAGCCCGCCAGCAGGCTCGGTCCACTCGACCCCTTCGGGCATGTGGCGACTCAGGGCGTCGAGCAGGGCCGCCCGACGCTTGGCGTAATGACGCCGCAAGCGTCGAATGTGTCGCTCGAACGCACCGCTCTCGAGCATCTCGGCCATCGCCGCCTGGGCGATCTGCCCGACCCCGAAACTCGACTGCACCTGCGCAAGCGCCAGGCGCGCGCGAAGCGCGGGGGCCGCAACGGCATAGCCGAGACGCAGGCCGGGAAAGACGGCCTTCGAAAACGTACCGACGTAGACCACCTGCCCGGCGCTGTCCCAGGTCTTGAGTGCTGGCGGAGCGCCCTTGCCGTAGCGGAACTCGGAGTCGTAGTCGTCTTCGACGATCGGCGTCTGGGTTTCGTCCGCGAGTTCGAGGAGCGCACGCCTGCGTGCATCGCTCATCACGACACCCGTCGGCAGTTGGGCTGCCGGTGTGGTGTAGACGAACTTCAGACGGTGGGTGCGCAGGGTACGCGCCAG
>JANQEL010000237.1 GCA_028278345.1 Myxococcota bacterium
GCTGGAACTTCGACGAGGACAACGAAGCGTTCATCGCGTGGCACTTCCACATGCTGGCGCCGCCCGGGCTCGATCCGGCGAAGATGGCGAAAGCTGCGATGGATCGAATGCGTATGGGCGCAGTCGCATTCGGAGTCACGCCCGAAACCAGTCCGGGTGTGGAAGCGCGCTATCTCGAGTTCCTCTCCGTCTTGGACCGGCACTTCGCCGACGCTCCGTACCTGCTGGGCGGTCGGCCCTGCACGGGCGACTTCAGCCTGATCGCGCCGATGTTTGCCCATCTGGGACGCGATCCGAAGCCGCTCGCGCTGATGCAGTCGAGAGCGATGAGCGTGTTCCGCTGGGTCGAGCCCATGAATCGCCCCGATGCTGATCACGGTGAGTATGTCGCGGATGGCGAAGCGCGCTTCGGGGACGCCTTCTTCGCGGACGACGAGATTCCGGAAACCCTCGTCGCGGTCTTGCAGCAGATTGCCCTCGATTTCGTTCCCGAGACGATCGCGGCGGCAGAGTTCATCAATGACTGGCTGGCGCAGCAGGCCGATCTGCCGGCCGGCACCCCCTTCCAGCGCGGTCTGGGACTCGCACCCTTCGAGGTAGATGGAGTGACGATCCATGCTCTTGCGCAGCCCCATCGGTTCTATCTCCTGCGCCGAGCGCAGGACGCGTTCGAGTCCCTGTCTGCGGAAGATCGCGCCCAGGTCGAGTCGTTGCTCGATCGTTGCAACCTACTGCCCGTTCTCGACGTTCGCCTGACGCGAGAGATCCGCTTTCAGGGCAACATCGAGGTCTGGGACTGACCGCGCTGCGTCGTAGCCCAGTCGCCCCGGCGACGGTTCCACCGTCTGGCGGCGGAGCTCCAGGCCGAGGCGCGGCAGCGCCAACAGGCCCGTGAGCTCGCGGGCGGTCGACCGCCAGGAGGGAAGGGGAATCGCTTTCCCTGCGGTAGTAGTCTCGATCATCGTGGGGGCCTCGTCTCGGGTGTCGCCTCTCGCGAAGATGCCGAGGTCACCCTTGAGCGATGTCCGGCCGGAGCAAAGCCTCCATGCTTCGCACTCCTTCCCGGATGAAGGCTTCCTTTTTCCTGGTCGATCGGGAACGAAGCCAGCCACGACAGGTGGCCTCGACGATCGCGTACAGGAACTCGGCCAGAATGGCTGGATGCGCGGGCTGCGTACCAGCTTTCCGAGTGGAGGCTCGAATCGTCGCTTCGATCGCTGGGACGACGAGCTCGGGCAGCGTTGGAATGTCGTGTTCCCGGAGCAGCGTCGTGCTCGAGTCGACCAGGGCGAACAAGCGCCTGTCCCGATCAGCGAACGCGATGAGGTTTCGGATGATCTGCTCCGCTCGCAGCGGACCGTGATCTCGAGGCGAGAACTCGGCGATCGCCTCCCGGGCATACGCCTCGGTGAGCGCCCGAAAGATCCCGAACTTCGAACCGAACTGGTGGTACAGGATCCCCTCGGACACGCCCGATCGTCGAACGATCTGCTTCGTGGTCGTCTTCTCGAAGCCGTTGGCAACGAAGAGCT
>JANQEL010000008.1 GCA_028278345.1 Myxococcota bacterium
GCAATCTCCGGGTTGAGCCGCCCGGGGACGACGTGGCTGAAGGCGAGTATGACGTCTCGTGCCCGAAGTCGCTCGTGCGTCTGCCCTAGGACTTTGTAGCCGGTCGCGTCGATTCCGCGAACGCGTCTCAAGTCCATGAGCAAGAACTCGACGCCGTTCGCGGCGAGCTCTTCGGCGCGGATTGCGAGCGCGTCCGAGGAGCCGAAGAAGACGCTGCCCTCCAGCTCGAGCACTGCGATGCGGTCACCGTTCTCGGCCAGCGCATCGGCGAGCCTTGCTTCTCTCACCCGGGCCGAGCGGACGGTCGCCCCACTTCGGACGCGACGTATCGGCGAGCGGCTCATCTGCGCGACGAAGACCACAACCGACGCAGCCACCCCAGCACCCACCGCCGTCACGAGTGAATCGAATACACCGACGAGCACGACGAAGGACATCAGCCCGATCGCCACCAAATTGTCGCGCGGGTTCGCGACGTCCTCGCGCAGCACCTCGCGGATCTGGCCCATCGTCCACCGGTCGAAGAGCGAGTAGGCGATCGCCATCACGAGCCCCGCCACCGCCGCCTCGGGCACCCAACCCAAGGGCCGGGCGAGAGCAACGACGAGAAGCAGCACGCCCACAGCGTTGACCACCCCCGAGACCCTCGTGCGCCCACCGGCACCGTAGTTCACCGCGGCACGAGCGAGGATGCCCGAGTTCGTCAACCCTCCGAAGAGCGAGACAACGGCGCTGCCGATCCCCTGCCCTACGAGCTGCTTGTTCGCGTCGAAGCGTCGGTCCGCGATGCTCTGATAGCTGACCAGGGTGATGAGCGCAGAGACCGAGTCCAGAACGGCCATGGCAAGGGCTCCGAAGAGCACCATGCGCAGAATGTCCCAGTCGGCGCCCAGCAGCGCGGGCAGCAAGCTCGTCGCGTGCTGCAGCGTAGGGACCGCGGACTCGATCGGCTGAAGCAGCCCACCCACCTGGGTTGGGAAGCCGATCGCAGACACCAGATGGTGCGCGACAGTGCCGATGACGATCGCGACG
>JANQEL010000010.1 GCA_028278345.1 Myxococcota bacterium
CTGGATCTTGATCTGGTTGTCGACCCGCCCCAGGTACACCATGGGGCTCGTACCATCGCTGCGGCGTACGCGGTCGCCGGTGCGATAGAAGAGAGTGTCCTTTTCGGGCGGCGTCATGAACGCGGCCGCGGTCTTCTCGGCATCCTGCCAGTAGCCCGGGGTGAGCTGCGGGCCCGTCATCAGCAGCTCGCCGGTTTCTCCCGGCGCCACCTCGCGAAGCTCTTCGTCGACGACGAGGACTTCCATGTCGGGATAGGGCTCGCCGATCGGCACGAGACCGAGTTCGCACGCCGCGGGAGACCGCTCGCCTTCCCAGCGATAGAGGGTGCAGGCGATGGTGAGTTCGGTCGGTCCGTAGAGGTTCTCGGCGATCGAGTTCGGTGCCGCGGCGACGAAGGCCTCGATGATCTCGGCCGGCAGCGCTTCGCCACAGAACAGGCTCCAGCGAAGCGTCGGATAGTTGTCGGGCTTCAGCATGCGAAGCCGATTCATCAGTACGCCCGTCGAGGGCACGGAGAACCACACCGTGAGCTCGTTCTCCTGGATGTACTTCGCCGGCAGCATCTTCTGTGCCTGGGTGGGACAGCAGACGCGCGCGCCCCGCTCCCACGCGACGAACATGTCGAAGACCGAGAGATCGAAGGTGAGGTCGAAGGTCTGCGAGAAGCGGTCGGCCTCGCTGATCGCATAGCGCTCGACCATCGCGTCGATGAAGGCCGTGGCGTTGCGGTGCGCGACCATCACGCCCTTCGGGATGCCCGTGCTGCCGGAGGTGAAGAGCAGGTAGGCGATCGCGTCCGGGTCCGCGGGAAGGGGCTCGAAGCCTTCGCCATCCGCGAGATCGCGTGCGCCCACCACCTTGTGATCGGTGAAGCGCTCGGCGAATTCGCTCACGTCGTCGTGCTCGGGAAAGATCAGAAGCAACGATCGATCCACGCCTGCGAGGACTTCGGGCAGTTGCTTGGCCGCAAGCGCGTCGACGACCACGCAGCCGCAACCCGAACGCTCGAGCATGCTGCGCGTGCGATCGGGCGGGAAGGTCGAGTTGAGCGGCACGTAGCCGTGTCCGCGGAACAGCGCAGCGAGGATCCCGGCGAAGGCCGATACCGAGCGGTGCGCGAACACGGCGGTGAGCTTCGAACCTGCATCCGCGGCGCCGCAATCGCGCTCCATCGTGGCCGCAATGCTCGAGGCAAATCGACCGAGCGCGTCGTAGCTCTTCTCTTCACCGTCGACCACCAACGCCACGTGGTCGGTGAAGCGTTCCCACGATTGCAGGAAGCCGGATCGCAGGGTGCGAGGCGCCGTCATCTCAGGCGACGGAGGCCTGCGACTTCTCTGCGAAGAAGGCCTCGTAGAGGGTGCGGAGGTTCGTGAACACCTCCGGTTCGATGTTCTCGATATCCACTTCTTCGCCGCGCAGGCTCTCGATGAAGAGGATGAACTCGACGATGTCGAGGGACGAAAGCAGCCCCTCGTCGAGGATCGGCATCTCGTTGTCCGTCAGGCGATCTTCGCCCGCACCCGAACGTTCGAGGATCCAACCCCGCAGTTCGCCGATGATCTTGGGATCTTCTTCCATCAGAGCGCGGGCGCCTCGTCGAGCAGCCCCACGTCGAGGAAGTAGTCGACGACCTTCTTCGATACGCGTTCGCGGAAGGCGCGACAGGTGGGGTCGGCCAGCGCCATCTTGCGAATGCCGTAGCCGTCCTCGAGCCCCGCGTCCTTGTAGACCGCGGGATTGTAGAAGTCGCCCCAGCAGGAGTTGAGGTAGTTGGCGAGCCAGGATTGGAAGGCTTCCATTTCCTTCTCGCTCCAAGCGTCTCGGTACTGGTGAAAGAGCTCTGCGAGGTACTCGCGGCCGAAGGCCAGGTGTCGCGCTTCGTCGACGTGATGGACCTTGTTGATCTTGGCCACCAGGGGATTGATGTCGCGGTTGCTCATCATCTCGACGTTGTAGAAGTCGCCGAGTTCTTCGACGATCATGACCTTGCAGAAGAACGAGACGTCTTCTTCGCCCTTGGCGTACTCGCGCGGCAGTACGAGCTTCTTCTCGGGATAGATCTTGCCCGCATAGCGGTTGCAGAACTCCCCGAACATGATCATGTGCTTGTTTTCTTCGTCGATGAAGTGATGCAGGTAGTCGGTGATCGGGCCGAGGGTCGCCTTGCGGTAGGTGCGATTCATCAGCCCCTCGACCAGCGGGCGCTCGCCGTAGAGGACGAAGCTGAAGAGGTTCACGATCTCGTAGAAGGAGAGCTTCTTGCGCTGCTTCTCATCGAGCCCGTTCCACACGTCGGTGCCGTGGATCGAGATCAGATCCGGCTGCATGTACCACTCGGCTTCGGGATCGAGGCTCTCGGGCCAGTCGAACGCCGAGTAGACGTCCCACAGCTTCTTGACGGAAGCTTCACTCAGTCGGGGTGCGAGTTCGGCGGCGGTCGCCATCGCGTTTCTCCAGGTCTTCGTTTTCGTGCCGTTGCGCCGAGTGGGTGTCCCCGGGTGTGGATCCGGTTCGCATCCTTTTGATTCGGCTGTCCTTTTCGCTCAGGCTGTCGTTTCCGGTTCCACGAACGCTACAACGTGCACTGCGGGCCGGGCATCACGCGCTGCCGGACCGCTACACACGCTGTCGTGGAATGTATCGGGCGAGAATCACCGCATCCTGAGCGGTGTGAGATCGCGCCCACGAGTTCGCAGCAGAATTGCGCGGCGCCGCAGGCGGGCGAGGTGGTACGCAACCGAGCGTATCGCGCGCAGGAGCCGTGCACGAGGGCGGAGTGTGATGCGCAAGTGCGGAGGCGACCGGGCGGCTGTGGAAGCGATTTCGCGATGGAAACGGGTAGCTGGCGCGATCGGGCGTGGCGGGGCGCAGCGTCTCAGAAGCCGTGGGGACCGTGTCCATCCATGTTGGTGAGGTGCAACCCGAGCTGGGTGTCGCCCCACGGCTCGAGGGTCTTCTGGAGTTCCGGGCTGGCCGCGAAGTAGCGACGCCCCGGCAGCACGACGTAGCCGTTGTTCGAAAACGCTTCGGCCCAACGCGGGTGCGATTGGTTCGACGCAATGATGTCGACGCCGCGCGCCACCAGGAAGTCGTTTGCGGCGGCGACCACGGCATCCGCGTCGTCGGGGGAAGCCAGGCAGTCGATCACCGAGCCCACGCGCAGGTTGCCGAAGCGGGCATCGTCCTCGAGGGCGTTGTCCATCACGACGATCCAGCCGAGATCGCGTCCGCCCTGCTGGACGCGAAGGCGGATCGCGGCGGGCCAGCCTCCGGCGGGCAGGAGCGCGTTCATCGTGCTCGCGTCGCGCAGGCCAATCGCCTGATACTCGGGAAGGCAGCGCTCCCACAGCGCGTCCGCCCAGTCGCCGAAGCTCTCGACCTCTTCGACCTCCACCACCGGGGCGCGCTTGCCCGCCAGCGCGAGGCCGGCGTGCATGAGCTTCAGCGCGGCCCAGCCCGCGCCGCTAAAGGCCAGCAGGTCGAGGGCGAGTCGCCGATCCGACGAACCGCGCAGGTAGCGGTTGCGCCGCAGGAAGGCGAAGGGCTTCACGACGCGCAGGCAGAAGGGCGTGGGATGGATCAGCCATTTCAGCGAAACGAGCATCTGGAACATCGAGGCTTCGTCGCCTCCGTGTCCCCAGCTGTAGAGCAGCGGGTAGCGCTTCAGCATGTCGCGGATCAGGCGCAGGCCCAGGGTGTTGTACTTGCGGCTCAGCAGGCCCTCGGAAACCGGCCCCTGCCAATCGGTGACCGTCTGGGCCTCGCCGTGGATCCACCATTCGTGGGGCTTCAGCGCGTAGGCGCCGCGCACGAAGGTCGCGTCTTCGAGGGCGAGGAAGTGTTCGCGCCAGACCTTGATGCCCGGGCGGCGGGGCAGCCATTCGTCTTCGGCGTGCTCGTACCAACCCCAGGTCGTGCCGCCGTCGCGCATGCGCTGGTTGAAGGCGACGACGTCCGCCTCGCGATCCGACGTGTAGGGGATCACCTCGATTCCCATGGGCTCTTTCGACTCCTTACCGTGCTCACCGTGCTCACCGTGCTCGATGCATCGCGAGTCGGTCGCTCGATCGCGAATTCGCGGCAGCCTACCATACGCGCCCACATGCGAAGCTCGATGCAATGACGAAGGTCTTCTTTCGCGACGACGACGTGGGTGAACTCACCGGGCCACTGCGCACTGTGGTCGAAATACTCACCGCCGAAGGCGTGCCGTGCAGCTATCAGGTGGTGCCGAGCTTTCTCACCGAAGAAGCGGCGCGCTGGATCGGGGGAGTGCGGGCGGAACACCCGGACCTCGTCTTCCTCAACCAACACGGCTTCCGCCACGAACAGACGATCGGTGGAGAGCACCGCTACAGCGAGTTCGACGGTGGCCGTCCCTACGAAGAGCAGAAGCGCGACATCGAAGAGGGGCGTGTGGTGCTGCGCGACATGCTGGGAGAACACTTCGACGCGCATCTGTTCACGCCGCCGTGCCACAAGTACGACGACACCACGGTGAGCATTCTCGGCGAGCTCGGCTTCCGCGTGCTGTCGGCCGGCGTCAAGGTCGATGCGATCTCGCGCGTGTACTACGGGCTCGGCCGGGCGCTGGGGCGCGTATCGCTGCTCGGCAAACGGGTTTCGTATCACGGCCAGGCGACGCCGATCGCCGGGGTGTGCGAGGTGTCGGTCTGCATCGATGTCGACGAAGACGTGGACGCAGCGGGAGAGAAGATCGAGAAGAGTTGCGACGACCTGTGGGCGGAGTTCGAGCGCTGTCGTGCGGCGTTGCCCGTCGTAGGGGTGATGCTCCATCACCAGAAGTGCGAGGGGGCGCGCCCGGAAACGCTCCGTGAGTTCATCGAGCGGCTGAAAGCCGACCCCGACGTCGAATTCGCGAGCCTCGACGCGATCGCAGAGCAGGCCGCCTAGCAGGCTACTCGCGCGGTTCGCAGACGAAGATCGGGATTTCGCGATCGGTGCGCGCGCGGTAGTCGGCGTAGGGTGCGTAGTGCTCGTCGGCGATCGGCCAGATGGCCGGGCGCTCGTCTTCGGTCGCCAGGCGAGCGCGCAACTTCATCTTGCGCCCGCGATGGCTCACCTCGATGTCTGGGTGCTTCACCAGATTGCCGAACCACACGGGGTTCTTCGGCGCGCCGCCCTGGGAGGCGACGAGCGCGACGCCTTCGCCATAGGGCACGTACATCAGCGGAATCGTGATCGTCCGCCCACTCTTCGCTCCCTTCATCGTGACGAAGACGACATCGTCCCCGGCGAGGGTGTTGAACCAGCGCCCGCCCGACAGGCGATGGAGAAAGACGTGCGCCCGGGTCGCCGCCTTCAACAAGGCTCGCGGGGGCGGGCTTCCGGTGTCGCGCGTGGCTTCGGCGTCAGCCATGTCGAATCCTCCGATTCTCGACCTCGGGTCTCAGGTCGTAGGAGGATAGGGCTTTCCCAGCAGCCAGCACTCCGCCGCTTCGCGGTCGCGAAATACGTCGTAGGCGATCGCGGAGCTGTCCGCGAACGCGCCCAGCATGCGCGCCATGCCGAAGTGCACGTCGTCGTCGACGTGGACGGCGATCCGCACCGGCAGGTTCCGGTAGACGCCGGTGAGCATGAGCGCGAGGTGCTTGAGCTCCTCGGTCGATGGATTGAAGCTCGATTCGCGGTCCTGGACGAGTATGCGCAACAGGGGCTTCGAGGCATGGACCTTGGCGATCTCTTCGCACTGCGTACGGATCTCCGGTAGGTCGAAGTCGCCTTCGCAGATCAGGAGCACGTAGTCGCTCTCGAGTGTGTATCGAACCGGCATGACTCGCGATTTCTCGAAGGGTGGGCCGCGTCGTCCCACAGTCTATCCGGATTGATTAGGAATTGCAGTGAAAATCAAGTTGCGATCGAGCAGATCGCCATCCGACACAATACTGGGTCGTATAGTCGATATTGGTTATCGAAGGCCGGGCAAACCCCCGAGCCATCGCGCGATCACCACGTCGGACGCCCGGGCTCGGCCGATCCAATCCGCGGCTGCGTGCGCGCGGAGATTCGACTGATTTCCGATCCGCAATGTTCCTTGCGGGATTGCACCTACACCGCGCGGTGATGGATGGCTGATGGCCGAAGTTGGACACGCACTCCGGTGCAGATCATGAACGACGCCGCGCGTCAGCCGGGCTCGGTCGCGGTCGCGAAGTCGTAGCGAAATGACTGGGTGTTCAGTCGGCGGTTGCGGGCGCCGCGTCCGGTCGCATCGCGTACCAGACCAGCGCGGCGAACACGAACTGGACGGGGAGCCGGACGTAGAGGGCGGTGGGCGACATGTCGGGGTAGAGCTCGGGGTTCATCGCCATGTGGATGTTCGCGGGATAGACGGCGACGAGCAACGCCAGCAACCCCCAACCTGCAAAACGTCGAGTCTGCGGCGGCAAAATGCCGATCCCACCGAGGATCTCGAAGACACCACTCAAGTAGACGAGTTCGAGGTGGAAGGGGAGGTAGGGGGGCATGATGGCGACGAAGAACTCGGCGTTCGTGAAATGCTGGACCCCGACGTACGTGTACTGGAACGCCACGATGAACAGGACGATGCGCTGGGGGATCGACGTGGGGAGCCAGGTCATTTCACCTCCGGGGCCTCTGGGAACGGAGGCCGAGTCTACCGCGACAGGTTGCCCCGAGGCGCCTGGAGGCTCCCTGCGACGCGGCTCTCATGGTTCGGCGCGCACCGTTCGATATGGTGGTCTCGCCCCCCGACCCCTCCACCTGCTCGCAAGCGAATGAGCAACCCATGGCCGCGCAAGAACATCCCCTGAGCCAGCTCGGACTCGTGCTGATCGGTCGCAACGAGGGCGAACGGCTGCGCCTCGCCCTCGAGTCGATCCCCGAAGGTGTGGGGGGCGTGGTCTATGTCGATTCGGGCTCGACCGACGACAGCGTGGCCCTTGCCGAATCGCGCGGCGTCTCGGTGGTGAACCTCGACATGAGCCGCCCCTTCACGGCGGCCCGCGCGCGCAACGAGGGCTTCGAACGCCTGATGCACCTGCACGACAACCTGCGCTGGGTGCACTTCATCGACGGCGATTGCAGCCTGGTCGAGGGCTGGATCGAGAGCGCGATGGCGGAACTGGCCGCGCATCCGGATTGGATCGCCGTCTGCGGTTATCGACGCGAACGCCATCCCGAGAACTCGATCTACAACCGCTGGTGCGATCTCGAGTGGGTGCAGGCCCCCATCGGGCCGATCGACCAGATCGGTTTCGGGGGGGACGTCATCATCAAGGTCTCGGCCTTTCGCGAGGTGGGGGGCTACAACGCCGACATCATCGCGGCGGAGGATTCGGAGCTTTCGGCCCGGCTGGTAGAAACCGGCGGCGGCGTGCATCGCATCGATCGCACCATGACGTATCACGACGCCGACATCCGGCGTCTCTCACAGTGGTGGTCGCGCTCGGTGCGCTGCGGCCACGCCTACGCAGAAGTGGCGGCGCGTCATTCGGAGGCGGGCATGTTCCGCCGCCACGTTCGCAGCCTGGTGCTCTGGGGGGTGGCGATGCCGCTGGCTGCCCTCACCTTCCTGGTACTCGCGCCCTTCGTGACGCTCCTGGTCCTGGGTGTCTATACGCTGCAGATCGTGCGCATCGCCCGCAGCATGGACGGGGCGCGCTTCCCGCTCTCCCACCGGCTGCTGTGGGGTGTTTCGTGTCTGGTGTCGCAGGTGCCGAAGTTCCAGGGCCTGCTGAAATTCCAGCGCAATCGGCGCAGCGGCGCGCAGCAGACCATCATCGAATACAAGTAGACGCAACTCGAAGAGCCAGGGGTCGAAGAAGCCAAGCGATGAAACTCGCCTATCTCACAGGTCAATATCCCAAGGTGAGCCACACCTTCGTGCGGCGGGAGATCCTGGGCCTCGAAGCGCTCGGCCACGATGTGGTGCGGCTCTCGGTGCGCGAAGCGGATTCGGGGGTGGTGGACCCGGTCGACGTCGACGAGCGCGAGAAGACGACCGTTTTCTTCCATGCGTCGAAGCTGCAGTGGCTCTCCGCCTTCTTCGCAGCCTTCGCGCGAACGCCCGGGGCGCTCATCAGCGAACTCGTGAACGCACTCATGAAGCTCCGCGCTCCCGGCCCGGGCTTCACCCAGCGCATCGCCTATCTCCTCGAGGCGACCTTCTTTCTCGAAGTGCTGCGGAAGGAAGGCGTGCAGCACCTCCACGCCCACTTCGGTCGCAACGCCGCGAGCGTGGCGCGCATCATCGAGAACCTCGGCGGCCCCGGCTTCAGCATGACGGTGCACGGGCCCGACGAGTTCGACGACCCGCTCGGGCACGAACTCGGCGAGAAGGTGGCGGCTTCGCGCTTCACCGCGGCGATCAGCTCCTACACCACCGGGCAACTGCGCCGCTGGGTGGCCACGCCCCATTGGAACAAGCTCGAGGTGATCCACTGCTCGGTGGACGAGAGCTTCTTCGAAGAGGCCGGCCCGATCGACGAAGCCTGCGTGACCTTCACCTGCGTGGGTCGCCTATGCGCCCAGAAGGGCCAGTTGATGCTCGTCGACGCCTTCGCGGCGCTACTCGCCGAAGGCCGCAAGGCGAAGCTCGTGCTCGCCGGCGACGGCGAGATGCGCGCCGATGTCGAAGCGCGCGTTCGCGAACACGGGATCGGCGATCACGTCGAGATCACCGGCTGGATCAACGAGCGCCAGGTGCGCGAGTACCTGGAGGCCTCACGCTGCATGGTGCTGCCGAGCTTCGCCGAGGGTCTCCCGGTCGTGATCATGGAGGCCTTCGCGATGGGTCGCCCCGTCATCTCGACCTACACGGCGGGCATCCCCGAACTCGTCCGCGAAGGCCACAACGGTTGGCTGGTGCCCGCCGGCGACGTTCCCGCCCTCACGGGCGCGCTACGCGAGGCCCTCGCAAGCTCGGCCAGCGAGCTCGATGCCCGCGGCCGCGACGGCGCCAAGCGCGTCCGCGAACAACACTTCGTCGACACCGAAGTCGCCCGCCTGGAAGCCCTCCTCCGCAAGGCGGTCGGCGAGGCCTAGTTCGGCCATCTCCCGGTCCTCCAGTGCTTTCGCTCTCCTGCCGATCTATATTGTACATCGTGATGTACAAAATTCGGAGCGGAGACGGGCATGACGAAACGGGTTTCGGTCGCTGAGGCTCGACAGAACTTCGCCAGGATCATCGAACGCGCCCGGCGCGGGGATGCGATCGAGATCACGCGTCATGGCGAGGCCGTCGCCGTGATTCTCTCTGCACGAGAGTACGAGACGCTGACGGGCGCCCGACCATCGTTCTCGGAGGCGGTTCGCGATGTTCGTGAGCGCTACAGGGTCGAAGGCCTCGAGATCGACGACGACGTGTTCGAGGATCTGCGTGATCAGGGATCGGGTAGAAAGGTCGATCTTTGACCCTCAGATACCTCATCGATACAAACGTGTTGTCGGAGCCGGTGAAGTCGCGACCGAGTCGCCGGGTGGTCGAGGCGATTCGAGAGAACGAAGGAGAACTCGCGATCTGTTCGATCGTCTGGCACGAGCTCCGTTTCGGAGTAGAACGCCTACCGAGTGGGAAGCGCCGACGCGCGATCGAGGCCTACCTCGACGATGCAGTCGCAACCGCGCTTCCGATCCTTCCCTACGACGGTCGCGCGGCTGAGTGGCATGCGCGGGAGCGTGCCCGTCTATCGAAGCGCGGCACGCCGCCGTCTGCTGCAGATGGCCAGATCGCGGCGATCGCCGCGGTCAACGGACTGATCGTCGTATCTGCAAACGCACACGATTTCCGCGGCTTCCGAGATCTCGAGGTCGAGAACTGGCACACGCGCCGATAGCCGACCTGGCGGGTAACCAGAGCGCTACGGGTTGAAGCGCGGGGCGGTGAGGGCGTGGTCGGCGAGCCAGGCGTCGTCTTCGGGGGTGTGGCCGAGCCAGTGCTCGATGAGTTCGCCCCAGGGTGCACCGATCAGGTAGTTGCCGCAGGCCTGGTCGGCGTTGCGGGAGAGCGCCTCGTAGAGGGCCGGGTCGCCGAGCAACTTCTCGATCGCTTCGACGATCGCGTTCACGCTGCCGGCGGGGAAGACGAGGCAATCCTGCCCATCCTTCACGCGCGTGCCGAACATCGGGTGATCGGAGACCACGAGCGGCGTGCGTGAACACAGCCCTTCATAGATCACGTTGGGCATGCCTTCGGGGTATTCGTGGCGCGACGGCACGAGTACGACGTCGTGATCGTGCATCGCGGCGAGCACCTCGGTGTGGGGAAGCTTGCCGGCGAAGGTCACGACCTCGCCCACGCCGTTGTCGGCTGCGTACTGCTGCCAGCGATCGACGTTGCCGGCACCCACGATGGTGAGCGACGCGTCCTTGCCACTGCTTCGCAGGGACACGACGGTGTCGACCAGATCGCCGACCCCCTTGGTCTCTCGCACCTGCCCCACGTAGAGGAGCCGTGGCGCGTTCGGATCCGCGGCGCTCGTCTTGATCTCGAAATCGGCCGGGGTCACCACGGCGGGCCAGTCGAAGGGCACGATCTTGCTCGGCGGGATGCCGATGCGTTCGAGATCCTGCGACGCCTTGAGGTTGCGGTTGGTCACCCAGCGAATCGCGGGGTGGCGCAGGTTGTGGGCGAGCCAGGCGTAGCGGAGTTTCGCCTTGATGCCCGAAACGCGGAAGCTATCGGCCAGTAGCGGGAAGACATCGACGCCGGCCTTGCGCGCGTGGCGGATCAGCGGGGTGACGGGGGAGTTGATGATCAGGTGGGTCGGACGCGTGCCCATCACGAGGTCGATCAGCTCGCGGGTGCGCGCCTTGCCGTCGGGTCCGCGGTAGAGGATGCCGTGCTGGCGGATGCCGTTCGAGAGCACTTCGTGGCCCTCGTGATCCTCGGCGATGCACACCTGGTTGATCTCTTCGACGTCGTCGCGGGAGGCCAGCGACCCCACGAAGTCGACGCTGTAGCGTTGGGCGAAGAAGTCCTCGCCGCCCCCCGCTTCGAAGCGCTTGTACCCGGTGGCGTAGTTGCCGACCTGGACGAAGGTGATGCGCTTGCGGGTGGGGCTCGCGGTCATGGAACGCTTCCGGTCGAAGCGCACACGGGGTGGCGTGCGCGGCAGTTCGCAAAGTAGCAATCTCGGCGCCCGAGCCCGGGTGCCGCTGCGGTCCCGCTCTCATCGACCCCGACGAGGGCCGGGTTGAGGCGAGGCGTGAGATCGGGTGAGTGCGCGCAGGCACGGGTGGGGTTCCGGTTCAGGCGTGTGTCACACAGGTGCAACTGAGCCGGTCGAGCACACCGCGAGCGCGATTTCCCCGTCGAGTTGGCTCGCTCGGGGGCCGATAGAACGCGTGGGAAACCCCGCTCGCGCAGAGCCTTTGCGATGTTCCACTCTTGCGCGACCCGTTCCGCCGAGGGGCGGATTCGAAGGAAAGGTACGAAGCAGGGCATGACGGCGAACGACTCCAACCCTGGGCAATACGGCGGCCGCGTTCGCGTGGGCCTGCTCGGCGCTGGCTACATCGCCGACTATCACCACGCGGCCCTGAAGCTCTTGCCGCAGATCGAGATCGCGGCGGTCTGCGATCTCAGTCGCGAACGCGCAGAGCGTTTCGCGAGCGCAAAGGGGATCCCGGGCGTCTACACCGACCTCGGCGAGATGCTCGCGCAGGCCAACCTCGATGTCGTCCACGTGCTCACGCCGCCGAATCTCCACGCCGACCCGGGCAAGCAGATCCTCGCCGCCGGCTGCGACGTGTATCTCGAAAAGCCGATGTCGAGCACGTCCGATGAATGCGACGCCCTCGTGCAGGCGGCCCGGGCGAGTGGGCGCGCGATCGGCATCAGCCACAACTTCCTCTACTTCCCCGCGTACGAGAAGCTCGTGCGCGACATCGAGAATGGTCGCCTCGGTCGTCTCGATCAGGTCGACGTGATCTGGAACAAGGAGCTCGGGCAATTGCGCGGAGGGCCCTTCGGCGCGTGGATGCTCGCCCATCCCCAGAACATCCTGTTCGAGGTGGCGCCCCACTCGTTCGCCCACGTGGCGCATCTGGTGGGCGACGTGGACGACGTTTCGGTCGACGTTCGCGACGAAGTCGAGCTGCCGCGCGGGCTTCGCTTCTTCCGTCGCTGGGAGGTGCGGGGTTGGCGCGGTGCGACCAGCGTGCGTATGCGTTTCTCCTTCGTCGACGGCTACCCCGAGCACTACATCCACGTGCGCGGCAGCAACGGCACCGCGACGTTGAACTTCGAAACCAACACCTACGTGGTGCAGGAACACACGCCCCATCTGCTCGACTTCGATCGCTACGCGAACGTGCTGGCGGCCGCGCGCGATTCGTTGGGGCAGGCGACGCGGACGCTGCTGAACTTCGTGCTCTCGAAGATGGGGCTTTCGAAGGTGTCGAGCCCCTTCCCGCACAGCATCGCGCGCACCGTCGAGAGCTTCTACGCGACGCGCACGGACGCGAACGGAGTCGACGAACGCATCGGACCGAACGTGGGACGCGCCGCGATCGACCTGGCCGAGCGCGTGGCAAAGCTCGCGGATCTACCCGCGCCTCCGGGCCTGCCCGCCCCGAGCGACGAAGAAACGAAGGGCGAGGCAACGGTGCTGGTGATCGGCGGCACCGGTTTCATCGGTCGCGCGCTGGTGCGGAGGCTCTGCGAAGCCGGGCATGCAGTGCGCGTGATGGCACGCGATCCCGCGGGCGCCCCGATGGAGCTGCGCGAACTCGGGGTCGAGCTCGTGCGCGGCGATTTCACCGACGAAGCGTCGGTGGTGAACGCCCTGGCGGGCATCCGCCACGTCTATCACCTCGCGCGCGGTTTCGGGAAGACCTACGAGGAATACGAACGCTTCGATGTGCAACCGACGCGCCGGGTGGCAGAGCTGTGTCTCGAACACGGAGTGGAGCGCTTCTTCTACGCGTCTTCGATCGCGATCTACTACGCGGGGAAGGGTGCGCCGGCGATCACCGAAGCCACCGAGCCC
Source organism: Myxococcota bacterium (assembly GCA_028278345.1). Lineage (GTDB taxonomy): Bacteria > Myxococcota_A > UBA9160 > UBA9160 > UBA4427 > DUBZ01. The sequence continues at coordinate 12,979 of JANQEL010000010.1, forward strand.
CATGCGGGGATGATGCGGACCAACGCCTATGCGCGCAGCAAGGTGGAGAACGAACGCGCGCTCCTCGCGCTGCATCGCGAGCGCGGCCTGCCGCTCGTGATCTTCCGCCCCGGCGTCGTGGTGGGCCGCGGGGGCAGCCCCTACCACTGGGGTGTGACGGGTTGGTCGTACAACTCGGTCTGCCGCCTGTGGGGCGACGGGAACCATCGCCTCCCGCTGGTGCTGGTGGACGACCTCGCGGACGCCATGGTGAAGGCGCTGTCGAAGCCCGGCATCGAAGGAGAGAGCTACAACCTCTGCGGCCCCGAGCGCATCACCGCGAACGAGTACCTCGATGCGTTCGAGGAGCACGCGGGCCTCGCGATCAAGCGCATACCGACCTCGTCGGCGCGCTACTTCGTCGAGGCCCTCGGGAAGTGGGTGATCAAGACGATCGGCCGCGACCCCAACGCCGCCGTGCCGAGCTACGGCGACTGGGAAGGCCGCACCTTCGCGGCGGACTTCGATTGTCGCAAGGCGCGCGAAGAACTCGATTGGTCGCCGGCCGACGATCGCGAGACCCTGATTCGCGAAGGCATCCAGGTGCCGGTCGACGAATTCTTCTCCTGATCGCGCTCGCCGACTACTCGACGTAACCCAGAGCCCTCAGCTGGGCCTCGAGCCCCGCGTCGAGTTCCACCTGACTCTTCTCGAGGCGCGTGGCGTCGACCTCGGCGACGCGTTCGCCGAGGATTCGCGCGAGGGCGGCTTCGCGCGGATCGCCGCGCCCCGTGAGGTTCTCCTGTTGCAGGGGATCGCGGGCGAGATCGAAGAACTCGCTCGTCGGCGCCGGGTTCGGGCCGTCCACGACGCTCTCGATGAAAGTCGCTTCGCGGTTCTGAACGGCCTCGGCGCGTATCTCCTCGCGCTCGAGGGAGGCGAAGCAGTGCGCGGCACCGGGGCTTGCGACCTCGCCCGAAGGCGCCAGCAACGCGATGCCCTGCATGGCTTCGGGCACCTCGACGCCGGCGAGTTCGAGCACGGTGGCGGCGACGTCGAGCTGGCGCGCGAGGGTCTGCGGTGTCGACCCGGCGGCGCGCGCCTGCGGCAGCTTGACGATCAGCGGAACGTTCAACTGCTCGGCGTAGAGGGACTCGCCGTGCCCCCACGATTCGTGTTCGAGGAACTCCTGCCCGTGATCCGAGGTGAAGACGACGATCGCGTCGTCGTAGATCCCGAGTTGGCGCAGCCCCTCGAAGAGCTTTTCGAGCCCGCGATCCATCGCTTCGATGTCCCCCGCGTAGCCTTCGAGCATGGTCTCGAGGGTGGGCATGTCGTCACCCGTCATGCGCCAGGTGCGGTTCAACATCGGCCCGACTTCGCGCCCGCCGAGGTGGGGTTGGTGCGGATCCATGTAGTGGAGCGAGAGGAAGAGCGGGACGTTCTGCGGGCGCTTCCATTCGCCGAGCCAGCGCAATGCCCAATTCGTGATGTCGTCTGCGGGTTGGTAGAAGTGATGGACGCGGTACCCGTTGCCGATGCGCATCAGGCGTTCGACGACGCGCTGATAGACGATCGTGTGGGTGGTCGACCAGGGAACGTCCCACCACGCGAAACCGGGGTAGAAGTCGTACCACTCGGTGAAGCCCTGATCGAAGTTCGCCCACGACGCGTTGTTGGGGTTCGCGTTCGAGGTGCCCACGGTGTAGTAGCCGGCGTCGCGCAGGGCCTCGCCGAGGGTCGTGATCTCGCTCGGCAACACCGCGGTCTTGCTCGCCGCCGTATGGGTGCGGGGATGCAGGCCGGTAATGAGGGTTGCGAAGCTGGGCTTCGTCCAGGAACTCTGCGCGCAGGCGTGGGGGAAGCGGATGCCATCGGCGGCCAGAGCGTCGATCGCGGTTGTCCTCGCGGGCGATCGGGCGTCGTAGCTCGAGAGGAAATCGGCGCGCAGGGTGTCGGCGACGATCAGGATGATGTCCGGACGCTCGACGCCGTGCAGCGCGTTGCGCTTCGAGAGGTTCGCGGTTTCGACCTTGCGCACTCCATCGTAGACGCGGGGCGTCTGTGGCGAGCTCGCGAGCCAACCGAAGCCGAGGATGGCCACGGCGAAGAACGAAGCGAAGGCGACGAGCCGCCCGCGCGAGAGTCGGGAGGCGAGCACCCAGCCCACGGCGCCCAGCGCCAGGCCCGCGACCAGGCTGGCGAGGAAGATCGAACCGTGGCTGACCGCGTCGCGTTCGATCGCAGTCTTGAAATCGATCAGCACGCGGTAGCGGGCCAGTGTGGGCCCCGCAGCGAAGAAGAGTGCGCCCATCGCCGCCCCCGCAGGCGATGCGCCGAACCGTCCCGCGATCACGCCGACAGCGATCCCCAGCAGCGCACAGAGGGATGCCGTCAGGAAGGGGCCCCAGACGAGCAGCCCCAACTCGAAGAGATCCCGCGTATTGAGCACGATCCAGCAGGCTTCCACCGCACCGAGCAGGAGCCCGGCGCAGGCGCCTGCGACCGCACCCCTCATCGCATCGTCCAGGGCCTGCGTGTTCGGCTTGGCTTCCGACTCCGGCGCATCAGCCACGCCGCGGTCGCTCCTTCAACAGGGCTGCGGTGCGGTTCTTGGGATCGACGATGCGAATGCCCGGTTGCTGCATCTGCTTGCGCCGCCTCATCTCCTGCTCGCGCTGGATGCCGGGGACGAGCCCCGCGAGTGCCCCGCTCATCAGCGTCAGGTAGCCCTCGATCGTCGAGTTGGGGATCAGGTCGAAGACGTTGATCGTGACCATGAATGAGAGGGCGCAAATCATCACCCGGTCACTGCGCACACGGATCCTGGGGAGCGCGCGGTAGGCAAAATAGACGGGTAACAAGAGCATCGCGAAGAGCGTCGTGTAACCCACGATGCCGCGTTTACTGAGGGCGATGATCCAGAAGCCGTCGTAGGTGGTCGACAACATGCCCGTGGTCTCGTCGCGGACCCCGCTGCGCCCCGCACTCGCCCACCCCAACACCGGGCGCTGCTTGATGCGCTCCATCATGGTCTGCTCGGTGTGGAAGCGCGAGGTCAGCGACTTCACCCGGCGTTCGTTCGTGTAGTCGGCCGCGAGACTGATCGCGTAGTCGTAGGGCACGAGATCGTAGGTGCGCAGAACCGGATAGCTGAATGTCAGCAGTGCCAGCGCCAGGGTCGCGCGCATCTGGATGCTGGTGGGCGCGAACGCGACCAGGGGAAGGATGATCATCCCGTACACGAGGGCCCCGGTGGATTTGGCCAGGACGAGGAACACGCCGAGGTAGAAGGCCACGGGGCCTGCCGGCACGACGAAGATCTTCTGCCGCATCTTCCACAGCGCTCCGGCCGCCGTCACGCACATCACGATGAAGAGCGCGACGTGGAGGCCGTGGGTCATGAAGACCATCGGGCGATAGCCGTCGCCGCGCTTGGTCTGCAGGAAGGCGTGCTGGTGGAAGCCGTACAGGAAGCGGTGGAGCTGCGGGCTGATCTGCAGCTCGACCATCATCGGGAAGGTGTAGATGAAGCCCGCCACTGCGAAGGCGATGAAGAGGGTGCGGGCGTCGCGCGAGGTGGTGTAGATCGCGCGCCCGATATAGAAGGGGATGCCCCAGCGCAGGGCCTGCTCGATCGAATCGGAGACGAAGTCGGTGGGCCCCGTGCCGGGAACCACGATCGGGCCGGCGAGGATCGCATCGGTGTTGGTGAATACGGTGAACACCACGCCGACCATCGAGATGCCGATCAGGATCTCGAGGCCGCGCCCCAACTTCGCCCGGCGCATCCGGCCTCCCGCGAAGATGTAGGTCGCGAGCAACGCGCTCGTCGCGATGATCTCCTCCTTGCCGATCTCGGGGAGGATGGGCGGATCGAAACTCGTCGCCGAGGGCAGGAACATCGTCCCGCCCAGAAAGACCATCGCGGTCGCCACGGGGGGGCGAAACAACGCGAAGATCGCGAGGGTGACGAAGGGCCACAGAGCCAGTGCGCTATAGGCTACGGCCAAGACTTGGGTCCTCGTTCGATCCGATTCGGTGTCGCGCCGCGGAGTCGGTCACGACGGAATCCAATTTTCGCGATTCCGCGCGCTTCTTGCACCTCTGCACGGCCGCGCACCTTTGCTCCCCCCTCACACGTCCGTCTATAGTCTGCGGCACCCCGGCCGATGAATACGACTCCCCACCCGATCCCACGAGCGCGATGACGATCGGAAGAAACTGCCAGCGAGGGAGGTCGTAACTGCGCATGTCGATTCGCATGGCCATGGGCGTCGCCCTCGTGGTGCTGGCGGCCCTATTGAACCCGTGGTTCCTCGAGACGTTCGTCGTGCTCGACGGATCGATCTCGGGGAAGGGAAGGATCGTCGCCGTCGAGTGCGCGATGGCGCTTCTGGGCATCGTGCTCATCGTGCTGGGTCGCAAGTCGGGCGGGGCGGCGGTCGTTGCCGATCCCCTGCGTGCGAAGCGCAATCGCATGTTCGCCCTCGTCGCGCTCGGCATCGCGTTGCTCATGAGTCTGGTATTCGCGGAGATCGCTCTACGTCTTTTCGTCGGACCGGGGATCGTTCTCGAGGGCGAAAAGTGGTCCGAGTACAAGTGGCGCGCGCGACATCAGGCGAACGCGGGCCAGAGCCGCGAAGGGCAGTACGACTACGACGCCTACCACCCACTGCTCGGCTGGGTGCCCGAACCCAACTACGAGACCGACGCGATCGAGACCAACTCGCTCGGGATCCGGGCGCGCCGCGACTACCCCTTCGAGCGCACGCCCGGGGTCAGGCGCATCGTGCTGATCGGCGACTCCTATACCTGGGGCGAGACGACCTGGGCGCGGGAGATCACGAACGAAGAGACCTTCGCGTCCCTGCACGAAACGCGGCTGCCCAGCACCGAAGCCATCAACATGGGGGTGCACGGGACCGGCACCGACCAGCAGCTCCTCTACTTGCGCGAACTCGGGCTTCGCTTCTCGCCCGACCTCGTGATCCTCGGCTTCTTCGAGGCCGACATCACGCGCAACATCGCCAACTTCTTCGGCTACTCGAAGCCGGTCTTCGAACTCGACACCGCCGGCGAACTCGTGCTGACCAACACGCCGATCCTCGAGGCCGAGGCGCTACTCGAGACTCCCTTCGAACCTCCTTCCTTCTACCTGGGCTCGCTCGTGCGCAAGGGTTGGAACGTGGTGCTCGACCGCACGAAGTTCCGCCCGATCGAGGGGCGCCGCGAATGGCACATCACACGCGCGATCTTCGAAGCCGCAAAGCGGGAGAGCGAAGCCGCCGGAGCGAAGTTCGTGGTGGTCGACATCCCCTTCCACGTGCGCGTGCTGGCGACGCCGGTCGAGCAGGCCGTTGCCGCGTGGGCGAAGGAGACGGGCACGCACTTCGTCAGTCTGCGCGAACACTTCCTCACCATGCCGCCCGAGGAGTGGGAGAGCGTGCACGATGGTCACTTCACGGCGAAGGGACACGACGAAACCGCGAAGGCATTGATGCATTACATCGCCGAGCACGACCTGCTCCCCGCTCCGGGTGTATAGTTGGCTAGATGCGGTTACGCGTGCTGGGTCGGGGCAGTTCGGGGTCGGAGACGTCGAGGAAGAGTCGGCGGCGCTTCGCCCTGCCTATCCGCGCCGCGCTGATCGGCCTGCTCGTCTATTGCCTGGGAGACCTGGGAGGCCTGGGGAGTGAGGCGATCGCGCGCGACCAGGCGAGTCTCGGCGATCTCATGATTCCCGCTTCCCGCGTGCCCGATTGGCACGCCCTCGACCACCTTCCCCTCGACACCTCGGGCTGGACCCACACCGCCGCGCCGTGTAACGACGGCGATCCCACGCAGCTCCAGAACCTCGTCAACACGGCGGCCGCGAACACCGTCGTGGTGCTGCCCGCGAACTGCAAGTACGTCTTCGCCGCTTCGTTCACCATCGCGCGTTCGGACATCGTCGTGCGCGGGGCGAGTCGCACGACTTCGATCCTCGAGTTCACCGATCTCGATCGCGACATGGTGCTCGTCTACATCCCCGCCTTCCCCGCGAACGAACCCTTCGGGTCGCCGCGCGATTGGACGGCGGGTTTCACCACCGGCACCACGGTGATCGATGTCTCCAGTACCGCCGATCTGGCAGTTGGCATCTGGGTGCGGCTCACCGCCGACGCCGAACCCGATTGGCACCAGCAGGCCGAGAACCGCTACGCCGCGAAGCTCAGCTGCGTGGGAACGGCCGGCGGTCCGCATTGCGCGGCCCTCACCGCGAACCAGGTGATGCTGGATCGTCCGCTGCCGGCACCCTATGACCAGGGCGGGCAGATCCTCGAGGCGGCGACCGGTTCTTATCTGCAGCACGTCGGGATCGAGAACCTGCGCTTCCAACACGTCGATCCGAGTCGCATCGAGAAGTACCACTCCTTCGTCGAGTTCGAAGACTGCCACGAGTGCTGGATCACCGACTCGGTCTTCGCCGATGGCGGAAACTCCCACATCTCGACCAAGGACACCCTGCGCACGGTCTTCCGCGGCAACGACTTCGGCTCGAATCAGTGCACCGACGAGGGCGCAACCTGCAGTTGGAACAAGGGCGCGATCTATCTCAATCAGGGCAACGCCGACATCGTCATCGAGAACAACAGCCTGCGCGAATCGCCGAGCGGGCCGCTGGGGCAGGGCGGGGCCGGTGCCGTCATCGCCTACAACTACATGACGTCGTCCGATGCCGTCGAGTGCGAGCGCCACGTCTTCCTGCACGGCCAGGGGGTGACGGCGACGCTCGCGGAAGGCAACGACGTCGACTGCATGATGCAGTGGGATTCCTATCGCGACGGGCAGGGCTACAACAACATGTTCTACCGCAACCGCCTGCGCGGTGTGGGGAACCAGATCAGCGGCTATCAGCGCGGGCGGCTCGGCGGTGAAGACACGGGTTCGTTCATCCATCGCTTCATCACGGTGATCGCGAATCACGCAAACGAGTTCATGGGCGGGCCGCAGATCACGGGTCGCGCAGTCGACGAGTCGACCGACGCCATCCATCGCCACGAAGACACCTGGGTGAGCTACAACACCGCGCGCTCGACGATCGTGATGGAAGACAGCGGCCAGCAGGTGCGGACGACCGCGCACGAGAATTACGTGAGCGCGTCGCCCCATTCGAGTTGGAGTGGTTTCAACTTCCCTGCATCCCTCTACCGCACCCAGGCGCCGGACTGGTGGTGCAAGGAAAGTGGCCCCTTCCCCAACATCGGTGCACCGAGTGACACGGCGGGCGAGTACTCGCGCCTGCCTGCGCAGATTCGCCTCGAGGGAGGCACCTGCACGAGCGAGAACGGGGGCCTTCCGCCGATCACCCCCGATCCCTAGTTACGACCGCCGGGCGAGCTTCACCGCGTCGCGCAGATAGATGCCCGCGTGGGGGAGCCAGGTGATCCCCGCGACGAGGACCGATGCCACGGCGGCGGCCAGTGCGCCATGCCCCTCGCCGGCGACGAATCGCGCCGTCGCGAAAGCGAGGCCCCCGGAGAGGGCGACCGACGCGGTGAACATCAGGTCCTGGCCGATGCCCGGCAGCTTCAGGACGCGTCCGCCCGTGGCGAGGACGAAGTAGCGGAGCACCTCCGAGAGCGAATAGCCGAGCACGGCGCCCGGGAAGCCGTCGAGGCGATAGCCGAGCAACACGAAAGCCACGATGCCGACGACCTTGGCGGCCGACGAAGCCGCCACCCACTGCGCGCGGCTCGTGGCGAGATGAACGGCGCCATAGGTCGATTGCAGGAGGGTGAACCAGGTGCCGATCGTCAGGATCTGGAGAATCCAACCGGCTTCGTGATAACGGGGGTCGTAGAGGAACTCGATCACCGGGGCGCCGGCGCCGAGCAGCGCACCGCAGATCACCCCACCAGCCGTCAGGAACGCAGCGCGCAGTTTCAGGAAGCGCGGTGCGAGCGGATCGCCGCTGCGGTGCACCTCGCTGTAGACGGGAAAGACGACGCGCCGTTCGATCAAGCCGAAGAGCGTGAGCGGCATGATGCCGATCATCGCCCCGATGCTGTAGATGCCGAGCGTGTCCATCGGGATCAACTTGGCGAAGATCAGCCGGTCCGATTGCCCGGCGAAGAAGGTGAGCGCGGTGCTGACGAAGATCCACTTGCCGAAGTTCACCAGCGACTGCGCGGACGGACGATGCCAGCCGACGCGATCGATCGGGCCCGCCAGCAGGAGCTGACTCAGCAGCATCTTCATGAACGGGGTGATGAGTCCGCCCGCGACCAACGCCCAGTAGGTGGGAGATGCGAGTGCCCAGGCGATCATCGCGAGCACTCCGATCACCTGGCTTCCGAACTCGATCAGGGTCAAGCGCTTCAGGTCGAGTTCGCGACCGACCGTGAAGATCTTCGTCGAGTTGAAACCCTGGAGTAAGGCGCTGAAGCCGACGATGATCACGATCCAGATCAGTCGATCGTCTTCGTAGAAGCGCGCGAACGGCAGCGCGGCGATCGCAGAGGCGGTCGTCAGTGCAATGCCGCGTCCGATCTGGATCGTCCAGGCGGTGGCCAGGAATTCGCGTCGATCGCCGTCCTTGTTCTGGATGATGCTCGGGCCGATCCCGAGATCCGAGAACAGCATGAGGCCTTGCAGGAGCACCGCGGCGATCGCCATCAGGCCGAACGCTTCGGGGAAGAGCAGACGCGTGAGAACGAGGTTCCCCGCCAACCGCACCACCTGCCCGCCCCCGAAGCCGAGCATCGACCACAGGGCCGCATGGGTTGCGCGCTGCCCGAGATTGCCGCCCGCGCTCTCGGGCGCTGCCTCTTCAGCCATGCCTATGCCGCAGCCACCAGCCCGAGCTCAATCGCGGCGTTCGATCGCGCGTTCGAGGCAGGCTTCGAAGCGATCGGTGGCGGCGTCCCAGGAGTAGTTCCGTGTCGTCGCCCAGGCGGCGTTCGAGAACTGCTTCCACTCGGCTTCTTCCATGCTGCAGATGCGGACGATGGCGCGCGCCATGTCTTCGGGGTCTTCGTGATTCACCATCAGCCCGCCACCTCGCGCGGCAATCAGCTCGGGCGCAGCCCCCGCGCGCGTCGCGATCACGGGGGTGCGGCAGGCCATGGCCTCGAGGATCGGAAGGCCGAAGCCCTCGCGTCGGCTCGCGAACAACCAGGCGTCGCAGCTCGCGTAGATGTGCGGCAACTCGTCGTTCGACGGGAAGGCGCGGTACTCGGCGCCCGGCGGGAAGGTCGCCGCGCCCGGCGTGTCGCGCGGTCCGTAGGTGACGAGCTCGAGATCGGGGATCTCCTTGCGCGCAATGCGGAAGGCTTCGAGCACGATGTCGCCGCCCTTGATCCAATCTGCGCGATAGAGGAAGCCGACCCGCGGTGTCTTCGACTTGCCGCGTTCTGGTGCGTTGAAGAGGTCGGTGTCGACACTGCACGGCACGAGGTCGACGGGGATGTCGCCGACGTTGCGGTGGATGAGATCGACCAGGTACTGCGAGATCGTGATGATGTGGAGGGGCAGGCGCCAGGTGGGGATGAGATCTTCGAGCTCCATGCCCGGCGCGCCGTAGTCCATCATCAGGTAGGCCTTGGCGCCCTTGCTCGGCGAGAGGTTCGCGACCATGGGCGCGGTCTCCCACCAGGTGGCGATCACGATGTCGCCGTCCGGCACGTCGGCATCGACGACGGGACGTGCGCGATCGATCACGCGATGATCGACACCCGTGCCGTCGAAGTGGCTGGCACGTCGCGTCGGTCGCCCCAACCATTCGCCCCGCGTTCGCAATGCGCGAAGGCGTTCGCGCCAGGTGGGGATCGGGCGCGGGCTCGAGATGACGACGACGTCGTGCCCGCGTCGCATCAAGTGCTCGGCGTAGATCGCGATGAGTTTGGTTCCGCCGGCGAGATAGGCCTCGGGAAGAACCCAACGAATTCGCATCGATTCCACCCTTGGTTCGTGTCGAGATCTCGCGGAGGTGTTCCGCTCGCGATTCACGGTGATTCGCTACCGAGAACATCGGCGCTGCGCTTGCGAGCCTTCAACCCGATCGCGACGCCGCCGCGAAGACTACCGAACCGAGCGCACACGAGTTGCGCACGGGTTTACCCCCACAACCGGCGACGTACGCGCCCCAGAAAGCTTCTGGTTCTGCGCACGATGCCCGCACCGGACGCGGGTCGAAGCGATAGCCCCGTGAAGGCCTCCCCGAGTGCGTTCCACTGCGATTCGTCGAGCCCGATCGCGGCCGCTCCCGCGTTCGAGACCACCTGCGTCTCGCTGCTCGCCCCCACCACGACAGCCGCGAACTCGCTTCGCCGGATGATCCAGGCGAGGCAGATCTGCGCCAGGCTGGCGTCGAGTTCCTGCGCGATGGGTTGCACGCAGCGCGTCAGCACATCGTTGATCGCGCTCGCATTGCGCCCCTGGAAGGTGGCGCGGTCGCGCCGCCCGTCCTCGATGTTGGCCTGTGCTGCGAGCAGCTTGCCGGCGAGTGAGCCGGCGTCGAGAGGTGAATAGGCGAGCAAGCTGAAGCCGTGCTGCCTGGCGAGGGGAAGGATCTCTCGATCTGCGGTTCGCTTCAGCAGGTTGTATTCGAGTTGGTCGCTCGCGAGGGGCACGCGCGAGAGCCCCTCGATCGCGGCTTCGATCTCGGGTCCGGCGAAGTTCGATACGCCGAGGTGACGGATCTTGCCTTCGCTCACGAGGTCTTCGAGGGTTCCCACCGCGTCGGCGATCGGCGTACGTCGATCCGGGTGATGGATCTGACACAGGTCGAGCACGTCGGTACGCAGGCGCGTGAGGCTCTCTTCGACGTCCCGGCGAATCGCTTCGGGCCGACTGTCGCGGCGCACCGAAGTGTGTCGTCCGCTCTTGTCGTGGAATGAGAAGAGAATCTCGCCGTGTTCGTCGTCCCAGCGCAGACCGACCTTCGAGAGCAACTCGACGCGGTCGCGTCGGCCGGCGAGCAGGCCTCCGAGCTCGCTCTCGACCCCACCGAAGCCGTACAACGGTGCTGTGTCGATTGTCGTCATCCCGTGGTCGATCGCCACATCGAGCACGCGCGCGCGTTCCTGCGCGGTAGTTGCGCGATGCCCCATCGAGCCCAGAACGACCCGCGAAACCTCGAGCGACGTCTTACCCAGGCAGGCCCTACGCATCTCGTCTCACTTCGACACTTCTCCCCTGGAAATGGCCACTGATGTTCAGCCGATCACTTGCCGCGACACGCGCGGGCACCTTCCTGCGGTGATAGCATGCAAGAAACGCCCGGAGAGCCCCCCCATGCTCCTCAACCCCTACGACCGAGACGCGCTGAAGCGCGATTTCGATACGGCCCAGCCGTTCCGCCATCTGATGGTCGAGGAGTTCCTCGAGCCGGAATTCGCCCTCGAAGTGGCGAATGCCTACCCGAGTTTCGAGGAAGCCCAGGCGATGGGTTTCGCGTTCGACTTCGTGAACGAGCGGAAGAAGGTGCAGATCAGCGACGCGAGCAAGTTCCCCGAACCGATCGCGAAATTGAACGAAGTGCTCGCGAGCAGGGAGTTCCTCGCCGACCTCGAGTACATCACCGGCATCCCGAATCTGCTCGCCGACCCCACCCTGGCCGGCGGCGGCATGCACGTGACGGGCCCCCACGGCCGTCTCGACGTACACGTCGACTTCAACTACTCCCACGAATCGAAGATGCACCGGCGCCTCAACATCCTCGTCTACCTCAATCCGAACTGGAATCCGCAATGGGGTGGAGCCGTCGAGCTCTGGGATCCGAAGGTGAAGAAGTGCTATCGCAGCGTCGACCCGATGCTGAACCGCATGGTGATCTTCGAGACGAGCCACATCAGCTACCACGGCGTGACGCCGCTGACCTGTCCGCCCGAGCAACAGCGCCGATCCTTCGCGGCCTACTACTACACGCGCGAAGCACCAGTGGGTTGGGACGGCACGAAGCACGACACGATCTTCCGCGCGCGACCCAGCGAGAAGATGTCGAAGTACGTCTACATGCCCCTCGAGAAGGCGCGTCGCGGCTTCAAGCCGGCGCTGCGCTCCCTCAAGAAGAAGCTCATCGGTTAGTCGCGGGCGGCGTCGCGGCTGGCGTACAGGTTCCGCCTTCGAGGCGGATCTGCGCGGGGAGCTTGCTGTAGTTCGGACGCCCGCCATCGCGATCGTCCGTGGGGGCTCCCATCCCATTGTGGAATGGACCGGACTCCTTGCACCACCAGTCGGGCTGCGTCCACGACGCATCGGCTTCGAGCTGGCGGTCGTAGGCGAGGGTGGTGGGCCAATTCGTCGAGGCCCATTTTTCGGGCCGCTTGTCGACGCCCGAGCCTTCGAGATAGTCGGGTTTGAAGGTGGTGGGGTTGGCGTCGAAGTCGTCGGCGTCGAGGGTCTCGCCCCAGACCACGTTGCGCAGCCAGGCCATCTTGTACATCAGGAACGGCACCTGGGGTCCGGTGAGCGAACAGTTCGGCGGGCCGCCACCGCTGCCGTCGTTGTCACATAGATCGAGGGGCTTGCCGTGTGTGCTCGGCCCGCCCTGATGGATGATGCTCAGGAAGTTGCCCAGGAAGTTGAGCTGTTCGTTCGCAAAGCCCTTCTGCCCCGTGCGTTCGACGCAGATGCCCCCGCTCGGACACTGATCCCAGAGCCCCCCCGAACGCTCTGGGCGCTCGCGCCCGCGGTTGTAGAGCATCGTGTGATACGGCCCGATCCCGTGGCCCTGGGCCGCCTTCGCATAGGTCGCGTAACCCATGTCGCAATCGTTGCGCTCCCACAGCGACCCGCTGCCGGGACCGCCGTGGGTGAAGAGGCAGCGCGATTGGTTGTGGTTCGCGTCGGTGGTGAAGTAGTTGCCGAAGGCGACGGTCTCGTAGGCCCCCTGCTGTTGGATCATACCGACGCGGGCGTTCTTCATCGAGGAGTTCACGAGTTGCGCGCTCGATACCGCGCCCGAGAAGTAGACGCCCCCGATGCCGTAGTTGTTGAGCTGGGTCGCCCAACCGCTCGGCACGCGATTCATGCCGCTGCCGTCGATCGGTTCGCCTGTCGACGCCTCGAAGAGTTGTACCGTCACGCGGTCGTCGCCGGCATTGCACTCGGCGCCGCCTCCCTCGCACGAACACGAGGCGATCCGGCCCGCGAGTTTCGGCTCGGGGAAGTCGTCGGGAAACCAGATGCCGGGCTCGAGATTGCCGCACCACGAGCGACACTCGCCGATGGCTCCGAAGGTGGCTTCGACGGGGCGCGTGTTCGAGAGCCGAGTCACCAGTGCGTTGCAGCGCATGCGCCAGAGCGGCCCCTCGAAATCGCTGCCGAAGACCAGGAAGCGACTGGTCGCGCTCTGTCCCCCGGACCCCGTATCGAGCCAGCTGTTCCCCCAGGCGCTGGCCTTCACCCCGGACATCCAGCATTCGAAACAACCCTGGGCCTCGACCATCGAGTTGAAGGCGTCGACGGCCATCGGGTGCAGGTGTTCGACGGTGATGTCTTCGATGCCGATGTGCATCGGGATGTTGTTGCTCTGGCGAAGCCCGCCGCCCCGGCGCTCCACCTGGGTGATGGTGTGGCCCGTGATGCGCCCCATGTAGTGCGAGGCGCCAGTCATGTCGAAGGGAAGCTCGCGGTCGAGCTTGATCTGGTTGTTGCCCGTCACGCCGGAACAGTCGGTGCCCTTGCGGGTGCCGTCGGCCCACTGGGCGCAGAGCACGAGGTGGCTCGCGCGATAGCCGTGGTGGGTGTTGGTCCAGCGGTCGGTCGAGAGGCGCACGATGTCGCCGGGGTAGACCTCGAGGATCGCCTGCTTGCTGCGAACCACGCGATCGCCCTTGTCGAAGCCGCCGTCCCACGTCCAACTCGCGACGGTCTGGGTCTCGGCCGAACCGATCTGGAAGAGCACGTGCTTCCAGCCATCGCTCGGCGGGCTCGCGCGCATGTCGACGACGATCTTCGTCTTGCCATCCTTGTTGCCGCGAATGACCACTTCGTCGTGGCGATTCGAGATGTTGAAGAAGGCGCCCTTGCCGGAAGTGATGCGAAGCGAGCACGCGGGGGGAAAGCTGATGATCGTCTTCGGGCCGGCGAGGGTGATCGCATTGCGCAGCGCCACGGCACTGCAGGTGATCGGAACCGTCGCCCAGGAAGACGTGTCGACGGGGAGATAGGTGTCGAGCATCACGGGTCGCACGACCCGCCCGGTAATATCGCCCGGCTGCCCGGTTCCGAAATGGGAATCCGCGAACCTGACCGGCTGTTCGGGCGTGGCGCTCTGGGGATAGAAGCAGGCGACGACGAGAGCTGCGCTGATCAGGAGTGCAATGTGCGGTCGCTTCGAAGGCGCCTGATTCCCCGCGCGCGTCGTCGACCTCATCTCGCTCATCTTCGCTCCACCCCGCAAGACGTCGCAGCTCCGGTTCCCGAGTCTGACGTTTCGCGCGGCGCTTCGCTTCACCCGCCGAGCGAATGACTATGCGTCGACGCTGCGCGACGTGTCGTCGCGGTTCCACTCCTTCTGCCGGCCCTGGCGCGCCTTCCACCAGTAGATCGCCATGCAGACCACCTTCGCGTAGAGATAGACAGCGAGCCCGGGCCAGAGGTTCGGCTTCGCGAAAAGGCCATACAGCTCGCCGCGCTGGGTTGCGGCTTCGCTGCGGGTGGTTTCGGGGTGGATCTCCGCCATCTCGTAGAGGCCGACCCGGCGTCGCACGTTGATGTGGATGAGCGAGCGCAGGGTGCGGGGTGGCGTCATGAGAAACCACGTGCCATCGACGGAAAGGCGCTCTTCGGGTTCGAAGAGGAGCCGCACGAAGCCGTCGTCCGCAATGATGTCGGGGAACTCGGTGAAGCGGCTTCCGCCTTCTTCGCTGATCGCGTAGACCCCCGAGCCCAGCATGCCTTCCTGCACGTAGGGCGTTCGCAACCAGATGTCGTAGTAGGCGCGCACGGGCCAACTCGCGGCTTCGAGGTCGACGCGGATGCGCGGGGCCGCGCCGTGGATCTTCCCGCCGCGCAGTGCCTCGGCGACTTTGCGGATCGAGTCGAGGGGCATCACGATGTCGGCGTCGACGAAGAAACGCGGGTAGGAGGTCGCGGTCCGGTTGCCCAGGTTGAGTGCCGCGTTCTTCGAAGGGATCTCGCTCTCGAGGACCTTCACCGGTTCACCGAAACGTCGCGCGACCTCCGCGGTGTCGTCCGAACAGCCGTTGCACACGACGAGGATCTCGAGTTCGCCGGGCTCGGCCCCTTCGGTCATCGCTTCGAGGCAGCGGCCGATCACGTTGGCTTCGTTGTGGGCGGGAATCACGATCGAGATCACGATCCACCCCCCGATGCCGGTGGCCAGCTCTCACCCACGGTGAATTCGCGCACGCGCGCGAGCAGCGAATCCTGGGCGCGGGCGCCGATGCGCGCCGCGCCGCTGTGGCTCTCGAGCACTTCCATCTGGGCGGCGAACTCGGCTTCGTCGTAGGCGGCGAGCACGAGTCCTTCTTCGGCCAGACGCTTCGCCGTGGCGACCTGATGGTCGTTCCGCGTCTCATCGAGCCGGCCGAGGCGCGGAACCACGAGGATGGGCTTCCCCAGTTCGAGGGCGGTGATGATCGTCCCCATGCCCGCGTGGGCCACGATGCCGCTGGCTTCTTCCATCTTTCGACGGAAGGCCTGGGGATCGAGGAAGGGGAGCACCTCGAGGGTGCGGGGTTTCAGTTCGCTCGGCCCGATCTGGGCCGCGATGTCTTCGCGCTGATGCGCGGTCGCCCAATCGTCGACCCAGCCGATCAGGCGGTCGAAGGGCATCTGGGCTCCGACGGTGACGAAGATCAAAACACCTTCCCCGCGCATTCGGGTCCGTCTTCCATGCCGCCACTCGTCGAGAGGTGTGGCCACTGGGTGAGCCACAGCCCGCTGTACCGTTTCACCATCATGCCCGACATCGACATCTGTTCGATGTTCGCGACGCTGTCGAGCCACACGGTCTTCGCTCCGAGGAACCGACCGAAGATGATCGCGAAGCATCCGGGGGCGGCGCCGGTGGAGACTACGGCGTGCGGTCTTTCCTTCAGTACGATCCATAGGATTCGCAGGGCGAGCTTGAGTGAGCCGATGCGATCCCAGCGCGTGGCGTCGTTCACGATGTAGATCTTTTCACCCGGGACGTCGCTCTTGTAGATGTCGTTGATCGTGACGTAGACGACGTCGTGCCCCTCGAATGCGGGAACGAGTCGCCGCAACTGCACCCAATGCCCGCCCCCGGACGCCACGGCAAGGATCTTGCGTCGCTTCTGCCGCACGTTGCCCGGTTGCGTGGCCGACTGCACTGCCTGGGGCTTGGGGGTCGATTCACTCACTGGGTCGAGGCTCCCGGAGGGTTCGCGAGTATATCGGACGGCCAAGCGCTTAATCGAAGCGCTATGCGGATCGCCGCGTGATGTCGTGACACCCGGCCCCGGCGCGCACGCGTTGCCGGTGCCTGTGCGATCAAGCCCACGTCGTTTCCTTCCGAATGAAGTGCTCGGCTTCGGGAATTGGGTTCCGGGCTAGGCTACGCGAAACCGCGAGGCCGGCGGTGACGACTCACGCCTCGTGGAGATCGACGAGAGCATGCAGCCCATGCGAGAAGGTCTGGCCGCGGAGGGGATGGCGACAGTGCAAGACGGACCCGCGGCAGAATCAGGGGCAGGCGCGAAGAGCGCGGCGCCCGTGCACTGGAGCTGGCATCTCCTGCTGCTGCTCGCCGCCGGTATGGTGGTGACGTCGCTCATGCTCGATCCCGCCGCGGCGGAGACCGACCTCGTGCGTGGACAGCTCACGATCCTGCGCGGTGCACTCTTTGTCTTCGCCGCGGGCGCCGTCGGCGTGTGGTTCATGCGCGGCATGCTGAGCGAAGACCTGCTGGGCGCCTTCGCGCGCTGGCGGAGCGCGCCGAGCGACCTTCAGGCTCGCGACCTGATCCACGAACCGGCATCGCCGCGCATCACGGGCCTGCTCTGGGCCGGTGCATTGGCCTGGTTCGCTGCGGTGTTCGGCGGCCTCGCGAGTGCATCCGAGTGGCTTCATCGGCTCACCTTCGAAAACGGTCCCCTCGAGACGCTGACCGTGATCGCCTACGTGGTGGCCGCGGTCTTCGCGCTACTCGGTTTTCGTCAGTCGACGGGCGAGGGCCGAAAGCCCGGCTTGCGTCGCTGGGTGCTGCTGGTGGCTGCGGCCGGCGCCTTTCTGATCGCCGCCGAGGAGACCGACTGGGGCCAGGTCTACCTGCAGTACGAAACGCCCGAATCCTTCGAGGCGGCGAACATCCAGCAGGACCTCTCGCTCCACAATCTCGCTCCGCCGGGGATCGTGCCGGGGACGCGCTGGGCGAACTGGGTGCTGCGCGGCCTGGGTTTCGGACTCGGGGGCATCGTCCCGCTGCTCGTCTACACCGTGCCCCTGTTCCGGCGTTGGATGTGGGCGTGGCAGATCCCGATCCCACCGTTCGTCTGCCAGTGCCTGCTCTTCGTTTCGGCCTTCATTCCCGAAGCGGCCGATCTCTACCACCGCAACAACGTGGGCTCGGAAATTCGCGAAGTGACGATCGCGGTCGCGGTCGTGTTGTGGATGTGGACCGCGCATCGCACCGGCGACGAAAGGGCGGAGGCCTAGCCCGCATTTCCCACCACGCCTCCGCGCGCGAACGCCGATTTCCGCTGCCACGGCACGAATCTGCACCGCCTCGCTACGAGGCCTGGTGGGAAATGCGGGCTAGAAGCCCCCGTACGCCGTGAACGACTTCGCGAGGCCGAGCACCCGTTCCTTGTAGATCGAAGCGCCCGGGAACATCGGAGCGAATTCGCGCAGGGGCAGAAGTTCGACGCCCTTGGCCAGCTGTATCGCGCGCTCGTGGGTCGCCGCCTTGCCTCCCCAATCGAGGGCGAAGTTCTTGAGCAGCCAGGTCTTGGCGCCGAGCGGCAGGAACTGGAAGAACGGGAACATGTAGTGGGGCTCGATCGGGAAGTAGCGGTTGGGCGTCTGCACGAAGTAGCGCTTGCCCACCCGCTGGATCTCGCTCGCCATGGCGCGCTGCTGCTCGAGTCCGCCCACGTGTTCGATCACCGAGTTGCTGAACACGACGTCGAACTGTCCGTCCTTGAACTCGGGCATGTCGCAGGCGTTGCCCGACATCGTGGTGATGTTGGCGTGACGCGAAGCCGGCGCTTCGAGGTTCACGACGGTGATCGAAGCGAGTTCGGGGGCCGTGAAGTTCTCGCGCTCCCAGAAATCCTGGGTGCCGCCGACGTCGAGGATCTGGATCGGTTTGGGCAGCGGCTCGATCAGCTCGCGAAAGAAGGCGAACCGCCGCCCGCGCATCACCTTGGCAAGGGAGCGCGGGCTCTCGGGGTCGCGCAAGTCGTGGAGCAAGCCCATCGGGTTCAGACCTTCGAGGAATCGCCGGAGGCTCTGGCCTCCGCGTTCGTTCCATCGGCAGAAGCATCGGCGCGCTGTTGCACAAACGCCGCGTTCACCGGCAGCTTGCGGATGCGCCTGCCCGTTGCGGCAAAGATCGCGTTGGTGAGTGCCGGGGCAATGGGCGGGGTTCCGGGTTCGCCGACGCCACCCGGAGCACGGCTGCTCTCGACGAGCGAAACCTCGATACGCGGCGTCTCGCGCAGGCGCAGCAGGGGGTAGTCGTGGAAGTTGCTCTGCGCGACGCGCCCTTCGCGCAGGGTGATCTCGCCCTGTAGTGCGGCAGTGAGGCCGAAGAGGATGCTCCCCTCCATCTGGGCCACCACGGTGTCGGGGTTCACCACCTGGCCGCAGTCGACCGCGCACCAGACGTCGATCACTCGGGGTGCGCCGCTTTGCTGTGCTTCGACTTCGACGATCTGACACACGGTCGTTTCGAAGAGATGGAAGATCGCGACGCCGAGCCCGCGACCCTCCGGGCGTGCGCGTTTCCAGTCGGCCATCTCGGCTGCGCGATCGAGTACGGCTGCATCGCGCGCCGGCAGGATCGCGCGGCGATACGCGACGGGGTCCTGCCCTGCGGCATGGGCGCACTCGTCGATGAAGCTCTCGATGAAGAACGCACTCTGCGAACCCGAAACCGAGCGCCACCAGCCGAGGCGCAGTTCGCAATCGACCAGGGAGTACTCGAGGCGCTGATTCGCGATGTCGTACTTGAAGGGCGGCACTTCACCGGCCACCAACCACTCCACGCCTTCGCGAAACAGGTTCGGGAACTTCTCTTCGATGGCATCGGGCCAGGCTTCGCCGATCAAAGGCGCTTCGAGCTTCTTCTGCGCCCAACCGACGCTCTGGCGTACCCACGCGGGAATCTCGCGCGGCCCGTGCCACGGTCCCGCCACGTGATCGCGCACGGCGATCGGCAGCCCGCGCTCATCGAGGCGTGCCGAGAGGTGTGCAGCACACCCGGGGCGATAGAAGTCGTGCTGCGTATCGTCTTCACGGGTCCAGATCACCTTCACGGGTCGGCCCACTGCGCGCGAAGCCAGGGCGGCCTGTACCGCATCGTCGAACTCGTTGCGCCGGCCGAAGGCACCGCCCATGAAGGTCGTGTGAACGACCACCTGCTCTTGCGAGAAGCCGAGGGCTCGTGCCACCCACTTGCGCGTGCGCGAGGGCGCCTGCGTCGGGGCCCATAGGGTGCAGACGCCATCCTTCACTTCCGCCGTGCAGTTCTGGGGCTCCATCGCGGCGTGGGCGAGGAAGGGCACTTCGTAGCGGGCTTCGACGTCGAGGGGTTCGCCGTGTTCGAGGTCGTCGCCCTGGGTGTGGGCCAGCACGCCGGGGGAATCGAGAGCCTCGACGAGGGCTTCGGAGTAGCTCTCCGTGTCGAAGGAGAGATCGCCCGAAAAGCGCGCTGCGAGGGCTTCTGCGCCCTTTCGCGCCTGCCACCAGTGATCGGCGACGACGAGCATGCCGTCCGGGACGTCGACCACTTCGTGCACGCCGGTGACGCGCCTGGCCGCTTCGCGGTTGGCGGCTTCGAGTGCGCCGCCGGGGTAGGGACACAGCACCGGTGCGGCGTAGAGCATGCCGGGGACGTCGATGTCGATGCCGAAGAGGGCCTCACCCGTGACCTTTGCAGGGATGTCGGCGCGCGGAGCGGCGGTGCCGATCAGCTTGAACTCGCTCGCGGGTTTGAGTTCGACGTTTTCGGGAACCGGGAGTTCGACTGCGCGAAGGACGAGATCGCTGTAGGGCAGGGAGGTGCCGGTACCGCGATGGTGGATTGCGCTGTTGCGTGCTTCGCAATCCTCGAGCCGGGCACTCCATTGCTCCGCTGCCGCGCTTCGCAGCATTTCTCGGGCGGCTGCGCCGGCTTCACGCAGCGGCTGCCAGTTGTTGCGAACGCTCGAGCTCACTCCGGTTCCGATCGGGTGTTGCTGATCGGTGAGCGGCTTGGGCTCGATCCGCACGTCCTCCCACGCGACTTCGAGTTCTTCGGCGACGAGCATCGCCATCGCGGTGTGGACGCCTTGGCCCATCTCCGATTTCTCTACGAAGACACACACGGAGCCCGACGGCTCGATGGCGATCCAGGGTCCGAGGTCCGTCGCATCGATGACCTTTGCGCGAGCGCGACCGGGGGCGAGCCATCCGAGCACCAGCCCACCCGCGGTCCCCGCAGTGCCGACGAGGAACGATCGCCGCGAGAGGTTCACGACACGTCCGCTTCCCACGCTCACGTGTCCTCCCCACTTCTCGTCTTCGCCGCGCGAACGATCGCTCGGCGAATGCGCGGGTAGCTCCCGCAACGACACAGGTTGGTGATGCCCTCGTCGATCTCCGCATCCGAGGGCGCGGGGTGACGATCGAGCAGGGCGGCCGTTGCCATGATCATGCCCGGCTGGCAATAACCGCATTGGGGCGCCTGCTCGGCGATCCAGGCGTCCTGGACCGCGCGACCATCGCGCGCGGCGAGCCCCTCGATGGTGGTGATCTCGCTCTCGCCCACCGCCGAAACGGGAACGACACAAGCGCGTATCGCCTCGCGATCGAGGTGCACGGTGCAGCTTCCGCACAGGCCCATGCCGCAGCCGAACTTGGTGCCCGTGAACTTCAGGTGGTCGCGCAGCACCCACAGCAGCGGGGTGTCGGGGTCGACGTCCACGCGCAGACGCCTCCCGTTGATGCGCAGCTCGAATTCCACCTGTTCCCTTCCTCCGAGGCTACGAGGCCGTTTCCTTCATGAATGGCCGCCGCCCTACGGGCCTTCCACCCGCCGCGGGGCCCCCACAATCACTGCCGTTCGAGGCAGCGCGTCCCACGTTCGCTTGTCGCCCGCGCATGCGAGATTCGTCGGTCACGCCGTACCCAAACACGACACCCGGTGTACCGACTTGTTCCCGGCTTCGCGCTCCCCCGCGCGCCGATCCGCCCGGAAATCCGCCCGGCCCCCGGGCACCGCCTCAGGCGTCGGCAATCCCGGGGGCGAGGCGCCCGGAACCAAAGGCTTTCGCAGGGTACTATTCCGGGTCGCGGGGCACTCACCTGGGGACCCATCATCCGACCCGGTCGGGTGAGAGAAAAACGTTCAAGACACGGCGGTTTCGCTTCGAAGAAGAGCAGTGAGGAGGATGGGTGGGCCTTTATCCCCCGTCCCCGCAACCGAGAATCTGATGACCCAACCCCTCCCCGCCTCGCCCCATTCCCCGTTTTCCTGTGTGCTCGTCGGTGCTGAATCCCTGCTGATCCAGTGCGGCGAGATGCTTCTCGAAAAGAGCGCCGAGATCTGCGCGGTCGTGTCCCGCAACCCGCAGATCCTCGACTGGGCGCGTTCGAAGGAACTCCCGACCGCGGCCCCCGGCAAGGGCCTGGCCGACGCCCTGCGTCCGCTCGAGTTCGATTATTTCTTGAGCATCACCAACCTCGCCATGATCGACGGCGAAGTGCTCGAGATGGCGCGCAAGGCTTCGATCAACTTCCACGACGGGCCCCTGCCGCGCTACGCCGGCATGTATGCGCCCGCCTGGGCGATCCTGGGCGGCGAGTCGGAGTACGGCATCACCTTCCACCAGATGACGGAAGCCGCGGACGAGGGCGACATCCACGTCCAGCGTCACTTCGAGATCCGCCCGGACGATTCGTCGCTGACGCTCAACACGCGCTGCTACGAAGCGGCGATCGATGCCTTCGGTGAGCTGCTCGAAGCCCTGGTCGACGGAACGCTTGCGAGCACGCCGCAGAATCTCGAAGAGCGCACCTACTTCGAGCGCTATCGCCGCCCCGATGCTGCAGGCGTGCTCGACTGGCAGCGCCCGGCACCGGAGATCTCGGCTTCGATTCGCGCGATGGATTTCGGGCGCTACGAGAACGCCTTCAGCTCGGCGAAGATGGTGCACCAGGGAAAGCTCGTACTGGTGAACGGCGTCGAGGTGCGGGAGACGTCGGGTGTGCCCGGGGCCGTGCTCTCGATCGAGGGCGACACGATGGTGGTCGCCACCGGCGACGACGATTCGCTCGCGCTCTCGCGCTTCACCTGCCCGATGGGCACGGCGCTCACCGCCGAAGAAGCGGCGGCGCGTCTCGGCATCACGCCGGGACAGATCCTCGAGCCCCTCGACGCCGACGTGCGCGCGCGGCTCACCGACCAGAACAACAAGTCGACGCCTTCCGAAGCCTATTGGGTGCGCCGCCTGCGCGAACTCGACCCGGTCGAGATTCCCTACCGCGAGGCCTCGCAGACGGGCGAGCCGGGGGCGGCCTTCGGTTCCCTCGACGTCGAGGTGCCCGCGGCGTACGGGCAGCTCGAACACGATGATCCCGCGGCGGGTGTGATCGCCGCTTTCGCGGCCTATCTCACCCGCGTGAGTGGGCGCGACGCCTTCGACCTGGCCTTCGAAGACGAGGGCAAGCAGGAGCGCTATCGCGATCTCGACACCTTCTACGCGGGGCGTGTTCCGCTGCGCATTTCGATCGACACGAATGGCGCGGCGGGTTCTGCGAAGGACGCGCTCGCGAAGATCGAGGTGACGGTCGCGACGGCGCGTGAGCGCGGTTCGCACCTCGAGGACGTGGTCGCGCGCTATCCCGATTTGCAGGCCAACGCTGCGTTGGTCAGTGACTCGCTCGCGCCGGTGACGGTCGCGATCGCGAGCGACCCGGCGGCCTGGCAGCCGAAGCCCGGCACCGACTTCGCGCTGGTCGTTTCGAACGACGGTACGCGCGCGCGCTTCGTGCACGACGAGGCGGCGCAGAAGCCCGAAGCGGCGGCGCGCATCCTCGAACAGTTCTCGACCTTCCTCGAAGGTCTCGCGGTGGGGGTCCCCGCCGAAGCCGAGCTCGCGCGCATTCCGCTGCTTTCGGACGCCGAGCGCCAGAAGATCCTCGGCGAGTGGAACGCCACCGGTGTCGACTTCGATCGCGGTGAGTGCATTCACACGCTCTTCGAAGCACGCGTGGCGGAGACACCCGATGCGACGGCCGTGGTGTACGAGGCCGAATCGCTCTCGTACGGCGAACTCGACGCCCACGCGAACCAGCTCGCCCACCACCTGCGCGGTCTCGGCATCGGCCCCGACAAGCTGGTCGGCGTCTACCTCGAGCGCTCGATCGACATGATGGTCGGCATCATGGGCGTGTTGAAGGCGGGCGGTGCCTACGTGCCCCTCGATCCCACCTACCCGGCGGATCGCATCGCCTACATGATCGAGGATTCGGAAGTCTCGGTCGTGCTCGCACAAGAGCGGTTGCTCGCGACCCTCCCCGCCAACGACGCGACGGTGGTGGTCGTCGACAGCGCTTCCGATCGCAGCGCGATCGATGCCCAGTCGAGCGATCGACCCGATGGCGGTGCGACTCCCGAGAATCTCTCCTACGTGATCTACACCTCGGGTTCGACCGGCAACCCGAAGGGCGTGATGGTCGAGCACCGCAACGTGGTGAACTTCTTCGTCGGGATGGACGAGCGCATCCCCCACGAGCCCGCGGGTTCGTGGCTCGCGGTCACGAGCCTCTCCTTCGACATCTCCGTGCTCGAATTGCTCTGGACGCTGGCGCGCGGCTTCAAGGTCGTCGTGCACGCGGATCACGAACGCAGTGCGGGCGAGGGCGACGGCACCGTGCGCAAGGGCCCGTGGCGCCCGATCGACTTCGGCATCTCGATGTGGGGCAGCGACGCCGGGCCCGGGCCGAAGAAGTACGAACTCATGCTCGAGAGCGCGAAGTTCGGCGACCAGCACGGCTTCTCTTCGTTCTGTACGCCCGAGCGACACTTCGGCGCCTTCGGCGGGCCGTTCCCGAACCCGTCGGTGACGGGGGCCGCAGTGGCGGCGGTGACGGAGAACATCAAGATTCGCGCGGGTAGCTGTGTGCTGCCGCTCCACCATCCGATTCGCGTCGCCGAGGAGTACGCGGTGGTCGACAACCTGTCGAACGGTCGCGCCGAGATCTGCTTCGCGAGCGGTTGGCAGCCCAACGATTTCGTGATCCGCCCTGGTGCCTACGAGACGGCGAAGACGGGCATGTTCGAGAACGCCGACAAGGTGCGCGCCCTGTGGCGCGGCGAAGCGGTGCCCTTCGAAAACCCGCTGGGCGACATGGTGCCGACGGCGACCCTGCCGCGACCGGTGCAGAGCGACCTGCCTTCCTGGTACACCACCGCGGGCAACGTCGAGTCGTTCGAAGCCGCGGGTGCCGCGGGATACAACATCTTCACCCACCTGCTGGGACAGAACCTCGACGAGCTCGCCGAGAAGATCCGCGTCTACCGCAAGGCGCGCGAAGCCAACGGGCACGATCCCGAGAAAGGCATCGTGACGCTGATGCTCCACACCTTCGTGGGTGAGGACAACGACGAGATCCGCGAACTCGTACGCGCGCCGATGAAGGACTACCTCGGTGCGGCGATGAAGCTCGTGATCGGTTTCGCGTGGACCTTCCCGGCCTTCGAACGCCCGGGTGGCCCGGACTCGAAGCCCGAGGACGTCGACCTCGCGAGCCTCACCGAAGAAGAGAGCGACACCATCCTCGAGTTCGCTTTCGAGCGTTACTACGAGACCAGCGGCCTGTTCGGCACCCTCGACATCTGCGAAGCGCAGGTCGAACGGGTGAAGGCCGCGGGGGTCGACGAGATCAGCTGCCTGGTCGACTACGGGGTCGCGACCGAGACCGTGCTCGAAAGCCTCCC
The DNA here is from genome assembly GCA_028278345.1 of Myxococcota bacterium. Taxonomy (GTDB): domain Bacteria; phylum Myxococcota_A; class UBA9160; order UBA9160; family UBA4427; genus DUBZ01. The sequence continues at coordinate 38,081 of JANQEL010000010.1, forward strand.
GGCCCTCGACGAGCTGCGACGCCGCGTGAACGAGAAGCCGGCCGATGCGGTCGAAACCGACGCCGCGATCGCGCCGGCGAAGAGCTACGCGCTACAGGACCAGATCGCAGAGCACGCGATCAGCCACCTGCAGTGCACGCCCTCCCACGCGAAGATGCTCGTCACCAATCCCGACACGAAGGATTCGCTGGGCAAGCTCGATCACATGATGATCGGTGGTGAGGCCTTCCCGGTATCGCTCGCCGCCGAACTCGACGGCGTGGCCGGCGGCACGGTGACGAATATGTACGGGCCGACGGAGACGACGATCTGGTCTGCCACCGAGTCGATCGTCGGCAGCCCCGACGTGATCTCGATCGGACGCCCGATCGCGAACACCGAGCTCTACATCCTCGACCAGGGCCTCGAACCGTTGCCGGTGGGCATTCCCGGAGAACTGCTGATCGGCGGCGAGGGCGTGGTGCGTGGCTATCTGAACCGCCCCGAACTCACCGACGAGCGCTTCATCCCCGATCCCTTCAGCGATCGCCCGGGTGCGCGTCTCTATCGCACCGGCGACCTCGCGCGTTGGAACGAAGACGGCACGATCGACTTCCTGGGTCGCATGGATCATCAGGTGAAGATCCGCGGCTACCGCATCGAACTCGGCGAGATCGAAACGCGGCTCGGCCAGCAGGAAGGCGTGCGCGAGCGCGTCGTGGTCGCGCGCGAAGACACGCCGGGCGATGTTCGACTCGTGGCCTACATGGTCCCCGAGAAGGATCCACTCAGCGACGACGATCTGCGCGAATCCCTGCGCGAGCACCTGCCCGACTTCATGGTGCCTTCGCTCTTCGTCGAACTCGATCGCTTCCCGCAGACGCCGAACGGAAAGATCGATCGCAAGGCGCTCCCCGCACCCGACCAGGTGCGCACGCGGGTCACCACCGAGTACAAGGCGCCCGAGAACGAACTCGAAGAGCAGATCACCGAAGTCTGGAAGGAAGTCCTCTACCTCGAGACGGTGGGGACGAACGACAACTTCTTCGACCTCGGCGGGCACTCGCTGCTCGTCGTCCAGGCGCACCGCAAACTGCGCGAGGTGTGCGAACACACGATCTCGCTCACGGATCTCTACCGCTTCCCGACGATCGCGGGGCTGGCGGACTACCTTTCGACGGGTGGCGACGCGGCCGCGCAGGCGAAGCAGAGCCAGGAGCGCGGTGCCAAGCGCCGCGCGGCCCTCAGCAGCCGGCGCCGCAAGCGTGGCCGCGGCTAGCGCGCGTCTATTTCAACACCACATCCTCCGAGAAAGTAGCCCCTCACTCCCCGGGTTTTGATGAGCGACTCGAACGACTTCAACGAGAACGACATCGCGATCGTCGGCATGGCGATGCGCGTCCCCGGCGCGAACACGCCCCAGGAATTCTGGGAGAACGTGCGCGACGGTGTCGAAAGCGTGCGCGAGCTCAGCGAAGAAGAACTGCTCGAGTCGGGTGAATCGCCCGAGACCCTGCGCCACCCCGACTACGTGCGCGCCACCGGCACCCTCGACGACATGGAGATGTTCGACGGGGAGTTCTTCGGCTTCTCGCCGAAGGAGTCGGCGATCCTCGATCCCCAGCATCGTCACTTCACCGAGTGCTGTTGGGAGGCGCTCGAGAACGCCGGCCACCCGCCGGAGAAGTTCGAGGGGCAGATCGGTGTCTTCGCCGGTTGCGGCATGGGGTCGTACTTCTACTTCAACGTCTGCACCAACAAGGAACTGGTCGACAGCGTCGGGCTCTTCCTGTTGCGCCACACGGGCAACGACAAGGACTTCCTCTCGACGCGGGTTTCGTACCTGCTCGACCTGAAGGGCCCCAGCGTCAACGTGCAGACCGCCTGCTCGACTTCTCTCGTCGCCGCCCACATGGCGTGCCAGAGCCTGCTCTCCGGCGAGAGCGACATGGCGCTGGCGGGTGGAGTCACGATCCTCTTCCCGCACAACCGCGGCTATGTCTACCACGAGGGTGAGGTCCTCTCGCCCGACGGCCACTGTCACGCCTTCGATCACCGCGCACAGGGGACGGTGTTGACGAGTGGTGCGGGCGTCGTCGTGTTGCGTCGCCTCGAAGATGCCGTCGAGGATGGCGATCACATCTTTGCTGTGATCCGCGGCTCGGCGGTGAACAACGATGGCGGTGGCAAGGTCGGCTACCTCGCGCCGAGCGTCGACGGCCAGGCCGCCGCGATGAGCGAGTCTTACGCGGTGGCGGAGATCGATCCCGCGACGCTGGGCTACATCGAGTGCCACGGCACCGGGACCTACATGGGCGATCCCATCGAGATCTCCGCCCTCACCCAGGCCTTCCGCCAGCACACCGACGAGACGGGCTTCTGTCGCCTCGCTTCGGTAAAGACGAACATCGGTCACCTCGACACGGCGGCGGGGGTCGCGGGGCTCATCAAGGCTTCGATGTGTCTCTACAACGAGCAGATCGCGCCGACCCTGGGCTTCGAGAAGCCCAACCCCGAGATCGACTTCGAATCGACGCCCTTCGTGGTGAACGATGAACTCACCGAGTGGCCGCGCGGGAGCGAACCGCGACGTGCGGCGGTGAACTCCCTGGGCGTCGGCGGCACCAACGCCCACGTGATCGTCGAGGAGGCGCCGCTTCCGAACGAGACCGTCGAATCGAATCGCGACTTCCAGTTGCTGCGCCTCTCCGCGCGCAACAACAAAGTCCTCGACGGCAACACGAAGCGCCTCGCCGAGTATCTTCGCGAGCACCCCGAAGTGCCGCTCGCCGACGTGGCCTACACCCTCGACGTCGGTCGCCGCGAATTCGATCGCCGCCGCGTGGTCGCGGTGAAGGATCGCGACGAGGCGATCGAATTCCTCGAAGGCAACAACCCGCGCCGCCTCTTCACCCACGGTGTCTCCGAGAGCCAGGCTTCGGTGGCATTCATGTTCAGCGGTGCCGGCACCCAGTACCCGCGAATGGCAGCCGACCTCTACGAGAACGAAGCCATCTTCCGCGAACACATGGATCGCGGTATCGCGCTCCTCGAAGAGAAGACGGGGAAGGATTTCCGCAAGCTCTTCTTCGCCGATCAGAATGAACCCGCCGCGCTTGCCGAGGCGGAAGCCGAGTTCGAGATCACCGAACGACAGCTCCCCGCCATCTTTGTCCTCGAGTACGCCCTCGCGCAGCTCTGGAAGAGCTGGGGGATCGAGCCCGAGGTGATGATCGGGCACTCGATGGGAGAGAACACGGCGGCCTGCATGGCGGGCGTGCTCTCCTACGAAGACACCCTCGACCTGATGATCCTGCGCGGCGTGCTCACCACCAAGGCGCCCGCCGGAGCGATGACGAGCGTTGCGCTCTCGCCCGATGAGCTGAAGCCGCTGCTCGAAGGCGAGATCGATCTCGCGATCATCAACACGCCGCAGCTCTGCGTGGCTTCGGGTGCGGTCGACGCGGTCGAGACCCTCGAACGCAAGCTCGAAGAGCAAGACGTCGACTTCCGCCGCATCGCGGTGCCGGTGGCCGGCCACTCGCGGATGTTCGAGCCGATCCTCGACGAGTTCCGCGCCTTCCTGCAGAGCGTCGAGCTGCGCGCCCCGCAGATTCCCTTCATCTCGAACCGCACGGGCAAGCTGATCACCGATGAACAGGCGACCGATCCGAACTACTGGGTCGATCATCTGCGCCACACGGTCTTCTTCGCCGATGGCATCTCGACCCTGCTCTCGAAGGCCGGTCGCGTGTTGATCGAGATCGGTCCCGGGCAGGCGAACTGCTCGTTCGCGAAGCAGCACCCGAGCGCGCGACAGGACGCGAACGTGATTCCGTCGATGCGGCACCGCGACGACGAACTGACGGATTCGCAGTTCTTCCTCGCGAGCCTCGGCCGCTGCTGGGCGTCGGGCCTCGACATCGATCTCGACCGCCTGCGCGAGGGCGAAACCCGCAAGCGCGTGCCGCTCCCGACCTACGCGTGGTCGCACCAGCGCTACTTCATCGAACCCACCGAGGTGGTGGCGCAGAGCGAAGACCTCACGAACCTCGAACGCGTCGAAGATCTGGCCGATTGGGCTCACGTACCCGTCTGGGAGCACACCCCGGCGACGCGTCTGGCCGAGAACAAGCCGCAGACCTGGCTCCTCTTCATGGACGAAGCCGGGCTCGGTCGCCGCATGAAGAAGCGCCTCGCTGCACGCGGCCACACGGTGGTGTGCGTCGAGAGCGCCGACGCCTTCTTCAAGAAGAGCGAAGACACCTATGCGCTGGCCCCCGAACGCGGTCGCGCGGGCTACGACGCCCTGGTGCAGGACCTCGTCGCGACGGGCAAGGTGCCGACCCACATCGCGCACCTCTGGCTCGTGACCGACAAGGAGCGCTTCCGCCCGGGTTCGAGCTTCTTCCACCAGAACCTGCAGGACGGTTTCTACAGCCTCTTCTTCCTCGCCCAGGCGCTCGGCGACGAGAACGTGCCGACGCCCCTCCACATCGATGTCGTGACGAACGGCATGCAGAGCGTGGGGGAGGACGACGCCGTGCTGCATCCCGAGAAGGCCACCGTGCTCGGACCCGTGAAGGTGATCCCACGCGAATTGCCCGGCATCACCTGCCGCAGTATCGATGTCCGCCTGCCGGTCAAACCCGAGAGCACGCTCGCGGGCTTGATGACGAGCTTCAAGAAGCGCGGCGAGCAGGGCGTCGAGACCCTCGACCGCATCGCCGAGGCCCTCGAAGAAGAGTTCCAGAGCGAGAGCGAATGCGAAGTGGTGGCCTGGCGCGACGGTGAGCGTTACGCGCGTCGCTACCGCGCGGAGAAGCTGGCTCCCGTTTCGGCCGACGCCGCATCTGCGATGCGCGAAGGTGGCACCTACCTCATCACCGGCGGCCTGGGCGGCCTCGGTCTCACGATGGCCGAACGCCTCGCGAGCGAACTGAAGGCGAACCTCGTGCTGGTCGGTCGCACGCCGCTGCCCGAACGCGACGAGTGGGACGACTGGCTGCGCAGTCGCGGCGGCAGCGACATCGTGGGTCGCAAGATCCGCAAGATCCAGGAACTCGAGAGCATGGGGGCCGACGTCCTCGTATGCGCGGCGGACGTCACGAACCACGACCAGATGCGCGACGTCTTCCAGACCGCGCGCGAGAAGTTCGGTGCGGTGCACGGCGTGGTCCACACCGCTGGCGTCGTGAAGGACGAGCTCATCCAACTGAAACTCGAGAGCGACATCGCCGACGTCTTCAGCCCGAAGATCCACGGCACTGTGGTGCTCGACTCACTGCTCGAAGAAGCCGGTGTCGAGTTGCTCGTACTGTTTTCGTCGACGAGTTCGATCGCAGCGCCCGCGGGCCAGGTCGATTACGTAGCGGCGAATGCCTACCTCGACGCCTACGCAGCGAAGCGAGCCGATGGACCCGTGCGCACGGTGGCGATCAACTGGGGCATCTGGAACGAAGTCGGCATGGCGGCCGAGAGCTTCGGCGGCGGTGCCGAAGCCACGTCCAGCGTCGAAGCGCGCATGAAGCCGCCGAGCCATCCGCTCTTCGGGTCGCGCGAGAAGGACAGCCACGGGCGTACGGTCTTCAGCAAGACCTACTCGGCCGAGAACGATTGGGTGCTCGACGAGCACCGCACTCTCTCGGGTTACGCGCTGATGCCCGGTACGGGCTACCCCGAACTCGCGCGCGCGGCGCTGGCCGAATACGACGAGACGGGCCCGTTCGAGATCCGCGATCTCTACTTCCTGCGCCCGCTCTACGTGCCCGATAGCGATACGCGTGACGTGCGCGTCATGCTGGTTCCGACTGAACGCGGCTATCGCTTCGAGGTGCGCACCCAGTGTCAACTCGAAGGACGCACGGCTTGGGAGCTCAACGCCCAGGCGAGCATCGATTACGGCCAGCTCGGTGATGCACCGACGGTCGATCTCGCGGAGATCGACGCCCGCTGTCAGCGCAGCCGCTCGGAGGTGAATCCCGAAGGCCACAAGTCGGGGCAGGAGCATCACGTTCGCTTCGGTCCGCGCTGGCGCGTGCTGCGACAGGTCTTCTACGGCCAGGGCGAAGCCCTCGCCGAACTCGAACTCCCGGATGCCTTCGCCTCGGATCAGCCGGCCTTCGGCCTGCATCCCGCGCTGCTCGACTACTCGACCGGCTACGCGATGGAGCTGATCGATGGCTACGTCGAAGGCGAAGCCCTGTGGGTTCCCGTTTCGTACGGCCGCTTCGCGGTGTACGGCAACCTGCCGAAGCGCGTCTTCAGCTGGGTGCGCAACCACGCCGAGAACAAGGACGAGACCGAGTTCGCGACCTTCGACATCACGATCACCGACGAGACCGGGTGCGTGCTCATCGAGATCGACGAGTTCACGATCCACAAGCTCAAGGAGTCGATCGACTTCGGGGTGACGTCGAGCCCGACCCGCGCGGACGTGGAATTCGAGGCGGCCCTCGGCAGCGGCAACGAGCGCGATCTCTCGCCCGCCGAACTGCGCCTGCGCCGCAACTATGAGCGCGGCATCAAGCCCGAAGAGGGCAGCGAGGCGCTGGCGCGCGTGGTCTCGGGTGCGGCGCATCCCCAGGTGGTCGTCTCCTCTCTCGACCTGCACCAGATGATGAAGCAGGTCGAACTCTCGACCGAACAGTCGAACGAAGGCGGCACCAAGTTCGAACGCCCCGAACTCGACAGCGAGTTCGTCGAAGCGCGCGACGAAGTGGAACGCACCCTCGTCGGTTACTGGGAAGAACTGCTCGGCGTACAGAACCTCGGCGTGTGCGACAGCTTCTTCGACCTCGGCGGTCACTCGCTCATCGCGGTGCGCCTGTTCGCGATGATCAAGAAGGCCTATCAGGTCGAGTTCCCGATCTCCGTGCTCTTCGAGGCGCCGACGATCGAGGGCTGCGCGGATCTCATCAAGGATGCGATCGGGGGCGACGCCGCCGCGGCCGATGGCGGCGATGCCGCACCCGCGAGCGAGACCCGCCGCACGCGCTTCAAGTACCTCGTCGCCATGCATCAGGGCGAGGGCGGCCCACGCACGCCGTTCTTCCTGGTGGCCGGCATGTTCGGCAACGTCCTCAACCTGCGGCACCTCGCGAACCTCGTCGGTGGTGATCGCCCCTTCTACGGCGTGCAGGCGCAGGGCCTCTACGGCGACGAACCGCCCCACGAGACCTTCGAGGAGATGGCCGAGGCCTACATCGCCGAGATGCGCACCGTGCAGTCGCACGGCCCGTACCTCGTGGGCGGCTTCTCGGGCGGCGGTCTCACCGCGTTCGAGATCGCGCACCAGCTCATCAAGCAGGGCGAAGAGATCGGCCTGCTGCTGCTGCTCGATTCACGCCTGCCCCAGACCCCGAGGCTCACCAAGCTCGACCGCGCGAAGATCCAGTGGCAGCGCGTACAGCAGCGGGGCCCGGGCTATGTGATCGATTGGGCGCGCAACCGCATGAAGTGGCAGATCGAACAGCTGCAGGCGCGCTTCGCCGACGAGGAAGATCTCGGCCACACCGAAGACCAGTTCCACAACGCGGCGATCGAAGCGGCCTTCCGCGGGGCGCTGCCGCGCTACCAGATGGTGAAGTACCCGGGCAAGCTCATCCTCTTCCGCCCGAAGCAGGATCGCGCCTACGTGCTCGGCGAAGACCGCGTGCTCGACTCCATGAAGGAATGGGTTTGGCACGACAACGGCTTCGGCCAGTACGCCGAGTCGATCGACATCTACGAGATGCCGGGCGACCACGACTCGATGGTCCTCGAGCCCAACGTCCGCGTGATGGCCGACCAGCTCAAGCGCTGCATCATCGAGGCGGAGACGCGCGCAGCGAAGCCGTCGCGCGAAGACTAGCGGCCGAGTTCAGCGTGAATCGAGTTGCGACAGCAGCCAGTTTTCGAGCCAGGCGAGTTGATCGGCCTCGAGTGCGCCGCCCACGATGAAGCGGTCATTGCGAGCGACCGCCGCGAGTCCCCATTCGTCTCCGCGCTCGGATTGCACGCGCACGGCCTCGAGCTCCGCGATGGCGAGCCGCCTGCGCGAGAAGCGCAGCGCGAGCCACGCGCGTTCGCGGACCAGCTCGCCCCCTTCGATCCATAATCGTTCGCAGATCGATCTTCCGAGCGCGGCGTCGGCGAGGAAGTAGAGCCCCGCGCCCCAGAACGGGAATGGGATCAGCCAGCCGAACCAGGCCGGCTCGATCGCCCGTGATGCGAAGGCGCCCACGGTCGTCGCGAGCAGCAGGAATCCGAGCCCGGCCCATCGCAGGCGCCCGACCGTCTGCATCCTCGTGATCCCCCGGATGCTCAAGCCATGGCCGTTCGTGCTCAACGTCACGTTCGGTGGGATGGGTCCGGTCGGCTGTGAATCACTTCGAGCGAAGCGCGACGCCGACTCGCCCGGCTCGTGGATGATCGCTTCGTCTCCGATCGCATCGATCACGGGAAGCTCGAGCGCGCCCGCAATCTCCTCTGCCGCTCGGCGCGCGCGAAGCTCGTCGGTCGGCTTGAAGACGCGGATCTCGAACGCCCGGCCATCCAATTCGAGTGCGAGAGCGACGGGGAAGATCGTGCGCGTTCCGCTGTCGTCGCTCTCGTGTTCGGCGGTGAGTCTCAGCGCTCGAATCGCACTGCGCGGCCCCACCCAGCTGCGCCCCTCGAACAGGCTGCGATGCGAGAGGCGAATCGCCTCGCCATCGACGCTCAGTGTTTCGCGCAGACGCGCGACGGCCAGCCCGACCAGGAGCGTCACCGCAGCAAAGGCGGTGAGCGCCCAGAATCCCGCGTCCCGTTCGCCACGAAGGGCGAATTGAACGACGGGTACCCAGAGCAAAGTGGAAATCGCCACGAAAACGAGGCCGTAGCGTTCCTGGATGCTCCAGGCGTCGAGTCGTCCGGCGCCGGGCACGCCGTAGCGCTCCAGCAGATCGAAGGGTCCGGGTTCCATGCTGGATCACTCATCGGAGGATCGGCCCTGGGACCTGAAGAAGTCGAGGCGAGAGCTTGCCCGAGGGCGGATCGGAACCACGCTGTGGATGGAGTCGGGACGCAAAGGTCCCGGCCACGATCCCAGCTTGGAGGAATGCGCCATGGCAGTCGAAAACTGGCAGATCCTGTTCACGGTGATCGTCTTCGGAGCCGTCGTGAATTTCGCGATCGCATTCGTCGTGATGCGAGCGCTGAGCGATTGGCAGGGCATCTCCCCTGAGGTCAACACGGGCCGCAACATCGCGATGAGCCTGCTGACCATCATTCCGGCGGCCGGGGTCTGTGGAGCGCCCTTCTTCCTGATCCCCTTCATGGGGCCCATCTTCGGGGTGTTCGTGTCGTCCTGCGTGGCGCCGATGCTGCTCGCCGACCGCTACGAGATCACCCAGCTCGAAGCGGCGAAGATCATCATCCCGACGGTGCTCGTGGTGGCCGCGGTCTCCGCGATGATCCTGTACTACGGGCTGCCGGCGGCGCTCTGATCGAGCGCTCTCGCTCCCGCGAGGGAAGGTAGAATCGAGCCCCGGCCCGACGCGAAGTCGGGCACGCGCAGCAGCGGGGAGATCGAGATGCCGTCACTCGAGGGAATGCGGGTCCTGGACATGTCGCAGTACGAGGCGGGTCCGTCTTGTACCCAGGCGTTGGCGTGGTTGGGCGCGGACGTCGTCAAGGTGGAGGCACCGGGCGTCGGCGATCCCGGTCGCGTGCTCGCCGGGGGTAGCGACTACTTCTGGAACTGGAACGCGAACAAGCGGAGTGTGGTGATCAATCTCCGCAAGCCCGAAGGGCGACAGCTCTTCCTCGACATGGTTCCGAAGTTCGATGTCGTGATCGAGAACTACGCCCCCGGCGTAATGGAGAAGCTCGATCTCACCTACGACAAGCTGAAGGAAGTCCACCCCTCTGTCATCTTCGCTTCGGTGAAGGGCTATGGGAGCGACGGTCCCTACTCGAAATACCTCGCCTTCGACATGTGTGCCCAGGCGGCGGCCGGCACCTTCTCGATGACCGGCGAGTCCGATGGGCCGCCGACGCTTCCCGGTGTGACGATCGGCGATTCGGGAACGGGCATGCAGCTCGGCATGGCGATCCTCGCCGCCTACGTGCAGAAGCTTCGCACCGGCGAGGGGCAGCGCATCGAGATCTCGATGCAGGAAGCCATCACCTACTACATGCGCACCCACATCGCGAACCTCGGCAACTGGGGAAACAACGCGGTCCCCCGCAACGGTTCGCAGATCGGCGCCGCGCCGTCGGGTCTCTACGCATGCAAGGGGGATGGCCCGAACGATTACGTCTTCGTGTTGACGGTGACGAGCCCGCACATCGACAAGCTCTTCATCACGATCGAGCGTCCCGATCTGATCACCGACGAGCGCTACGACGATTTCATGAAACGCCTCCAACTCACCCCCGAGCTCCACGAAGAAGTCGAGAAGTGGACACGCGAGCGCACCAAGCACGAGGTCATGAAGATCTTTGGAGAAGCCGGCATCCCGTGCGCGGCGACGATGGATACGAAGGAGCTCTACGACGACCCCCACCTCCAGGCGCGGGGTTTCGTGAAGACCCTGCAACATCCGGAGCAGGGCGAAGTGCGCCTGCTCGGTTGGGCGCCGCGCATGTCCGCGAACGAAGTGGTGATCGCGCCACCCCCGGAACTCGGGGAGCACACCGACCGCGTGCTGCGCGACGAACTCGGCCTCGACGCCGAGCGGATCGCAGCACTTCGCAACGCCGAGGCGATCGCCTGAGTTCGTTGCGTCAACCAGAGGAGACCCCCCATGACCCGTTCCCGGCAGATCGCTTTGATCACAGGCGCTTCGGGAGGCATCGGCCTCGAACTCGCCCGCGTCTTCGCAGAAGAGGGCTTCGATCTCGTCGTCGTGGCGCGTCGCGCTGCCGAACTCGAAGAGTTGGCGAGGCAGTGTCGCGACGAGTTCAGGGCGCGCGTCGACGTCTACCCGAGCGATCTGCTGGCACCCGGTGCCGTCGATGAACTCATGCACGGTCTCGAGAAGGAAGGCCGGACCATCGACGTGCTGGTCAACAACGCCGGCCTGATGGAAATGGGGCTCTTTGCGGAGATCGAAGCCGAAAAGCACGAGCGGTTGATCCAACTGAACATCGCCGTGCTCTCGGCGCTCACCCGGCGATTTCTTCCCGGGATGATCGAGCGCGAGCGCGGACGCATCCTGAACGTCGCTTCGACCTCGGCCTTCCAACCCGTTCCCGCGATGGCGACCTACGCGGCGAGCAAGGCCTTCGTGTTGTCGTTCTCGGAAGCGCTCTCGGAAGAACTCAGGGGGACGGGGATCACGGTGACGGCGCTCTGCCCGGGCTTCACGAAGACGGACATGCTCGACCGCGCCCGGGACGAGCACGAGTCGGCGCAGAGCATCCCCGACTTCATGGTCTCGGACGTCGGCGATGTGGCGCGCGAAGGCTTCGACGCCTGCATGTCGGGGACGGTGGTGGTCGTGCCCGGACGCCCGAACCAGCTGCTGGCGAGTTCCGTCGGGTTCTATCCACGCTGGCTGGTCCGGGGTGTCACGGGGATCTTCGGCCGCAGAGCGGCCCGCTAACGCCGAGAAAGTGATTCCCGGGGTTGACTGTCTTCTTTCGGTTGACAATCTTCGATTATTCCATAACTTTGGAAATATAAAAAAGGAGGTGATCCATGGCGCAGCGATCCCACGACCCCGACGTCCTCCGCGACCAGGTTCGCGAGGGCTACACGCAGATCGTCACGAACGCCCCCGACGCGGGCCGTGCCGACGAAGCGGCCCGGCGCATCGGCTATAGCGACGAACAACTCGAACAGGTGCCCGAGGGCGCGAACCTCGGCGTCGGCTGTGGCAACCCGACGGCGATCGACACCCTGAAGCCCGGCGAGACGGTGCTCGACCTCGGTTCGGGCGCGGGGATGGACGCCTTCCTCGCCGCACGTCAGGTGGGCCCCACCGGCCACGTGATCGGTGTCGACATGACGGACGCCATGCTCGAAAAGGCGCGCAACAACGCCAAGCAGGTCGAGCTCGATGATCGCGTCGAGTTTCGCAAGGGGCAGATCGAAGACCTGCCGGTCGAGGACGCGAGCGTCGACGCCATCATCTCGAACTGCGTGATCAACCTCTCGCCCGAGAAGCATCGCGTCTACGCCGAGGCGTATCGCGTGCTCAAGCCGGGCGGCCGCATCATGGTGAGCGACATCGTGCTCGAACGCGCGCTGCCGGAGAAGGTGATCGAGAGCATCGATGCCTACATCGGCTGCGTGAGCGGAGCGAACCTGCGCGCCGACTATTTGCAGACGATCGCCGACGCGGGCTTCGACGACGTCCGCATCGAACGCGAAGCGAGCTTCCTCGGCTCGATCGACTTCGACGATCCGCAGATCCGCACGGCGATGGAAGGCATGGACATCAGCCTCGACGAAGCCAAGGGCTTCGCGGACGCCGTGACGAGCCTGCACATCTACGCGCGCAAGTAGACACCGTCGGACAGGCGAAACAAGAAAGCGGCCGATCGAGATCTCGATCGGCCGCTCTCGTTCCTGGTTCCGCTAGTTGAGCTTCTCCTGCGACGGAACCGTGTAACCGGCTTCGCCGAGGGCGGAGATGATCGCCGCGAGGTTCGTGACCTCGTCGTCGAACTTCACCGTCACCGTGTGGGCGCTCATGTCGGTGGTGGCCTCCTGGACACCCGCGACGTTCTGTACGGCCTCACGGGCCGCAGCAGCTGTACCGCCTCACTTGACCCCCGGCGTCGACAGGCGATACGAGACATCGCCAGCGAACGCGGGGCCTGCCAGAAGCATCAGGGCCAGAAAGCTCATCGTGATTCTTGCGAGCATTTCACCTCCCATGCTGTGCTCGCGCATAGCCTACCGAAGCTTCGGTGTGTCGGGCTATTTCGCAGCCGTCGGCCGGCGATGCGGGTGTCCGTCCGGGACCGGTCCCAGGCGGAAGTTGTACTTGAGGAAGTCGCGCAGGTGGTGCTTCGCGTCGAACTCGGGCCGCCCCACCGCGCGCCAGTGCACCCGGCGCAGGGCACCCCCCACCACGTAGGCGAGGTTCGCGAGCCAGAGATAGAGCCGGCCGTGGTTCTTCAGGAAGTAGTGGCGGCGTGAGGCGAACCAGAAGGTCGGCGTCGGCACGCTCTTGTCCTTGAGCCCAGTCGAGGCCGAGCCCACGTGGGTGACCGAACTCTCGACGACGTACCACGTCGTCCACCCCGCGCGTCGTGCCCGCAGGCAGAAGTCGGTCTCCTCGTAGTAGAGGAAGTAGGTCTCGTCGAGCAGGCCGATGTCCTCGAGGACCTCGCGGCGAATCAACATGCTCGCGCCGGCGAGCCAGTCGACCTGACGCGTCTCCTCGGGCAGGGGGAGTGCGACCAGGTATTTCTTCAGGAGCTTCGTCACGACGCCGAGGCCGAGCTGGTATTCGAACTCGCTCGGGATCGAGTGGAAGCGGAATGCGGTCTTGTGGGGAACGGGTTCGGGACCGTGCACGTAGCTGCCCGCGATGCCGACCTTTGGATGTTCGTCGAGGAACTCGACGAGTTTGCGGATGCAGTCCTCGTCGGGAAAGGCGTCGGAGTTCAGCAGGTAGATGTAGTCGGGCTTGTCGTCGCCCGTGGCTTCGAGGGCGGGGCGGATCGCAAAGTTGTTCCCGTAGGCGAAGCCGCCGTTGTACTCGCTCGCGACGACGCTCACGCGATCGCTCCAGCCGCGCTCCTCGACGGCGTCGCACAGCTGCTTGAACGAACCGTCCTGGGAGTCGTTGTCGACCACCACCACCCGCGCGTCGGGGTAGGGAGCGAGTTCGCGCAGCGCCGCTTCGATCGACCGGGTGGTCATCTCCGCGGTCTTGTAGTTGAGAATGATGGTGAGAAGCTTCAAGTCGACTTTCGCTTCGAGTCGGGGGCGATTGCGATCACACGCGAGAATGCCAAGGGTACCCGAACCGCTCGCGAAGCAGGTTGGCTCGAGGGCTCGTCTGCTAAGCATCGGCGGACACCGGACGAAGATGAAACTGCGGGGCGAGTTTCGTGGCGTGCGGCGGATTCGCCGCGGCGAACGAGTCGGGGGCCGGAGGGAAGGTGGCCGGAGGAGAGGGGGCCGAGGCGCAGATGAGAGCGAGCCGTCGCAAGCGTCGTCGGCGCCAGCGCCCCGGCTTGCTCGAGCGCCACCGCACTGTGTTGTTGGGACTGTTCGTCCTGGGTGCTTGCGCGGTCACCCTCGTTCCTGGTCGGCCCATGTGGCGCAACGGCATCGCCTGGGAGGATCCAGGGCCGGGGCTGAAGTTCAATCGGCTCGCCCAGGCGCTCTCCGATGCTCCCCTCGTCTCCCATACCGGGAGTTTCAGCGTGGAGATCTTCCTCGGGCCCGGCTTCATTCCGGGCGCCAGGAACCAGGAGATTCTCTCGTTCTACGATGGTGAGTCCGTCCGTCCGCTTCTGATCGGGCAGTTTCCGCGGGGTTTCCTCTTGCGTGGGCGCGCAGACAATCCCGCTGGCGATCCGCGCCGAGACGCCTATATCGGTATCGACGAGGTCGGGCTCGCGAGGCCCGCCGACCTGCGACACCTCGCGGTGGTCGTGACGGGCGATGGGGCGAGACTCTTCGTCAACGGCTTCCCGACGGACCTCCGGCTGCATGCGACGATCGCTCGCCCGAACGAACCCTTCGGTGGTCATCTCATGCTGGGAAGCTCCTATACGGGATGGGTCTATTGGCGGGGATCGATGCGCGGTGTCGCGATCTACGATCGCCAGCTTTCCTCGGTCGAACTACAGCGGCACGCCTTGCAACCCGAGGTGCTCTACGAAGATCGATTCGCGCGGGACGAGAAGCTGCTCGCGCTGTACCGGTTCGAAGAAGGTGCGGGACGACGCGCAAAGAGCAGTGTCGCCGGGGCGCCGGATCTCCGTTTTCCCGAGCGGATGGAGCGACCCACGCGGTCGAACTTTCTGAGCCTGCACTCGATCGAGGCCTACCACCGCGGCTGGCAGGCCCGCGACATGGTGCTCAACGTCCTGTTCTTCATCCCGCTCGGTGTGCTGATCGCCTGGCGCCGCGAAACCCGCGCCATCGGCCTCGCGCTGGCTGCGGGGTTCGCGTTCAGCCTCGGCATCGAAGTGGTCCAATCGTTCGTCCCGGGCCGAAGCTCATCATTGGTCGATCTCGCCACAAACTCGACAGGCGCGTTGATCGGTGCACTGCTCACCCGACTGCGGGGAGTCGATCAGTCGCCGCACTGAGGCTCGGCGCGTCTCCCCTCTTCGGCGCGCCGCCTGGTCTCGCTGCGGGCCTGATGGTCGCGATAGGCGGTGATCGTCGCGCGCAGCAGGATGTCGCGATCGCGCCTTCTACGGGGAAAGCGTCGTGGGCCGCGCGCGGCACCCAACAAACACAGTCGTTCGACGAATTCCTCGACGCTGATCACCGCGAACTCCTGGCAGCAAACTGACACAGCAGTGACTCGGGTTCGTTCGCGCGTCGAATTCGCGTGTCGCGGTTTCGTTATGCTCGAAGAGAACCCGAACCCGAAGGACTCGTATGCCCTACGACGAAGGCCTCGCGGAACGCATACGCGAACACTTCTAAGGCCGTCGCGACATCAGTGAGAAGAAGATGTTCGGCGGCCTGTGCGTGCTCGTGAACGGCAACATGTGCTGCGGCGTTGTGAAGGACGAACTGATGCTGCGCGTCGGAGCGGAAGGCTACGACGACGCCCTGGCACAGCCCCACGCACGTGAGATGGACTTCACCGGCCGCGCCCTCAAGGGCATGATCTACGTGGCCTGCGAGGGTTTCTCGGAAGACGAAGACCTGGCCGCCTGGCTCGATCGCGCCGATGCTTTCGCGATGTCCCTCCCCAAGAAGGGGGCGAAGAAGAAAGCAGCCAGGAAGCGCGTCCGCTAGAAGCCGAGTTCGAGCCCCAGGTGCGCCCCGGCCCATGGGCGGGTCGAGAAGGTGCCGACGCGTACGTCGATGTCGTTCTGGCGCTCGTCCTGATCGTCCTTGTAGTGGAGCCAGATGCCGCGGAAGCCGAAGACGAGATCGCTCCTCAGCCAGGGTCGCTCGAAGAGCGGAACGAGCAGGCGAAGATCGGCATCGACCGAGTTCACGTTGTTGAGGGCCGCGCTCGCAAACACGTCGAACTCACCCCTCACTCCGCGAAAGAGTTCGGCCTCGAGGACGGCCCCGAGGTAGGTGAAATAGATCACGTAGGCGCGATCGGCTTCCCCGGTCGCGGCGTCGGCCCGCAGTCGATACGCGAAGTCGAGCCGTGCGGCGCCAATCTCGGGTGCAATGCGCGCGCGGCCGATTCGCAGGAGCAGCCATTCCGCGCGATAGCCGAGGCGACCGAAGGGAAGTTCGAGTCGGCTCTCGACTCGGGAGCCGGCGGGAAAGGTCTGGCCGTGGGTGATCAGCTCACGCCCCAGGGTCTCGCGACCCGACTGCTCGAGGGCCGTGTAGGAGAAGTGGAGAACGTGTCGTTCGAGCACGCGTAACTCGACCCCGGCGGAGGCGAAGCCGCGCAGGCCTTCGAGCCCCACCTCCGAAGTTTCGGGGCGACCGATCGATGTCGTCCCCGCTCGTCCACCCATCGGGGTCTGCAATTTGCCGTCGAAGCTCGCGAGCATGGCGCCGGCGCGTGCATCGAGACGAAGCCAACGCGTGCTCGGCTCCGCGCCCTCAGCGGCCACGGGTACCGAAGAGAATGCCACGAGCACGAAACACAGCCCGGCCATCCGAAGCGTCTTCGCGAGAACCGGGTTCGTGGGCGGCAAGGATCGTCAGCCCGTTTCGCCGTAGCGGCGGCGGTTCTCTCTCGCGCGGCACTCCCCGAGTTCCGCGAGCAGGCTGTGCACGCGCGGGTTGCGGTCGAGGATCTTGCGAAAGCGTCCGTCGTTCAGGTGGAGCAGCCAGCACTGACCGCGCGCGACGGCGCTCGCCATCGCGGGTTGGCCGTAGAGGGCCGAGAGTTCCCCGAGTACGGCACCGTGATACAGCTGCGCGAGCACCTTGTCGTCACCGTGGCTCGACTGGCGAACCTCGATCTCACCGGTGAGCACCACGAAGAGCCCGGGGTCGGGCACGCCTTCCTGGATCACCACGCCGCCATCGCGCACTTCGATGAGCTTGAATTGCGCGGCCAGTCGCGCGCGCACCGAGCGCTTGAAGCAGGCGAAGAGAGGGTGGGTGTGAACGAGACGATCGATCAGGCGCAAGCGCAGGGTGCGAAGCACGAGCCCGAGCACTTCGCGGTTGTTGCGCAGCAGATGGCGCACGGCGTCGCGCTCGATTCGCAGCACGCGCGACTCGACGATCGCCTTCAGCGAGGCGTTGCGGGGTTGCTTCGTGAGCAGGCCGATCTCACCGCAGAAGTCGCCGGCTTCGAGGGTCCCCATTTCGATCTCGCTCGGGTCGGCGTCGGGGTCTTCGACGATCGGGGAGAGCGCGCCTTCGAGGATCACGAACATGCAGTCGGCGAGTTCGCCCTGGCGAATGCAGAGCACACCGGGCGAGAGAGCTTCGCGGCGACTGGTTGCGAGCAGGGCTTCGAGTTCGTTCGCGGGCAAGCGCTTGAGCAACTTGGCGCGCAGAGCCTGCTCGTCCCGCATGGCGCGTTCGCGTTCGAGACCTGAAGAGTCGTCGGCATGCGTCGCGGGCTCGGCAGGAACCTCGTCTTCGAGGATCAAACCGGGCTCGGGGGAGTCGATCGGGATCTCCGAAGCGCGCGGCTGTTCGAGATCGCCGAGTGCCACCGGGCGCGACCCTGTGACGACCTCCGTCAGCACGATCTCGTCGACCTCGGTTGGCGCTGCGACGACGGCGGAAACCGTGGTGTCGCTCTCGCCGGGATCACGCGTCGGCACCATGTAGAGCAGGTGGAGCTGGTCTTCGGTCGCGGCGTCGTAGGGATCGAGGGTGAGGATGCGTTGGGCGGTCGCGATGGCGCGCGTGGTTTGTTCGGCGTGGACCTGGCGTTCGAAGGCGGGCCGCAAAGCGGCGAGTTCGGAGGCGCTATCGCCCGCGCGCGCGTGGATCTCCGCACTTCGCTTCGGCCAGCGTGCTTCGCGCGGATCTTCGCGCTCGAGCTTCGCGAGCAGGGCGAGCGCGCGGGTGTCGTCACCTTCTTCGCGCGCCCGGGTATAGGCGGCGATGAGATTGCGAAGGACGGGACGGGCCATGCTCTGGGTTATCGTTGCGCGATCCGATCGGCTTGAAGGCCCGCGCCCTTCTCGCAACCCACCGAGCTCCCCTCGAGTTCTGCCACAGGAAAAGACAACGAGATGGAAGTCGACCCCATCATCGAAGAGGTGCTCTCGTTCTGGTTCGCCGACGCCACCGACGACAGCCAGGCCATGGCGGCGCGCAACGCGATCTGGTTCGGCAGCGACACCGCCTTCGACGACGAGATTCGCAAGCGCTTCGGTGAACTGCCCGAGCGCGCCGCAAGCGGCGAACTCGACGAATGGTTGAAGACGCCGCGGGGCGTTCTCGCGATGGTGATTGTGCTCGATCAATTCACCCGCAACCTGAATCGCGGCAGCGGGGAGGCCTTCGCGAACGACGCGGCCGCCAAGGCTGCCGCCACGCTATTGATCGCTCGCGGGCTCGACGAAACCCTTCACCCGGTCGAGGCGAGCTTTCTCTATCTCCCCTTCGAGCACAGCGAGGATCTGCTCGATCAACAACGCTCTCTCGAGCTCTACCGCGCCCTCGAAGATCGGGTTCCCGAAGAAGACCGCGCGCTCTTCGAGGCGACCACCGACTATGCGCGGCGGCACTACGACATCATCGCCCGCTTTGGACGCTTTCCGCATCGCAACGAAGTACTCGGCCGCGAGAGCACCGAAGAAGAAGCCCGCTACCTCGTCGAAGGCGGCGACCGCTTCTGAGCCCCGCTCGGACGACCTGCTAGCGTCCGCAGGGAGTCGGCGCGCTGGGAAGCAGGCGCGCCCGCGGTTGGAGAAGACCACCTTGGCAGTTCGAATGAGCGCGTTCGCGGTCGTCGGCTTTCTCGCAATCGGAGTGCTCTCGGGTTGCGCGGGGAGCGGTACGAGCGCGGGCGCCGATGTGGAGGGGATCGATCCCCGCGATGTCGGCCTTGCGCGCGAACTCCAGTCCCTCGACGACGAGATCGCGGCCCTCGATCACTGGCTCTCCGACCACCCCGGCCACTTCACGTCCCGTTCGGAACGCATCCAGGTGATGATCCGCTGGCGTGAAGCCATCGAGCGAGCCGAGGTGCTGCGCAACGTCGACCTCGAGCATCCCGAATTGCACGCGCGCGTCGGCGATCTCTACCGCCAGGGGCACAACCTCGACGTCCCCCACGCGGCGGCCTCGGCCTATGGGGCGCTCACGCGTTGCCTTTCACTGGCGCGCGATCACATCGAATGCCACTTCAGTCTGGCGCGGCTGTTTCTCGCGTCGTCGCCGCAGTACGCCCCGCGCGCGGAGCACCATCTCCAGCGCATTCGCGATCTGATCGAGCCCGATTCGCGCCCCGATGTCGAAGCCGCCCTCGCGCGGGCCTACTTCGCCCAGGGCAAGCGCAGCGCTGCCCTGCGGCAGATCGACCACTACCTCACCCTCGAGCCCGACGACGAGCTGGCCCAGCGATTTCGAAACGAACTCTTGATCGACGTGCAGACCGGCCGATGAAGTAGAACGAGTGCGAATGGAGGAGACGATGTCGGGTCTTCGAGATCTCTTCGTGGCAGCGATGACGGTTACCTCGTTTCTTGGCGCGACGAGTGCGGGCGGGCCCGCCAGTGCCGAAACGAACGGCGCCGTCGCTCGGCCGAGCGGCGAGGGCTACGTCTCGGTTCCCGTCGCAGTCGATTCGATCGGGCGACCCTACATCGAGGGCAAGATCCACGGTGAAGTCGTGAAGCTCCTGCTCGACTTCACGAACGATGGGGCGCTGTTCGAGAAGCGGACTCTTCAGAAGCTCGGGGTCGAGTTCACCCGAACCGACATCACGATCCCGACGCGTCGCAGGCGGGTCAGCTTCTGGACGGGCGAGATCCTCGGCATCGAGTTCGCCGGGCGGTCGACCCCGGCCATGCAGGTGATGGCGGGGGACGTCGGCGCGATCTACGACATCCCGCCGGGTGGTGGCCGGTTCGATGGCGCACTCGGGCTGGGGTTCATGAAGAACCTCGGAGGTGTGCTCGACTTCACCACGATGCAGTTGCACCTGAGGCCGCGCTGACGGAACCGACCGTCGTTCAGCCGTCCTCGTCCTCGGGCGACCACTGGGGTGGAACGAAGTAGGCGCGCGACTTGTCGCGCCAGGCGTTCTCGAGCACCTCGCGCACCCACGGACGCGCTTCGAGATCGGCGATCTCGTCGCGGGCGAACCAGCCGACGTCGAGGGTCTCGACATTGTCGGGTCGCGGTGTTCCCGAGAGCCGCGTGCCGAGGAACATCACGATGACGAACGAGACGCGATCGCCGTTCGAGTACGCGGTGGTGTATTCGGGCCCGCCATACACACCGAGCAGGCCGTCGAGGCGGACGTGCAGGCCGGTCTCCTCCCACATCTCACGCACCGCGGCTTCGGCGGGAACCTCTTCGGGTTCGACCGCACCGCCGGGGGTCGTCCATTCGTCGTACTCGGCGTGACGAACCAGCAGCACGCGATCCTGCTCGTCGTAGGTGAGTACGCTCACCGAGGGAATCTCGAGCAGTTGGTTGCCGATCTTCTCTCGGATGCTCGCCATGTAGGGCGACATGGGCATGGGGCCTTCCTCGTTTGCGGGTGCGCAGTGTCGTCTTGCATCGGTCGTCCCGACACCGTGTGTTAGCGTCTCGCGCCCGATGACCATCGCTTCGGCACATCATGACGCACTCCGGGAGGCGCAGGCCGAGCGCCGCTTCGTGCGGATCGAGTGCGAAGCATTCGACGGCGAGTTCGTGGGGATCGTTCAGTCGATCGGCGAGGAACTCGTTTGCGTGGCCATCCTGGACGATCGGGTGCGCATGGGGGGTGTCGACATCTTGCGGCTCGAGGACGTGAGCGATGTCGAGCTTCCCGCACCCCACGCCGACTTCTACGAGTCGGCGCTGCGCCTGCGCGGCGAAGCACTGCCCGAACCCGACGCGATCGACGTCTCCTCGTGGCGTTCGGTGCTCGAAGCCGTGGCGAACCTCGCACCGCTCGCGGTCATCCACCGCGAGGAGGTCGAGCCCGACATCTGCGAGATCGGCCAACTCGTGGGCTTCGAGGCCGCCCACTTCGAACTGCGCGAGATCGACCCCGACGCCGATTGGGACGAGGAGATCACGCGCATCCCCTACGAAGAACTCACCCGCGTGGGCTACGGCGGCGACTACGAAGCCGCGCTCGCCCTGGTCGCCGGCCTCGTCTCCTAAGACGATCCACCGCCGAAGAGTTCTCTGTTCGCGCGGTTCAGGAAGATCAGGCCGATCGCCGCGTTGAAGAAGATGAAGAAGTTGTGCTGCACGAAGCCGAAGGCGGTCATCTGGCCTTCGTAGCCGGGGAAGAGCACGACCCAGAGTGTGATCGCCACCGTGCGCATGGGGCCCGGGGTGGCCGCGCCGAAGAAGATGATGGGCAGATAGCCGAGCATCTCGAGGTTCGTGACTTCGACTCCGAAAAATCCCAACGCCATGGAATAGACCCAGACGGCGGCCAGCAACGCGGGGGAGCGCAGCAGGATGATCATCCCGAAGTGCCAGGTCTCGGCCCGTCGGAAGGCGTGGAAGATCGGTTTGTCGCGCAGGTCCGAACCGGAGAGCAGCTTGCCGGTGAAGAACAGCCGGAAGATCACGAAGAAGATGATCGCGCCCACCGCGATCACGGGGATCAGCCCGAACTCGCCCGGCAGCGAGTCTCCGCGCAATGCGTATCCCACACACGCCCACGAGAGCAGGTAGTAGAACTCGCAGAACATGATGAAGAGCATGCTCGAGCCCACTTCGAAGCCCGGTACTCGATCGCGGCGATAGAGGTAGAGGGCCATCGCGCCCTTGCCCACCTGCTCGTTCAGGATCGAAAGGATGTAGGAGCTTCCCCGGATCGGCAGAATGTCGAGGTAGGCGACCTTGGTGTTGTACCAGTTGACCACGCGCCAGAGGATCAGCGAGTCGATCAGGAAGAAGAGGAACGAGTAGGGGATCATCAGCATCAGCCAACGGCCCCACGGGACGCTCGCAAAGACGCTCGCGAGATAGCTCACGACGGTCTCTCCCTCGCGCCCCGCCGCTCCGGCGAGCTTGCTGTAGAGGTAGGCGAAACAAGCCACCGTGATGAGCCAGGGGAGTGCGCGTTGCCACAGCGGTGCGGGGGGACGCGCGACGACGGGTACTTCGCCGGTATCGGTTGCGGTCGGAGCTTCGGGATTGCTCATGATGCGTTGGCCTCGGGCGCGATGAAGGTTGCGAGGGTGTCGTCGAGGGATGTCAGTTCGATGCCGAGGTGGTCGAGGGCTGCGCGGTTGTCGATGTGATCGTCGTGTTCGAGTACCCCGATCATGGCGCGCGTGATCGGTGGATCCTTCGAGATGATCTCCATGACGGCCGCGACGAGGTTCATCAAGGCAACCGGAATGCCGCGCACTTTCGGTGTCACTCCATGGCGTGCGCCCGCACGAGCGACGAGATCGCGGTAGGGCAGGGCCTCCGGTCCGCCGAGATCGAAACCGTGGGAAGCGCCGCCTTCGTCTTCCACCGAGGCCACGATCGCCGAGAGCAGATCGCGGATGTCGATCGGCTGGTGGATCGATTTTCCACCGCCCACGAGAGTGACGCTCGACTTCTCGGCCTGGGCACGCAAAGCCCGCGAAGCCGGATCGTCGGGACCCACCACCATCGGTACGCGCAACACCGTGGCCGGGGTCTTCGCATTCATCAGGATCTCTTCCGCGCGACCCTTGCTCGCGAGACACGCGTTGCTCGATGTGGGATGCGCCCCGAAGATGCTGAGGTAGACCACGCGATCGACGCCGTTCGCATCGGCCGCGCTGGCAACGGCTTCGCAACTCTCCTCGTGTGCCACGCGATAACTCGAGTTCGAACCTTCCTTGAGGATGCCGACGAGGTGAACGATTGCGCGACAGCCACTCGCCGCGCGGGTCAGTGCCGCCGTGTCGCCATAGCCCTCGGGCAGGATCTCGATGTCGGGTCGGATCGCTTCGGGAAGGGTTTCCACCTGCTTCGCCGCACGCTCGCTCCGCACGACGGCGCGACCCGTGATCCCCCGCGCCGCGAAGCGCTCGAACAACTGCAGGGCGATCTGTCCGTTCGCGCCGGTCACCAGCACGGGTCGGGGGGATTCGGGCATCCGGGCAGGCTAGCAGCCCACTCGCGTTCGGTAGGGACGTCCAGGACGGGTTTGACAGCGCGAAGCGCGCCCACCTACCTTGCTCGAATGCCCTCCAAATACGTCGACATCCAGGGCGTTGCGACGTTTCTTCGCCATACGGGTCCAACCACGCTGCCCGAACGGCCTCCCCAGACGAGCCAGGGCGAGATCGTGCTCTGCCTCCACCACTGCGGCGGAAACGCCCGAAACTTCGACGCCTTCTCGAACGAGCTCGCGGAAACCCATAGCCCCATCGCCTTCGATCTGCCGGGGCACGACCGCTCGGGCTCCCAGGTGGGGCTGCCCACCATCGAAGCGATGGCCGACTTCGCCGCCCAGGTGTTGAAGGCCGTGGAAGCCGATCGCCCGGCGGTCGCGGTGGGGCACGGCATGGGGGGAAGCGTCGTGGCACAGCTGGCGCTCGCGCATCGCGAAGCCGTGAAGGCCATCGTGCTGGTGAACAGCGGCGCGAAGTACGTCTGCGGCGACGAGTTGATCGAATGCTCGCGCCTGGTGTCGCTCGGCCGCGCGCGTCGCGAGTTCGACCCGAAGGCCTTCGGGAAGAACACGCCACAGCTCGTCCTGCGCGCCGGCTTCATGGATACGTTGAAGACCGACCCGCGCGTCATCTATCCGAACCTGATGGCGATGCGCGAATGGCAGGGGGCCGAGCGGCTCGCCGAGATCGACATCCCGGTGCTGCTCGTGGTCGGTGACGCCGAACATCCCGAAACGCGAAGCGAGGTGGATCGCGCCGCCGAGGCGCTGCCGAATGCGCGCGTCGAAGTGATCGACGACGCGGCCCACATGCTTCCCCTCGAACATCCGGGCGCGCTCTCGAAGTGCGTGGGCGACTTCCTGGGAGAACTCGCATGAGCGTGTCGGGCCAGATCGCGATCGCGGGGGTGTACGAACACCCGACCCGCTGGGCGCCGAACAAGACCGAGAACCAGATCATGGCCGAGTGCGCGCGCGGCGCCCTCGAAGATGCGGGGCTCTCCCTTTCCGATGTCGACGGGCTCTTCGCCGCCGGCATGGGCATGGGGATGACGGGCATCGTGACCCTCGCCGAGTACCTGAACATCAAGCCCGACTATCTCGATGGCACGAACATCGGCGGCTCGTCTTTCGTTTCACACGTGAGCCACGCGGCCGCCGCGATCCACGCGGGCATCTGCGAAGTGGCGCTCGTGCTGTACGGCAGCACGGCGGCGTCGAACGCGATGGCGATCGGCACCGGCATGGGGGGCGCGGGTCGCGACCCGGCCGGCGCCTTCGTGGGCCCGTACGGCATGACGACCGTGGGCAGCTACGCGATGGTGGCCCAGCGCCATATGGATACGTATGGCACGAAGAGCGAGCAGCTGGCGCAGATCGCGACCGCGATGCGCCACCACGCTTCGCTCAATCCGCAGGCCAAGATGCGCGACCCGATCGAGGTCGAGGATGTGATGGCGAGCCGGGTGATCTCGAGCCCGCTCCACCTGCTCGATTGCTGCATCATCAGCGATGGCGGCGGGGCCATCGTGGTGACGAGCGCCGAACGTGCGAAGGATCTCGCGAAGAGGCCCATCCTCGTGCAAGGCTGCGGCGAAGCGGTGTGCCATCAGGAGATCGGCACCCCCGACATCCTCACCATGGCGGCGAAGCAATCGGGAGAGAAGGCCTTCGCCATGTCGGGCCTTTCGCGCAACGACGTCGACTTCTGCACGATCTACGACTCCTTCACGATCACCGTGCTCCTCACCCTCGAGAACCTCGGCTTCTGCAAGCCGGGGGAGGGCGGGAGCTTCGTCGAGGACGGGCGCATCCGCCTCGGCGGTGTGCTGCCGGTGAACCCCGACGGCGGTGGGCTCTCGTCCAACCATCCGGGGATGCGCGGCATCTTCCTCGTGATCGAAGCCGTGCGTCAGCTGCGCGGCGAATGCGAGGGAAGGCAGGTCGACGATCCGAAGATCGCCTGCGTGCACGGCACCGGGGGCATCCTGGGCGTCTGGCACAGCGGTGCGACGCTGCTGCTCTCGAACCAGGCCGCCTGATCTCCAGTCCATCCATTCCGAATCGAAACCAGGTGAGAACGAGGCCGAGCCATGCCCAAGGAAATCGAATACAGCGCACAACCCATGGATTGGGAAACCCGCGCCTATTGGGAGGGCTGCGGCCGACACGAACTCGTGTTGCAGCGCTGTCTCGATTGTGGATCGGTGCAGCATCGCCCGCGCGCGGTCTGCGTATCGTGTCTCTCGGATGACATCGAGCACTTCGCCGCGAGCGGACGCGGCAAGGTGCACACCTTCACGGTGACGAACCAGAACGGCCTGCCGGCCTTTCGCGAAGCCTGCCCCTACGTGCTCGCCTACGTGGCCCTCGAAGAAGGCCCGCAACTCATGACCAACATCGTGGGTTGCGACCCCGAAGCCGTGCACATCGGCATGCCGGTCGAAGTCGAGTTCTGCGACGTCGAGGGCGAAGCCGGGGAGGGCGCGACTGCGGTTCCGAGGTTTCGCCCGGCATGAAGCTCGACCTGCACAACCATTCGATCAAGTCCGACGATGGGAGGGCGAAGGTCGAGAACTACTGCAAGTGGATCGCGAAGCGCGAACTCGATCTCGACGGCTTCGTGCTCTCCGAACACCGCCAGTGGGATGACGAGAGCGACTATCGCCCCCTCGAAGACGAGTACGGCGTGCTGATCCTGAAGGCGAGCGAGGTCGAGACCGAATACGGCCACGTGCTGATCTTCGGGGTGAACGACGACCTCGTGAACGCCTTCGACTTCGCCGACGTGCGCAACCCCCTCTCCATGGTGCTCGCCGAGACGAAGCGCTGCGGCGGCTTCGCGGTGCCATGTCACCCCAGCCGCGCGATCGTCGGCATGTTCAGCCACTTCGATGAACTCGGCCCCGTCGAAGGCGTCGAGGTGGTCGAGACGCTGAACGGCGGCGGACGCGGCACCGAGAACGAGGACGCCGTGCGCCTCGCGGCCGAGTACGGCTACCGCGGCGTCGGGGGCAGTGATGCCCACATCGTCTCCCACATCGGTCGCTGCGTGACCGAATTCGATGACGACATCGCCACCATCGAAGACCTCGTGAGCGCCCTCCAGGGCGATCGCTACCGCGCGCTGTCGGTTCCCCTAGACTGAAGACGCGCTCCCAGACAACTGAAGGAACGAAATGCAGATCGACGTCGAAGCGGTCAAGAAGGAACACCTCGGTCACGAATTCGACGAGACCACCTTCGAGATCGATGGCGAGATCCTCGCCACCTACGCGCGCGCCTGCGGCGAAACCGAGTCGCGCTATCTCGACCCGGGCGACCCGGAATTTCGGGCGGTCCCGAACTTCGCGACGAGCTTCCACGGCCGCCGCAGCCTCCCGGATAGCTTTCCCGTCAGCCTGATGCGCAGCTTCGACGCGGGGAAGTCCGTCGAGAACCTCGCGCCGATCCGCCCGGGCGACACCATCACCGGGCGCAGCCACATCCACGACATCTACGAGAAGACCGGGCGCTCGGGGCCGATGATGTTCCTCGTGCACCGCATGGAGTTCACCAATCAGGATGACGTGAAGGTGGCGGTCGTCGATTGGCGCCTCGTGATGCGCCTGGGGGAGATGTAGGCGATGAGCGAGGCCAAGCGATCGTTCGACGACGTCGAGTTCGGCGACGAGATCCCCGACGTGCCCGCCGACGTCAGCATGAAGGCCGTGCACGTCTTCGCCGAGGGGTCGGGGATGAAGGCCACGCGCTTCACCGATCACGACGAAGCCAGGAAGCAGGGCCTGCCCGGCGCGCTCGTGCCCGGGATCATGAGCCAGGGGATCTTCGCCGCGAAGATCCACGAGTGGGCGCCCGGCTGCGACATCCAGAAGCTCGACACCGTCTTTCGCGCACCCCTCATCGTCGATAGCGACGTGCGGGTCCGCGGCGTCGTCACCGACATGGACGAAGAGGCGCGCACGGTCGAGATGGATCTCACCATGGTGAACGAAAGGGACGAGACGCCGGTGATCGGAACGGCGATCGTTCGCCTGGCATGAAGGCCGCACGCGAGGTGGGCCGTGAGTTCTGAAGGATCGTTCGCAGACATCCTGCGCACCGTCTGCGAGACGCGCGGTTGGGAACTGCTGCCGAGCGGCGTGAACGTCGTCCACCCCGACGGGCGTCACCAACTGGTCGGCTTCGAGATCGTCGAGAACGACGGGCGCACCCTGGTTCGGCTGGTCAGCACGATCGGCGGGGCCGCCGAGCTGCGAACCGAGCACCTCGAGCAGGCCCTGCGGGCAAACATGTCGCTGGCCCACGGCGCCCTCGCCCTCGAGGGCGACGAACTCTGCATGACCGACACACTCTCCCTCGAAGAATCCGATCCCGGTGAAGTCGAGGACGCCGTCGCCTACCTCGCCAAGATGGCCGACACCTACGAGCAGATCCTCTTCGGCACCGACAAGCACTGAGCCGCGGCCGAGGGAGCCGCGTGAGGGTCAAGCCGTGCGCGGGCGCGGTCGATGTTTCCGTTGCAACGCGAGCGCGATGAAGGCGCGCAGCAAAGCCTCGGGAGCTTCTCGATGCCGATCACGCGATTTCTCGTGGTGACCCTTGCGACCGGTCTCGCGGCCTGGTTCGGCTGGACCCTGGGGCGGCCGATGGGAATCCTCCCCGGATTCCTGGCCGCGAACGTGGGTTTCGCGACGGGCTGGTATTACGGTCGCGCCTTCGTGCGCAACAATTTCGACTGACCCGCACCGCCAACCGAACCCCGGTCAGCGAAGAGAGCGAGCGATGCAGACCCTCAGCGTGATCCTCGTACTCGGCTTCGTGCTGTGGATCTTCTCGACGACGCCGGCGGGCAAGCGCTTGATGGCGCGCCTCGGCCTCGATCTCGCGCGCAAGCAGCGCGCGAAGCCCGAAGACCACGACTACCTGCTGCGGGTCTGCGGCGGGGATGTCGAGGAACTCTCACGTCGCCTCGCAGAGGCGCGCAGGCACGACCCCGACATGTCGGAGAACGAGGCCTATCGCAAGGCGATCCGCGCGCACCTGCGCGACAAGATCTGATCGCGCGGGCTTCGCTACTTCGTCAGTTCGAGCAGGATGGCGAGGCTGATCATCACCGCGCTCATCAGCGTGACCCCGCCGACCACGTAACCCATCCAGGTGTTCGGGTCGTCTTCGACGGCGCCGCTCTCGCGATGGATGCGGCTCGCCTCGAGGGCTGCGGCGAGGGCCTCCTGCGCCGGCACCCCGAGGCGCTCGAGGTGTTTGAGAATGCGGTCGTAGGAGATGCCGCGATCCATCAGTTCGACGGCGAGAAGCAGCACGCTCATCTCGTGCGCGGCTTCGTGCGACAGCCCCCGCGTCTCGATCTCCTTCGTGAGGGTCTGCAGGCCGAGCTTCTGGGTGATCGGATGATGGAGCACGACCTGGCAGGAAAGCGCCTGGGCCATCTTTTCGTTCATGCCGAGGGTGGAGAACATGCGCGTCAGGATCTCGATGCGCGACGTAGCGGCGGGGGATGTCACGGCGACGGCCAAGGCGGAACTCCTGTGTCGATCGAGCGGCGGTGAGCAAGTGGCTCTTCTCGTTGCATCGGATGTCCCGCGAACTCGCATGAGGTGCCGCGCGATCTCGATGTGCAGCTCGCGTGCGCCCAACCGTTTCAGTGCCACGGAAAGTCTGACGATGAGGGCGCAACGCCCTGCACGCGCAGATCGGCTTCTCGCGCGTGCAAGGGGAGGGGAGGAGAGCCATGTTTTCGGTCGAGAACGTGTTCGGGGTTCGCGGATGGCGAGGCGTGCTCCTCGCGCTGGGCCTGGCGCTCCCGGTCGCGGCCGAAGAGCCGCTCCCTACGATCGAAACCGCAGAGGACACGCCGTCGCTCAGCGCAGAAGAGATCTTCGAGGCTGCGCTCGAAGCACCTGCACCCGCCGCGAGCACTCCGCCTGCGGCGATCGACTTCGCTCCCATCCCCGAGCCCCTCGAACCCGAACCGCCTCCGGAGCCGATCTCTGCCGTTGCGGTTCTGCACGATTCCAAGGGCAGCGCGATCACGGGAACCGTCGAGTTCAGACACGCGGGCGACGCGATCGCGGTGCGCGCCGAACTCGGTGGGCTGGTCCCGGGGGCGACGTATCGCCTGCAGATCCACGAGTACGGCGACTGCCGTGCGATGCGTGCCCGCAGCGCTGGCGACGTCTTCGGCGCGAGCGATCGCCTTGCCGTCTTCCAGGCGGGCGAAGACGGCTGGGTCGACCTCACCTTCTCCCATCGCGGTCACGTCCTCGACCGCAGCGTCGACTCGATGCTCGGGCGGTCGATCGTGATCCACGGCGGAATGCAACGCGAAGGTTGCGGGACGATCGGGATCGCTAGGCGCAAGGTGAAGCCGGCGACGGAACCCG
The DNA here is from genome assembly GCA_028278345.1 of Myxococcota bacterium. Classification (GTDB taxonomy): domain Bacteria; phylum Myxococcota_A; class UBA9160; order UBA9160; family UBA4427; genus DUBZ01. The sequence continues at coordinate 67,794 of JANQEL010000010.1, forward strand.
TCCCCGCAAGTCTCGACTGAACGTCCCACGCTTCGGCGGGTCGCTCGCCGTCGCAGCGAGATCGGCTTCGAGGCTCGTTCGCGCTGCGGCGAGTTCGCGGGTGAGGGTCGCGAGAGAAGTCTCGATCGTGGCGCGTCGCTCGATCGCGGCCTTCGGATCGGGAGCTTCTCGCTTCGTCTGGCTCGCTTCGAAGACGCTTCGCGCACCGCATAGCGCGCTCTGTACTTCGCCAGCGGCTTCGAGCGCTGCGCCGACCGCGTCGCGAATGCCGCTCGTCGAACCGCGCTGACACTCGACGTCGTTGCGAATCGCAGTCGCGATCCCCGAGACCTCCTCGATGATGGCGACGATCTGCGCGATCGCGTCGACGGCGGCCTGGGTGGTGGTCTGCATCGCGCTCACGTTGGCGGAGATGTTCTGGGTGGCCTCGGCGGTCTGCCCCGCGAGTTCCTTCACTTCGTTCGCCACGACGGCGAAGCCGCGCCCGGCGTCTCCCGCCTTGGCGGCCTCGATAGTGGCGTTCAGCGCCAGCAGGTTGGTGCGTTTCGCGATGTCGCTGATGAGTTCGACCACGGTGCCGATTTCTTGCGCGGATCGACCGAGGCTCGCAATGGTGTCGTCGGTGCGATCGGCGATCTCCCCCGCACGCGTGGCCACGCCGGTGGCGTTCTCCGAGTGCTTCGAGATCGCATCCACCGAAGTGTGGATGGCCTCGAAGGCTTCGCCGACTTCGCTGACGGCCTCGGCGACGGCCGAGCTGTGGCGCTCGACGCGTTCGAGGGGGGGCGCGATCGCGGGTGCCGGTACTTCTGGCGAAGTGATCGCGGCGGGGGGAGCGGCGGCTTTCACGCTCGACTCGGCTTCCCGGGCGACATCCGCGGGTTGTGCCAGTCGTTCCACGCTCTTCGCGAGTTCAAGCGCGCAGCGCTCTGCCGATCGCAGGCGCTCTGCGATCTCGCTCGCCGCGGCCGCTGTCGGCGCGACCTTCGCCGTTGGAGCAGTCGGCGCTTGCTCGGGCGTCTTCCTCTGGATCGGTTGGGGTGCCGCGGCCCTCTCGACACCGGGTCTCGGCGCAGTGTTCCTCGGCTCCGCAACGGTTGTCGTCGCTTCGCTGCGAGCCGGTTCCAACCGCGGCTCGACCACCGTGCGTCGTCTTTCGACGGTCACGACGTCGATCCTCATGCGCGAGAGCCACAGTACGAGCAGTGCAGCGACGAGACCGCCCCACGAGAGCACATCACGCCCGAGCGCGATGTTCTGCTGGATCTGCGCGCCGAGCGCCGCAGCGCGGTCGGCGTGGTGCTGGGTGGCCTCGCGCAATCGCACGTGGGTGACCGCGATGGCGCTGCGCGCGGTTGCGTTGGCGACGCTCGCCGAGCTCGCATCGTTCGCTTCGAAGGCCGCACGCGCCACCTCGAGTTGCTTCTTCATGGCCGCGGCGTTCTCGCGGATGAAGTACGCGTCTTCGGGGTCGTGCTGTGCGAGGAGATCGAGTTCGCGATTGAGCGCCTGCCAGGATTCACTCGCAAGCGAGCTCGAGCCCGTATTCGCGAGGGCTTCGAAGGCGGGGTGGGCGACGTGCTGGCTCACGCGCTCGGCGCTCTCGGTGAGGTCGGCGGTCCAGAAGCGCGTGACGTCGAAGTAGTGGGTCACGCGATCGAGGGCATCGATGCGCGCGAGGGTCTCGCGCTGTTCGGCGAAGAGCGCGTCGTTCTCGTGGGCGACCGCGAACGAGAAGCCCAGCGGTACACCCATGATGACGACCGCGAGGATCGCGGTGCGGGTGGGACGCGTGCGCGTGCGGGGCTCGGCCATCTCGCCCTGCCTCATCGCGTGGTCGGCAGGGGGGCTTGATGGCGAGAAGTGTGCGATTCGCCGCGCTCGTGTGATTCGTTGCGCGTTCGCGGTTCAGCGAATGAGAAAGGCCTCTTCGGCGTTCGCTTCGGCGCCGCTGGCCGGCTCGATCTCGAAACCTTCCACCGCACCCACCTGGGCGTGGGGCGGGCCCGTACGGACGAACTCGATCGCGGCTTCTACGGAGGCTCTCGATCCGACGAAGTCGACTTCCACCCGGCCGTCCGCCAGGTTGCGCACCCAGCCCGAAACGCCGAGCTCCTGGGCCCGGCGTCGTGTCGACTCGCGAAACCAGACACCCTGGACGCGGCCGCTCACCCAACCGTGCGCGCGGACCCGCTCACTCACGCTTCTTCGTCTTCGCCTTCGCGAGCCTTCGCTTTGGCCATCATCCCGAGCGAAGTCTTCAGCACACCATCGATGCCCGCCTGCGGAATGTTCATGCCGCCGTCGATCACGATGTTCTGGCCCGTGATGTAGCGCGAGCCTTCACTGCACAGGAAGTGGACGACGTCTGCGACTTCTTCGACTTCGCCCGTGCGTTCCAGGGGCACTGCGGCTTCCACGGGTTCGAGGATCGCGGGGCTCTTGAAGAGCATTTCGGTCATCGGCGAGCGGATCACGCCGGGGGAAACCGCGTTGACGCGAATCGTCGGCCCGTACTCCTGGGCGGCGCCGCGGGTCAGGGCGACGACCCCCGCCTTGGCGGCCGAATAGGGAAGCTCGCCGCGGGTGGGATCGGTCGCGCTCACGGAAGCGTTGTTGACGATCACGCCGCGCCCGGCTTCGAGCATGAGGGGAACGGCCGCGCGCATCGCGTAGAAGGTGCCCGAGAGGTTCACCGCGATCAGGTCTTCCCACTGCTGGTCGGTGTACTCGTGCATCGGGCGCAACATGCCGGTGCCCGCGTTGTTGATCAGGATCGAAAGGCCGCCGAGGCGTTCGTGTGCGTTTGCGATCGCATCGTTCACCGCCGCCGGATCGCGAACATCGACTTCGATCGCCAGCCCGCCGATGGGTGCGGCGGCCTTCAGCACCTCACTGCCCGGTCGGTCGAGCAGGGCGACCTTCGCGCCCGCGCGATGCAGGCGCTTCGCGATCGCGAGACCGATGCCCCCCGCGGCCCCCGTCACCACGGCGAAGTCCTGATCGAGTTGGCTTGTCTCCATCGCGCTCCCCTTTTGTCGAACGCCGACCGTCGACTCGCAGCAGCGCGTCGAGGTTAGGGGAAGGGAGGGGGCCGACCAGCCCCGACCCGGCGCATCGCCACCGCACGAAAGTCGTCAGCCGGCGAAGGACTTCTTCCGGGAAGTTGCGCACCCCTTGCCGCTGTGGGGGGCGGGGCCCGCCCGGAGGTCAAGGCTGTGAGAAAACGATCCGAATGATGAGGTGGAGAACGCGACCGCCGTCGTGCCCGGCCCGCGACTTCTGGAGAGCCCCGTGCGACTCATCGCGTGCCATGCCTGCCACACGCAGTACGACGTCACCCACGTCGCGCAGAAGAAGATCCGCTGCCGCTGCGGTGAGATGGTCGCCAACCGCGACCTCGAGGCGATGGAGCCGCGGCTGTTTCGCTGTGCTTCGTGCAGTGCCCAGCTCGCGAAGGACGCCGGGCAATGCGATTACTGCGGTTCGCAGGTCGAGCGCGACGACTACAAGCTCTCCCTCGTCTGCCCCGAGTGCTACTGCCGCAACGCCGACGATGCACGCTTCTGCACTGCGTGCGGTGTGACCTTCGCGCCGCAGAGCGTCGAGGTCGAGGGCGAAGAGCTCCCCTGTCCGTGTTGTGGCTGCCTGATGGCCGTGCGCGAGCTGATCGGAGTCGCGATCAACGAGTGCCCGAAGTGCAAGGGGTTGTGGGTCCCCGACGACGAACTCGACTTCCTGATTTCGCGCGCCGTCCAAGCACAGGAGGAGTCGGCCGAGAACGCCGAGCGCCCCCTCGAGCCGCGAAAGAAGAGCGCCAACCCCTTCGATCAGCGCGTCCATTACCGCAAGTGTCCCCGATGCTCCGGCATGATGGCGCGCCGCAATTTCCGCAAGACGTCGGGGATCATCGTCGACCAGTGTCGCGATCACGGCACCTGGCTCGACGCCGACGAACTCGAGGCGCTGGTGGGCTTCATCACGAGCGGCGGGCGCCCGCAGGCCGACGCCTTCATGAAGGAACTCGAGGCCGACAACCTTCGGCAGAAGATGAAGGCTGCGGCCATGCAGGCGCAGATCGAACAACAACGAACAGTGCGAACCGGCGAGCGGCAGGGCGTGGGCGGGACCCTCGTCGAAGTGCTGTTCGATCTCTTGAGCTGAGGAGCGAAATCACATGGGCATCATGGACAAGCTACGCGCAGAACTGATCGACATCGTCGAGTGGATCGACGACAGCCAGCACACCCTGGTGTGGCGCTTCCCGCGCTTCCACAACCAGATCAAGAATGGTGCGCAGCTCATCGTGCGGCCGGGGCAGACCGCCATCCTGGTGAGCCACGGCAAGCTCGCCGATGTCTTCGGGCCCGGGCGCTACAGCCTCGAGACCAAGAACATCCCGGTGCTCTCGACGCTCCTCGGTTGGAAGCACGGCTTCGACAGCCCCTTCAAGGCCGAGGTCTACTTCGTCAATACGACGCGCATCACCGACCTGAAGTGGGGCACCCCCAACCCCGTGATCGTGCGCGATCCCGATTTCGGGCCGGTGCGCGTGCGTGCCTTCGGGACCTACTCCCTGCGCGCCGTCGACCCGAAGACGCTGCTCAGCGAGCTCGTCGGCACCGACTCGGTCTTCGAAGCGGATGAGATCAGCGAGTGGCTGCGTTCGATGATCAACATGGCCTTCGCGGATGTGATGGCCGAGAGCGGCATCTCGGTGATCGATCTCGCGCGTCACTACGTGGATCTCTCGGACACGGTGCGTGCAGCGGTGCAGGAACGCATCGACGACGAATACGGCCTCGAGCTACCGAAGCTCAACATCGTGAACGTCTCGGTGCCGGCCGAAGTGGAGAAGGCCCTCGATGCCCGCACCAGCATGGGCGTCGTGGGAGACATGAACCAGTACCAGACCTTCCAGATCGCGAACTCGATCCCCGACGCGGCGAAGAACCCGGCCGGCGGGATCGCGGGCGCCGGGCTGGGCGTCGGTATGGGAATGGCGATGGCGGGTCCGATGATGAACAGCGCGATGCCTTCGGCGCCGATGTCGCCCATTGCAACGCCTCCGCCGCTTCCCCCGGCGCGCGCCTGGCACTTCGCACAGAACGGTGAGAGCACGGGCCCCTTTAGCGACGCCCAGCTGCTGGATGCGATTCGCTCGGGCAGCCTGGGTCGCGACATGCTCGTGTGGTGTGCGGGCATGGCGAACTGGATGGAAGCCGCGCGCGTGCCGGAGCTCGCGCAGCACTTCCCCGCCGAGCCGCCGCCGCTGCCCTGAGGGCCGAAGGCTGTGGAGAGCAGGGCGCGCTTGCTCGCCCGATTCGCCGGTGTGTAGACTCTTCGGATGCCGGTAAATCGACTCGACGAGAAGCCACTCCACCTCGGTCTCGGTGCCACCGCCACGGTGCAACCCGAGTTCACCGGGGAGATGTCCTGGTACGAAGCCTACGGCGAACGCCACGGAAGCGACGGCCAGGAAGGTCGCCTCGTTTCGATGCACACCTTCACCCAGCCGTGGGATTCGTGGGAGATGCATCCCGCTGGCGCCGAGGTCGTGCTCTGCGTCTCGGGTGAGATGACGCTGATCCAGGAGATCGACGGCAAGGAAGTGCGCACGATCCTGATGCCCGGTGAATACGCGATCAACGCGCCGGGTGTCTGGCACACCGCCGACATCGCAAAGACCGCGACGGGCGTCTTCATTACCGCAGGCGAGGGCACCGAGGTACGGCCCCGCTGATCCACGCAGAGGTCTGCGGCGCGGGCGGGCCTACTTCGGCTTCGGTTCGACGAGCTTGAGCCAACTCGTCAGATCGCCCGTGTAGTCGACCGCCTTCTGGCGCTCTTCCACACGTGAAAGGGTCGCCGCGTACTCGCCGTTGGTCGGCGGGTCCGTGTTCTCGAGGTGCTCGGACACGCTGTCCGCCGTGCGGGCCGCGGCCGAGACCGAGGGGTCGGCCAACTTGTCGCGGCCGCTCTCGAACTCCTCGCCGACCCCCAGGAAGGCTTCGATCGCCGAGACCGATACCTCCGCCGCGTGCTTGCGCGAGGCGATGATGTTGCCCTTGCCCGTCACGACGTTGCCCACGGAGAAGACGTTGGGATACGCGGCGAGGCGGCCGTGTTCCCAATCCTCGAAGTCGTAGAGCTCGCCCTTCATGTCGATGCCCGGGATGGGTTCGGGGATCGAGCCGATCGAGCTGATCACGCACGCCGCGCGGCGCTCGTAGGTTTCGTCGGTGGGGATCACCTTGCCGTCTTCGAGGCGCGTGCGGCGGAAGACGATGCCCTTGAGCTGGCCGTCTTCGATGATCAGTTCATCGGCCAGCGACAGGTCCTGCACGTCGAAGCCGTACTTGCGCGTCGCCTTGTCGAGCAGTTGGCGCCGGCTCTTGAAGACCTTCTCGAGGCGTTCGGGTGTCGCACCCTCGGGCGCAGAGACCAGCGGCATGTCGTCGACGCGGCGGCGGTAGAAGATCGTGCAGCCCGTGAGGCCGAGGTCTTCGAACTTCAAGCCGTGGGCTTCGAGGATCTTCGGGATGCCCTTCACCTCGAGGTCGATCACGTCGACCTCGATGCCGCGCTCATTGAGCTTCGCGCGCGCGCCTTCGAGCATCACGATCTTCGCGACGTCGATCGAAGCCAGGCCACCGCCCAGCACGATGGTGTCGTCGACGACTTCGAAGGTGGGCCCGCGATAGTCGGCCTCTTCGAGGTGGTTCCACCAACTCACGAAGGGGTTCTGATAGATGAGCCCTTTGCCTACGCAGGCTTCGGCACCCTCGAGTGAAACCGGACGATCGCGCCACGCCCCGTTGGCGAGCACCACCGCGCTGAAGCCCCACTCGTTGCAGAGCGCAGCGAAGTCGATGTCCTCGCCGATGCGCGTGTTGGGGACGAAATGAATGTTCGGTCCAGCCAGCTTGCTGCGAACCGTCGCGTATTCCTTTTCCCGCAGCTTGTGGTGCCAGCGGGGAAGACCGTCTTCGATCTTGCCGTAGGGGCGCGCGTTCTGATCGAACACGGCGACGGTGACACCCTTCTCGGCCAGTCGCCCTGCTACCTCGGCGCCCGAGACCGCTCCGCCCACGACGGCGACGCAGTGTGGGCGCGCTGCGTTTTCGCTCGACATGGCGGGCAGTATGGCGGCTTCGCCGATGGCCGACAACAAAGCGGTGGCTTCTCGCCGGGTTGGCGCGACCCATTGCGCGGGCCGTGCCGTCGGGCCGCGCACGCGGTGGCCGTGGTACGCTGCCGCGCGTTCGGGCCCTTAGCTCAGCGGTTAGAGCACCCGGCTCATAACTGGATGGTCCTTGGTTCGAATCCAAGAGGGCCCACCACCAGCCGCCCGGTCCCTTCCGGGGACATGGTTTACAGATCATTCCGGAGACATGGTTAACACTTTCTCCGGCCGGAAGGGATTCGGGGCGGGTTCGACCCGTCCCTCCTCCTGATCGAAGAAGCCTAGATCAAGGTCGAGAAAGCTGACCAGCCAGACCTGGTCGTCGACCTCACGGATCCCCACGATCTGTCCGGCAAAGGCTCGGCTCAGGTTGATTTTTCGCTTTCCGAGGCAGATGCGTCCGCAGCGGGTCACCCGGACGGATCTGTCGTGGTACGGGTACTGCGGCTCGGGGGGTGGCGCGTAGCTTCGGACCGAAGGTGTATAGATGTCGCCGGGATAGGCGCCCCCCAAGGCCTGGTGCGGCCGCTCGTGATTGTAAACTTCGATGAAGCGGTCGAAGCGCTCCTGCTGCTGCAGGAAGTTGAAGGACGCGGGCTTGGTGGCCTCCTTCTTGAGCGTCAGATGCATGCGTTCATGGCGACCGTTTTGCTGGGGGCAACCCGGCTTGATGCGCTGGATCTGGATCCCCAGTCTGAGCCACCAGATCGCAAGCCTGGAGAGACCGAACAGGGCGTTCCCGGAGGCAAAGGGAGGGCCATTGTCGGTGCGGATGGCGCCGGGCAACCCGAAGTCCTTGAAGGCTCTTTCGAACACCGAGAAGGCGAACTCCGAACGCGTCGACGAAAGCCCCTCGCAAGCGAGGAGGTAGCGCGATCGGTAGTCGGTGATCGTCAGCGGATAGCAGTACTGCTTGTTGCCGAGCATGAACTCGCCCTTGAAGTCCGCGCACCACAAGCCGTTGGGCTCGTGAGCCGTTCGGAGCTCGGTGCCCTTGGCCTTGTGGCGTCGGCGCTTGCGGCGCTTCACGAGGCCGTTGCGATCCAGCACGGCGTGGACCGTGCTCACCGCCGGCGGCTTGATGATCGGGAACTCGCGGATCAGCTTGTCGCGGATCTTGGGAGCACCCCAGGAGGGGTGCTCCTTCTTGATCCCCAGGATCGTCCGCTCGACCTGGTAGGGGAGCTTGTTGGCATGGCGGTAGGGTCGACGCGAGCGGTCGTTCAGGCCGTCGAGGCCACAGGCCTTGTAGCGCTCGTAGATCTTGTAGCCCGTGACCCGGGAGATCCCGAACTCCCGGCACAGTGGGGCCATTTTCTCCCCCTCGAGGAGCCGGGCAATGAATCTGAGGCGTTCGTCCATCGGTCTACACCTTCTCCACGGCATCCGGGCGCTCCCCAAATGCCAATTGTGTAAACCATGTCTCCGGAATCAGGTGTCAGCGATGTCTCGCTAAGCTCACCCGCTCGGGCGCGCAACGGGGCTCCGTCCTGCCGTCACACCCGCTTCGCCAGCGCGGCTTCCAGACGCCTTTTCTTTAGCACTCAAGAAATCAAGATCCGTAGATAACACAGCTACTTGGTGTGCTTTCTACAGCTGCCTGGGGCGGCGGCGTGCAACCGCTGTTCTGCTATTCTC
>JANQEL010000014.1 GCA_028278345.1 Myxococcota bacterium
CCGAGCACCGTCACACAGAAGGCACCCAGGCGCGGCGCGGGAAGCCCCATTGCGGGCGCAAGCACCTCGCTGAGGGGAATCAAGGCGAGCAACAGCGTCGAGATCCAGGCCAATGCCCGGCCCTCGCGCTGCTCGAAGGGTGCAAGCACCACTCCGGTGCGCCGGCTGCCGGAGACCATGATGGCCGCTGTGGCGCAGGTGACCCCGGGCACGAAGACCAGGGCGTAGAGCGGCCCGACGCGCGTCGACCAACCCCAACGCGTCCAGCCGACATCGGCGATCATCCAATCGCTCATGATCGCCATCGGCGCGAGCACCGCGGCCACCAGCCAGACCGGCCACAGCAACGGCTCGATCCGCCTGCGGAGGCTCTCTCGTTGCTCGAAACCGAGATGCAGCGCGAGGGGCGGAATCACCAGGATCGGAATCGTCGCAAGACGCAACAACGAGAGCGCGATTCCGCGATTCGCGAACACGACGGCGAAGAAGTCGCAGAGCGCCCAGGCACCCGCCGCGATCAGGATCGCCGCGGCGATGCGCGAGCGTCGCGCCATGGGATCGCGCGCGAGGATGGTCGCGGTGATCGCGCAGGCGCCGATCGATGCGGCGAGGGGAATGGCGACGTGGAGGTGCATGGCGTTCTCTACATCGATTCGCCCGCGAAACGGCTTGACGCACGAGCCTGTCGTTGCGGTCGACGCCGCGTTGGATCGCGTGGGAACGGACGGGTGAACCGAAACGAAAAGACCGGGGATGCATGGCATCCCCGTCCTCGTCGTTGCGATCGAGTTCGCGCGGGCTACGCGTGAACGTCGATGATGCGTCCCTTCTCGGGATCGCTATTCGCGTGCTCCGCCACCTGGGCGGCGCCTTCGAGCAACTTCGTAGCCGCGTCCCCCTCCGCCTTGATGGCGTCGTTGGCCTTCGTGATCGTCGCGGTCTGGATGCTCTGGGGGGGGCCGTCGGCCCCGACGGATCCAATATTCATGGAATCCCTCCTATCCCGTTTCTTCGTCCGACGGGAGGCGGGCTGAAGCGCCTGCGAAGCCGGCAGGCATGCCTGGGCCTCTATCAAGGGCTGCACATGAATTGAGCAGCCCTGTGTCGATATCGGCCCAATGGACTCCTCTCGACCGTCTCAGTTCGAGCACACATTCGATTCGGAGTTGGCACACCCGTTGCTTTGTGGGGGGTCAACGCGGGCCTCGAAAAAGCAGAAAGCGGCCCGAACGAGTTCGAATCGAATCACGCGGGGATTCGATCAGCGGCGACAGCCGGAAAACAGACACCCCGCGACACCGCTCTCGACGAGCGAAATCAATACGGAGAAACAACACCATGAAGCGCTGGATCCCCTCAACTGTAATTGCGACCGCGATGGCCCTCGCGCCATCGGTCGGCCTGGCCGACGACGGCGTCACCGCCGGCACCTTCGTCGCCAACAACGTCTGGATGATGCTCTGCGCAGGCCTCGTGTTCATCATGCACCTGGGCTTCGCGATGCTCGAAACCGGTCTCGCCCGCGCGAAGAACTCGGTGAACATCCTGTTCAAGAACGTGTTCATCATCTGCGCGGGCATCATCACCTACTACCTGTTCGGCTTCAATCTGATGTACCCGGGCGAGTTCAACGGCTTCCTCGGGTTCGCGGGCTTCGGCCTGGGTGCCGGCTTCGACGCCGGTGCACAGACCGCGGGCTACGCCGACGGCGGCTACACCTACTGGACCGACTTCATCTTCCAGGCGATGTTCGCGGCCACCGCGGCGACGATCGTCTCCGGTGCCGTGGCCGAGCGCATCAAGCTCCCGTCGTTCATGGTCTTCACCGTCTTCTTCGTCGGCATCGTCTACACGGTCGCCGGATCGTGGAAGTGGGGTGGCGGCTTCCTCGACGGCATGGGCTTTTATGACTTCGCCGGTTCGACGCTGGTGCACGGCGTCGGCGGGTGGGGTGCTCTCGTGGGTGCGATCGTCCTCGGGCCGCGCCTCGGCAAGTACGCGAAGAACGGCGCGGTTCACCCGATCCCGGGTAGCTCGCTTCCGAGCGCGACCATTGGCGCCTTCCTGCTGTGGCTCGGCTGGTTCGGCTTCAACGGCGGTTCGGTGCTTTCGGCCGATCCCTCGCTGACCTCGCTCGTGCTCGTCACGACCTGCCTCGCGGCCGCAGCGGGCGGTCTCGGTGCGATGATGATGTACACCTTCATCTCGTCGAAGCCCGACCTCTCGATGGCGCTCAACGGCATCCTCGCCGGCCTCGTGGGCATCACCGCGGGTGCGGACGTGATGACGCCCAACACGGCCGTGCTCATCGGCCTGATCGCCGGCGGCATCGTGGTGCTCAGCGTGGTCGGGATCGAGAGGATCAAGATCGACGACCCGGTCGGTGCCATCAGCGTCCACCTCGTGTGTGGTATCTGGGGAACCCTGGCGGTCGGCATCTTCTCGACCAACCCCGAGCACTCGTTCCTCACCCAGCTGATCGGCGTGGCTTGCTACGGCGTGTTCTCGTTGGTCTGCGCGGCGGGGCTCTTCCTGGCGATCAAGGCCACGATGGGTCTGCGAGTGAGCGAAGAAGAAGAAATCGAAGGTCTCGACCTCGGCGAACACGGCATGCACGCTTGGGATGTGCACGTCGGTGCCAACCAGTTCGACAACCTGGGCGGTTCCCCCGCGAGCGTCGCAGGTGCGACGTCGCCGGTCCTGGCCGCCACCGAATCCTGATCCATCAACCTCGAAGCTGATCGTTCAAGTAAAGAACGCTTTCGAACTGGAGTTCGTGTCATGAAGAAAATCGAAGCCATCATCAAACCCTTCAAGCTCGACGAGGCCAAGGAAGCCTTGAGTGCCGTCGGCGTCGAAGGCATCACCGTCAGCGAAGTCAAGGGCTTCGGCCGGCAGAAGGGGCATACGGAGCTCTACCGCGGTGCCGAATACGTGGTCGACTTCCTGCCCAAGATCAAGCTGGAGATCGTCGTCACGGACGACGCGGTCGAGAAGGTGACGGGCGCCCTGCTCGAATCCTGCCAGACCGGCCGCATCGGCGACGGCAAGATCTTCGTGAAGCCGGTCGAACAGGCCCTGCGCATCCGCACCGGCGAATCGGGAGACGCGGCGATCCAGTCCACCTGATCACCGCGCCATCACGAAGATCGAGAGGATCCGCGAAGGGTCGGCCACCTTGGGTGGTCGGCCCTTTCGCGTATCGCCCCGCGTCGCGGCGGATCCGACTCCGGGTTCACGCACTACCGAATGGATGCCGGCGTCCACTGCAGCGTTACACTGCGCGCGAGGAGGATTCCCGTGGCAGACCACGACCGCGCACCCGAAGCGTTGAAGCAGAAGGTCGAAGAGTGGGTCGATGCGAATCACGAGCTGCTGCTCGACATCTCGCATCAGATCCATGCGAACCCCGAACTCGCCTTCAAGGAACGCGCCGCGTGCGCATTGCTGGTCGACGCCCTGAACAAGGCGGGCCTCGATGTCGAATCCCCGTGTGGCGGCCTCGACACCGCATTCGCGGCAGAGTTCGGCGGGAATGCCGGGCCCACCGTCGCCCTGCTCGCCGAGTACGATGCGCTGCCCGAGATCGGTCACGCCTGCGGGCACAACCTGATCGCGACTGCGGGGGTGGGCGCGGGCCTGGCGCTGGCCGCCCTCGACGAAGAACTCCCGGGCCGCGTTCGCGTGCTCGGCACGCCGGCCGAAGAAGCCGGCGGTGGCAAGGAATTGATGATGCGCGCCGGCGTCTTCGAAGGGGTCGATGCCGCGCTGATGATCCACCCGGCCGGTTTCAACCTCGGCGCCATGCCGTGCATCTGCATGTCGGGGGTGAAGGTCGCCTACCGCGGGCGTGCCTCCCATGCGTCGGCGGCACCGGAGCGCGGGGTCAACGCGCTGGATGCCCTGGTGATGGCCTACCAATCGATCGCCGCCCTGCGACAACACATCCGCGGTGACGAACGCGTGCACGGCATCATCACCGATGGCGGCCAGGCGGCGAACATCGTGCCCGACTACGCAGCGGCGGTCTTCTTCGTACGCAGCCCCTTCCAGAAGGGCCTCGAGAAGCTGCGCGCGCGCGTACAGGCCTGCTTCGAAGCCGGGGCTGCGGCGACGGGTGCCGAGCTCGAGGTGCAGTGGGCCCCGGTCGACTATCTCGACCTGCGCAGCAATCTGCCCCTCGAAGAGGCTTTCGTCGAGAACGCCGAGCGCCTGGGTCGCGAGTTCATCCCCAAGAGCAAGATGGCGCCGATGATGGCGGGCAGCACCGACATGGGAAACGTGAGTCATCAATTCCCGGCGATCCACCCGATGATCGCGGCGGCGCCGATGAACGTGAGCATCCACAACCGCGCCTTCGCCGACCACGCGGGAGGCGAACTCGGTGATGCAGCGGCCATCGATGGCACGAAGGCCCTCGCCATGACGGCCCTCGACTTCCTCTACAGCCCATCGCTCCAGGAGCGCACCCGCAACGTCTTCGAGACGAGCGAAGCGCGTTAGTCGTTGAACGCGATGAAGTACGCGATGGGGGTGCCTGGGCGACGAGGCCTGTGCGGGGTCGCGATCGCTCTGCTTCTCGGGCTCGGCGGCTGTGAGGTCGCGAAGACACCGGCACCGATCCCGGCGAACGCGCGGGAAGCGACGCCGGCCTTCTGGCGCGTCGAGGGGGCTTCGGGAGGCGAACTCTTCCTGCTCGGCTCGATCCACGTGGGTCCGCGCGAAGGCTGGATCCTGCCCGAAGACGTGCTCGCCCACTTCGACCGCAGTTCGACCCTGATCGTCGAAGTGGACATGCGCGAAGACTCTCCGGAGGCCCAGGACGACGCCGTGATGCGCCACGCCCTGCTCGCTCCGGGCGAGTCGGTGAAGAACCACCTCTCCCCCGAAACCTACGCCGCACTCGAAGCGCACATCACCGGGCAGGGTCGCAACATGGCGAACATCCACCCGTGGAAGCCGTGGATGATCGCCACCATGCTGCTGCTCGAAGAGCTGCAGCGCCTCGGCTACCCCACCGAAGCCGGCGTCGACCTCGACCTGATGGAGCGCGCAGGAGACGACATCCCCGTCGTCGGAATCGAAACCGCCGAAGAGCAGTTGAGCCTGCTCGGCGGACTCACCCCCGAGAACCAGGAGCTCATGTTGAAGGACATCCTCGGCCAGATGTCGGGGATCGAAGCGCACTTCGAAGCGCTGATGAACGCGTGGCGCACCGGTGATGCCGAAGCGCTCGAAGCGCTGCTCTTCGAAGAACTCGCTCGCACACCCGAACTCGCGCCCTTCTACGAAGCCGTGATCTACGGACGCAATGCGACGATGTGCGAGCGATTCGAGAAGCGCATCGAAGCCGGCCAGAGCCTGTTCGGCGTCGTCGGGGCGGCGCACCTGGTCGGGGATCGGGGTGTTCCGGCCTGTCTCGCGGGCCGTGGACATCGGGTCGAACGCATCGCGAGCCCAGCCGCACAGGCCGACTGACGACGAGGAACGAGTAAAATGCAGGACATCCACGAAAGCGTATTCGTCGCCGAGGGCGCGAAGCTCTTCGGCAAGGTCGAGATCGGCGAAGGCTCGTCGGTCTGGTACAACGCCGTGGTTCGCAGTGAGTGCCAGTACGTGCGCGTCGGTCGCTACACGAACCTGCAGGACTTCGCGATGCTGCACGTGGGCTTCGACCATCCCACCGTGATCGGCGACCACTGCTCGATCACCCACCACGCGACGGTTCACGGTGCGGTGATTGGCGATGCCTGCCTCATCGGCATCAACGCCACGATCATGGACGGCGCCGTGATCGGCGCGGGTTCGATCGTGGGCGGCGGGGCCTTCGTGACGGAGGGCAGCGAGTTTCCCCCGAACTCGATCATCCTCGGCGCCCCGGCCAAGGCCGTGAAGGAGCGCGACAGCACCCGCGCGAACCGCCTGAACGCCTGGGTGTACCACCGCAACGCCCAGGCCTACCTGCGCGGCGAGCACCGCGCCTGGGACGGCGAGGAGTACCAGCGCTGGCGCGCAGAGATGGCCGAGAAGATCGAGCGCGACGCCGACCTCTAGTCGGCGCGCTGGCGGGCTACGCCTCGAGCCCCTCGAAGAGGATGTTCACCCCGGCCTGGATCGACTTGCGGCAGCCCTCGGCGGAGACCAGGCCATTCGACCACGCGATGCGCGCGCCCAGGGTGATGTGGAAGAGCGCGTTCGCGGCCTCGAGCACGTTCACACTCGGCGCGAGATCCTTGTTCTTGCGACCCATCTGGAGGATCTCGGCGAGCAGGCCGATCGTGCGGTCGTAGAGGTTCAGTACGCGACGCGAAACGGCGGCGTCGGGCTTGGTGGTCGAACGCATGGCGATCAACGAGAGGTCGCGATCACGCGTGAGCAGCTCGTGCTGCACGTCGAGGAAGTGGTTCACGCGCTGACGCGTCGAATGCCCGCGCTCGTCGGCCTTGCGGAACTGCGCCCAGGCATCCTCCTGCAGATCGGCGAGTTCTTCGATCAGCAATTCCTCTTTGCTCGCGACGTGGCGATAGATCGAACTCGCCCCCATGCCCGCACGTGCCGCGATGGCCCGAAGCGTCGCGCCATCGAAGCCCTTCTCTCGAAAGAGCTCGAGGGCCGCCTGGCGGATGCGCTCGCGACTCTTGCGGCCGCGCACGAGTCGGCCGTCGTCGTTGCGACGCGGAACCCGGCTACGCGGATCGGCCGGTTCCTTCGACTTGCGCGTCGACTTCCGTGCCTGGGTCGACGTTGCGCCCGGCGAAGTGGTCGGCGATGCCATGAACGAACCCCTCGACGTACCGGGCCCACCCCCCGTGGCCCCGACGAGCGCTGACCCCGCTCGAAAACGGCGAACAGGATCGCATAGCGGGCGGGCGCTCGACAGGGAAAAGCCACACGAAGGGCCGCTTCGTGTGTCGCTCCCACATCGCGGGGACCCGCCAACCGCGCGGATCCCAAGCGCTTTTCGGTGCCCTCTGCGCGAACGCCGCGGCTACAACAGCGACTCGGGCTTCTCGATGAAGTCCTTGATCAAGGCCAGCGCCCGGCCGGCGTAGAGCCCGTCTTCGACCCGTTCGTCATAGTTGTACTTGACGTGCATGATCTGCTTGCCGTCATGGCGGGTGTGGACGCGACCCACGACCGCGAAGTGCGAGCACGTGCCGTACTCCCACAGATGGTGGTACCCGGCGTCGAGCCCGACGCTGCCGAGGTTGGCGACGAAGATCGACGTGAAGAGCGGGTCCCCGTCGATCACCCCCTTCGGCAGCAGGTGGAGGTGATTCGCACGATCGAGCAGCCAGACCACGAAGCGCGTGAGCGTCACGGGCAGCATCATCGCGAGATTGATCTCTTTGTCGCTCTGCGTGACTTCGCCGCTGCGCCGCTTCTTGATGCGCGCGGTCAGCGAGTCGGCGAGTTCGGCGAGGCTCTCCTCTTCTTCGGGGAAGAATCGCTTCACCGTCTTGAGGGGCGCAGCGTCTTCGAAACTCTGCTTGGCTGCGAACGAGATCGCGACGTGATTGCGCTGCCACAAGCGTCCACCGGCCACGAAGCGGTTCACGCTCGGTCGCATGTGCATCACCCGCGCCAACGCACGAAGGTAGAGATGGAAGAGCGTGAGATGACGCTCGCGCTCGCGCCCCTCGTTGAAGCGGTCGATGAACGCGATGGCTTCGTCGACTTCGATCTCGGTCGTGAAGAGCACGTTCGCGTCGTTGCGGCGCGGCGAGATGAAGGGCATGAACGCGCGCAGGCGCGAGAGGTCCTTGATCTGCTCACCATCGGGTCGTTTTCCGAACATGCTTCCCCTCTTTGATCTGTGATTCTTCGGCCTGTGATGTGCGGTGGCGCGCAGGTCGCCGCATGCACCAGATCGGGATGCCGAACGCGCGAAGCTCACAGGCGACTTCGAAGCCCGCGCCCTGGTAGAAGCCGAGGAGCTCTCGGCGGTCGGTCTCCAGATAGCTCGCCACACCGAGGGCGTCGACGTTTCGCAGCCAGGCCGAGAGCAACGCCCTGCCGTGACCGCGCCCGCGACGCTCGGGGTGGGTCGCGATCAGCGCGAGGTACGCGTGGGGGTCCTTCGGATGCCGTTCGTCGAGCTGGCGGTACAGGGCGCCGAAGCGCCGCATCACCCCCAGCCCCTGGCCCCAGAGACAGCGCAGCTGGGCGCCCAGGGGTGGCGGCGCGACCGGGTAGCCACCGGGATCGAGTGCGACCAGTGCGCCGCAAATGCTTGAATTCGGGTCGTTTTCGCCCCTTTCGAGGAGCACCCGGCGATCGCTGAATCGCCGAGAGGCCAGCAGCGACGTCTGCATGCCGTAGGCATTTACACGCAGTCGACGATCCGCCCCGCCCCGAATCACCGCCCGATTGACCGGATTGTCGCGAAACGCCAGGGCCAGCAGCGCCGCAGCGCTGTGCTCGCGCTCGGGCCCCAGGGGCTCAATGCGGATTTCCGCCCCGCTGCCAGCGCTGCGCACATCGGCTTCCGCCTGCTGTTCCACGACGCCCCCGCGGCTCGAAAGAGGCCGAGCCTACCACTCTCGTACCCGGCCTCAGGTCAAGCCCGGACGGAAACGGCGCGATAAGAAACGCATGGCTGAGGAACCCCTCAAGCAGCTGCGCTCCCGTGCGTCGTTGGCGCTGCGCAACGGCGACTTCGATACGGCACTTGCCGCCTATCGAACGCTCGCCAAGCGTGAGCCGCGCAACCACATCTGGTCGCAGCGGCGTGCGGAGATCTACTGCCAGCTGGGTCGCAACACCCAGGCGATGAAGGGCTTCGAACATGCGCTGGGTATCGCGATCGACGAGAGCGAAATCCTCGGCGCGATCGCGATCTGCAAACAGATCCTCGAACTCGATCCGGATCACGCCGGAGCCCTCGACCGCCTGCATCTCCTCTACAGTGAACCGGCCGGGCCTTCGGCGATGTCGACACCGAGTGATTCGCACGACGACGATCACGATGTGACCGAAGTCATCGCCGACGTCGAGCCGCCCCTCGAAGATGCGCCGCTGGAAGAGGTCCTGCTGACCCAGACGATTCCCGGTGCGTCGCGCCACACGACGCTCAACCCGGACGAGTCGGGCATCATGGAGATCCCACTCGTCGAACCCGCGGATCCGCAGGTCGCTTCGAAGCAGGACGCGGTCGCCGGCGCACGCGAACAACTCCTCGCCACGCCGCTCTTCGGTTCCCTCGATGCGACGAGTCTGCGCGACGTGGTGAAGCAGGTGAAGCTCGTCACGCTTCGCGAAGGCGAAGTGCTGTTCCACCAGGGCGACCCGGCCGACACGCTCTACGTGGTGGCCGAAGGCGCCGTCGTTCCGATCGCCGAGGAGCTCCCACGCAAGAAGCTCGCCGTGCTCGAAGCCGGCGCCTTCTTCGGTGAGATCGGCCTGCTCGCGGACCTCCCGCGCAACGCCACCATCGAAGCCCTCGTCGACAGCCACCTGCTCGCGATCGACCGCAAGGCGATGTGGCGGATCCTCAAGAAGCACCGCTCGGTCCTGCAGGTGATGCTGCGCTTCCTGCGCGATCGCCTGGTCGATCGCCTGATTCGCACGAACCCGCTCTTCGCCGCGTTCCCGGCGCAACATCGCGCCTCGGTCGCGCGTCTCTTCCAGTTCCTCGAAGTGCGCAAGGGCAGCACGCTGATCGAACAGGGGCGTCCTTCCCAGGGGCTCTTCGCGCTCCTCGCCGGGCGCGCCGAAGTCATCCAGATGGACGTGGCCTCGGATCACGTGCTCGCGGAGCTGCTTCCCGGCGAACTCTTCGGCGAGATGTCGCTCCTCGATGACTCCCCCGCCCGCGCCACCGTGATGACCAAGAGCAAGTGCTGGGTGCTCACCCTCGGGCGCGACAAGCTCGAACGGCTGATGCAGAAGAATCCCGAGGTCGCGGAGTTCATCCGCGGGCTCGCGATCGATCGCGAGAACAGCAACCTCGGGCGCAGCCGCAGCGGCTTCGAACCCGGTGAGCCCTTCGAAGCATGACGCGCCGGCGCCTCGAAGACGAAATCGAACAGCCGGGCAAGAAGGTGCTGCGCCTCACCTACGAGGTGGGCGATCGCGACCAGGTATTCGAGAGCGAAGAGAGCGAGATCGTGATCGGGCGCGCGAACGACGCCCACGTGCAGATCAAGCACGAGAGCGTTTCGCGCCATCACGCCAAGATCGTGCGCAGCGAGCGCGGCTACGAGGTGGTCGACCTCGAGAGCAAGAACCACGTGAAGCTCAACACCTACCGCGTGCAGCGCGAATGGCTTCGCAGTGGTGATCGCATCGACGTCGGCGCGGCGCGCATCTACGTCGACTTCGTCGAACGCCAGGCCTCGAGCCCCGCCAACGTCGTCTTCGAGGAAGGTGGCGTGCAGCCGCATCAGCGCACCGAGATGATCGACGTAGATCACATGGATCTGCTGCTCGACTCGAAGAACCTGAAGGAGCTGCCCAACTGGAACTCGAAAGCCACCTGGCCTTCGAGCGATTCGAAACCCTCCGCGGGTTCGCGAGATCCGGGCAAGGTCGCGGGCAAGCTCCTGCGGCTCGTGGGCGACGCCGCCGAGACCCTGCTCTCCTGCGACAGCCTCGACGAAACCCTCGATCGCATCCTGGCCCTGGTCTTCGACAGCCTGCCCGTCGAGCGCGGGGTGATCTGCTTCTATGACCAGGCGAGCGACACCATCGAGCCCAAGGCGATGCGCACCCTCGAAGGACGCCCCGACGACCAGATCACGATCAGCAACCAGATCGCCCGCAGCTCGATCAACGAAAAGCGCGCCATCCTGGTGCAGGACGCGCACTCGGATCAGCAGTTCGGCGGCGCCGACAGCGTGATCCTGCTCGACATCCGCTCGGCCATGTGCGCGCCGCTATATCGCGAGGGGCGCGTGATCGGCGTGATCTACGTCGATCGCACCTCGCCCCGCGATCACTTCGAGATGCATCACCTGCAGGCCCTCTCGGCGCTGGCGATCCTCTCGGCCGTCGCCGTCGAACACACCACCCTGCGCGACAACATCCGCCGCGAACGGGAGATCCGCGCGAAGCTCGCGCGCTACTGCTCGCCCGCCGTGGTCGACCGCATCGCCTCGACCAACGAGACGATGCACCGCGACATGGTCTCGGACGAAGGCGAGGTGAGCGTGCTCTTCGCCGACCTCACCGACTTCACCTCGATGGCGGAGAACCTGCGCCCGAGCGAAGTGATCCGCGTGCTCAACCAGGTCTTCGAGCGCCTGTGCGCCGCGGTCTTCGACTACGAAGGCACCCTCGACAAGTTCCGCGGCGACGGGATGATGGCCTTCTTCGGTGCACCGCTGGCGCAGCCCGATCACGCCGAGCGGGCCGTGCGCGCCGCGCTTCGCATGCAGGCGCTCCTCGCGGACGTAAACGCCAACGCCCACAAGGGGCGCTTCATCTCGATGCGGGTCGGCATCAACTCGGGGCCCGTGGTCGTGGGCGACATCGGCTCGCCCCAGCGCAAGGACTACACGGTGATCGGCGATGTCGTGAACATCGCAAGCCGCCTCGAATCGAGCGTGGCCCAGCCTGGGCAGGTGGTGATCGGCCCGAAGACCCACCGGCAGATCGCGCATCTGTTCAACTGCCAGGAACTCGACGCCGTGCGACTCAAGGGGCGCATCCGAACGGTGAAGCCCTTCCTCGTGCTGGGTCGCAAGGACCCCAAGACCGAGGGCTAACGGGAAGCCAGTGCTACGCTGCGGCGCCCTTCGATACGCCACAGCGGAGACATCACGTGACGGCTTCCAACGCCGAGCGCCACGCCCAGGGCGAGCAATGGCTCGTGCCGAACTACAAGCCCCAACCGATTGCGCTCGTGCGCGGCGAGGGCTCGCGCCTGTGGGACGCCGACGGACGCGAATACCTCGACCTGATGGGGGGCATCGCGACGGCCGCCCTCGGGCATTGCCATCCGAAGGTTGTGTCCGCGCTGAACGAACAGGCGGGGAAGCTCTGGCACGTTTCGAACCTCTTCAGCACCGAGCCGCAGCTCGAACTCGCGAAGCGGTTGATCGCGCACTCCTTCGCCGACCGCGCCTTCTTCTGCAACTCCGGTGCCGAGGCCAACGAGGTCGCGCTCAAACTCGCGCGCCGGCACTTCTACGATCGCAAGGAAGATCGCTTCGAGATCGTCGCCTTCGAAGACAGCTTCCACGGACGCACGCTGTTCACCTTGAGCGCGACCGGGCAGCCGGCCTATCGCGAGGGCTTCGAGCCCGTGGTTCCGGGGATCCATCATGCGCCGTTCAACGACCTGGCTGCGGCCGATGCACTCGTAGGCGACCGCACGGCCGCGATTCTGGTCGAACCCATGCAGGGGGAAGGCGGAGTTCGGCCGGCGACGCCCGAGTTCCTCGAAGGCCTGCGGCGGCTGGCGGATGGTCGCGGTTGCCTCTTGATCTTCGACGAGATCCAGACGGGCATGGGTCGAACGGGCGCGCTCTTCGCGCATCAGAAGTACGGCGTCACCCCCGACATCATGACGCTCGCCAAGGCGCTCGGGAATGGGATTCCCATCGGCGCGATGCTCGCGCGCGATGAGATCGCCCAGGCCCTGGTGCCCGGCACGCATGGTTCGACCTTTGGCGGCAATCCGCTTGCCGCGGCGTGCGCGACGGTGGTGCTCGATGAACTCACCGAGGGCGGCGTGCTCGAACACGCGGAGGCGATGGGCCGGAAACTCGGCGAGCGTCTCGACGCGATGGCGAAGCGCTTCGGGTCCGACAAGGTCGTCGAAGCCCGCGGCATGGGGTTGCTGCGCGGGCTCGAACTACACGGACCGGCCGCGGACGTGGTCAGCGGATGCCGCGAGCAGGGCGTGCTCGTGATCTCCGCCGGCGCGAACGTCGTGCGCATCGCACCGCCGCTCGTGATCGAAGAAGCGGAACTCGACCGCGGGCTCGATGTACTCGAGAAGGTGCTCGAAGACGTGCTCGCCTAGCGCGCGCGCCTTCTACTCACCCTGCTTTCTATTCGCCTTGCCAGGCGGGCTTGCGCTTCTGCGCGAACGCCAGCGGCCCTTCGACGAAGTCCTTGCTCTTGAAGAGCGTGCCAACGGCCGGGTAGTGGGCCTCCATCGAGGCCTTCAGGTCAGCATTGTCGAGGCTCCGCATCGCAACCTGCTTCGTGGCGCGCACCGAAAGCGGCGAGCATTCGCAGATCTGCTCCGCCCAGCGACGCGCTGCGGGCAGGAGTTCGTCCGGGGCCACGACTTCGTTCACGAAGCCGAGCTCGTGCCCCTCCTGGGCCGAAACGCGGCGGCCCGTGAGCATCATTCCCATGGCGTGTTTCATGCCGATCTGACGCGGGAGGCGCTGCATGCCGCCGGCGAGGGCCGCGAGGCCCACACGGGGTTCTGGTAGGGCGAACGTGGCGTTGTCACTCGCGATGATGAGGTCGCAGGCCAACGCGATCTCGAAGCCACCGCCCATCGCTACGCCGTTCACGGCCGCGATCACGGGCTTGTCGTTGTCCCAGCGCGCGGTGAGCCCCCCGAAGCCGTGCTCGGGCATCGTGATCTCGCCTTCCTTCATCCCGCCGCTCGCCTGGAACTTGAGGTCGTTGCCCGCCGAGAATGCGCGGTCGCCGGCGCCGGTGATGATCGCCACCCAGAGATCCTTGTCGGCCACGAAGTCGTCGAAGACCTCGCCGAGCTCGACGTTCGCCATCGGGTGGAGCGAGTTCATCACCTCGGGGCGATTGATGGTGACGGTGAGGATGCGTCCGTCCTTCTCGACCTTGCAGTACTCGGGCATCGGGGGGTGTTCTCCTTGGGTTGTTCGGATGAATCGTGCTAGCGGCGGTTCTTGCGTCGATCGCGGGAAGCCTGGGCCATCGCCTCGAACAGCGGCTGGGTGCGCTCCCAGCTCATGCACTTGTCGGTGACGGAGATGCCATAGGTCAGGCCCTTGCCGTCGTTGAGCGGCTGATTGCCGTCGTGCAGGAAGCTCTCGAGCATTACGCCGAAAATCGCGTCGCTACCGCTCGCGACCTGATCGGCGACGGCCCGTACGACATCGGGCTGCTTCGTGTGATCCTTGCCGCTGTTGGCGTGGCTGCAATCGACCATCAGGCGACCGGGCAGGCCGGCTCCTTCAAGGGCCTCGACCGCCGCGGCGACACTCTCGGCGTCGTAGTTCGGCCCGTCGGAACCGCCTCGCAGGATCACGTGGCAGGCGTCGTTGCCGCGGGTTTCGACGATCGCGGCGACCCCCTGCTTCGTCACCGAGAGGAAGCGGTGGGGGTGTACGCTCGAACCGATGGCATCGATCGCGATCTGCACCGTGCCGTCGGTGCCGTTCTTGAAACCGACCGGCATCGAGAGCCCGCTCGCGAGCTCGCGGTGCACCTGACTCTCGGACGTGCGCGCTCCGATCGCGCCCCAACAGACGAGATCGGCGATGAACTGCGGCGTGATCGGGTCGAGGAACTCACTGCCCGTCGGAAGCCCGAGGTCGAGCACATTCAACAGGAAGCGCCGCGCAGCGCGCAGCCCCGCATTGATCGCGAAACTGTTGTCGAGGTTCGGATCGTTGATCAGGCCCTTCCAGCCGACCGTCGTGCGCGGCTTCTCGAAATAGACGCGCATCACGACGAGCAGATCCTCGGTGTGTCGCTCGGCCATCACGGCGAGGTGTTCGGCGTATTCGATCGCCGCTTCGGGGTCGTGGATCGAGCACGGGCCGACCACCACCATCAGGCGATCGTCGAGCCCGCGAAAGACGTTGGAGCACGCCTCGCGGGCGTTGCTCACCGTGGTGGAGATGGCCTCCGTGATCGGAAGCTCTTCCATCAGGATGGCGGGTGGAAGCAGTGGATGAAGGCTGGCGATCCGCAGATCGTCGGTCTGGTGGAACATGGGAACCTCTGGGACGCGCGAAGGGCGCCTATCCTACTGCGGCCCGGCTTTCATGCGCCACAGGCGTTCATGCGCCACAGGCGTTCATGCGCCACGGGCGTTCGCGCGCCACCCACAGGTCACCCCTTGAACACCCCCGCCCACGCCCTCGTCGCCGTCACCTGCCTTGCCGGCGGGTCGCGCAAGCCCTTTGCGCGGCATGCGCTGCTGGGTGGCGTGCTGCCCGATCTGCCGATGTTCGGCTTCTACCTCTACCAGAAGAACGTCGCTGCCCTCCCGGAAGCGCAGATCTGGAACGAGGCCTACTTCCGCGCCGACTGGCAGGGGTTCTTCGACATCTTCAACTCGGCACCGCTGGCGATCGCGGGTCTCGTGCTGGCCTTCGCGTTCGCGGGGCCCCTGCGGACGGGCTTGCAGGTCTTCTTCGGTGCGATCCTGCTGCACGTCGCACTCGACCTGCCGCTGCATCACGACGATGCCCATCGACACTTCCTGCCGTTTTCGGACTTCCGCTTCGAGAGCCCGGTGTCGTATTGGGACCCCGCGCACGCCGGAGCGTGGGGGGCCGGGCTCGAGGTGGTGTGCGTGCTGGGGTGCGCCGCTGTGCTGGCCGCGCGCTACCCGGGGCGGGCCGCACGGCTGGGCCTGGCGCTGCTCGCCGGGCTCTCCCTGGCGGCGTATCTCGCAGTCTATTTCGTCTTCGGTCTGCCCGAACTCGGCACGTAAGTGTGCGTGCCGTGTCGATTTCTGGATTTTTCGTCCGCTTGTGAACCAGTTCACAGCCCGAGTCGTCGTGGAGGCCGATCCTGTTTCCTGTACGGAGGTCGAGCCCCCGCCCTCCGCGTCATCGGAGCAACACCATGCCGATCAGCCAATCGACTCGAACCGATTCAGTGCCGACACGTACGGCGCAACCTCTCTCCTCACCCCACCGCGATTGCCAGGTGGCGGAGTGGATCCCCGGCCGCCAGCGCTGGGAGCAGATCTTCGGGCACATGCGCAAGGGGCTCCTACGCGGTCGGTCCACGCGGCGAGTGCGCGATCACAAGTCGTCCAGGCGCCAACGCCAATCAGAGCGCGTGGGCTACGCGCGGGGGTTCTCGCTGCTCGACTGAACCCGCGATCGCGTCGTGATCAGGTGGCACCCCGGACAGGATTCGAACCTGTGACCCGTCGCTTAGAAGGCGACTGCTCTATCCAACTGAGCTACCGGGGCATCCTGACAGGGCAAGGTAGCGCGAGGCGGATCGCCCGTTTCCCGCGTTGACACCCCGACACCCGATACCTACTTTCCGCGCCCTTCCTGCGGTGGGCGTAGCTCAGTTGGTTAGAGCGCCGGATTGTGATTCCGGAGGTCGCGGGTTCAACTCCCGTCGCCCACCCCAATCATCGCAAGTCGGACCGGGGGTCCGACTTGCTGGGCCGCGGGCGCTTCTGTGGGCCACCACCTCGGTTGGGGCGGAGCGCGTCGCCGGAACGTGAGCGGGTCCGCCCCATCGGCGGGCCGATTCGGGCTCCCCGGCGGGGGGCCGTGGGTCCGCCAAGCGGGCGGCGCCGAAGGCTTTTTCGGGGCAGCTCGGGTTGGCAGTAACCCCCTTTCCCGCGCCGCGACACACCTTACTCGGGCGCTAGACTCCTGCTCTCGGCGCAGCCGAACCTCCACCCCCGGACTCCCCAGAGGCAAGACATGAACCGTATCCGCGCAGCGCGTCAGGCGCTCGGCTGGACCCAGAGCCAGCTCGCGAAGAAGGCCGGTATCTCTACCCGCACGATTCACGCCGTCGAGAAGGGCATGACCTGTCGACAGGCCACCAAGCGACTCATCTTGAATGCCCTCGGCGTGCCCTGGGACATGCGCAACGAATACTTCGGCCCCGTTGTGCGAAGCGTGCGCACGCCGGACGAGCAGAAGCAGGATACGGCTTGATCTCATTGCGCATCGCGCGCAACGCGACTCGGAATCCCGTGGCGTCTCACCCGTTGAGGCGCCTTTTCTTTTTCGGCGCGGGCGCTCGACTACTCCGCGATGTGCCAGGTCATCTCTTCGGCGATCTTCGCCGCCCGCGTCGTCGTTTCAGCGACGAAGCGCGTCAGACGATCCCGCGCCTGATCGAGCTCACCGGCTTCGAGGCACTTCACCGCCTCTGCTTCGACGTGAATGCGCTCGGCCTCGATCTCCGCTTCGAAGCCCGACCATTGCTCGCGGATCCACGGGATGAAGCGCGCACGATCACGTGAAGCGGCGCGTTCGAGGCGTTGGAAGATCCACCAGAGGGAGTCGGGTGCCTTCGACTCATCGCGACTACCCGCGGCCATCGCCGCCGGAAGCGTCGCATCGAGGTAGACCGGCAGGTACACCCCGCTGCATGGCACCGCGAACGAGACCCAGACCGGCCACGGGCGCGTCGTATCCGTCGGTAACTCGGTGATCACGCTCGCGGTCGTCGGTCCCGGCGGATCGTGATGCACGCAGAGCGTGAAGAACGCATCGTCCTCGATCGTCAGGCCTTCGGGAGGTACGGCACAGCCTTCGCCATGGTCTCGCAACAGGTGGGTGACCGCGGCGACGTCGAGTTCGCCGTCGCCCTTCGCGAGCAACGCGCGTGAACGGGCCAGTCGACCATTCGAGAGTCGCGCGGGGATGTGGGGATTGCGAAGGGCGCGTTCGACGTGGACCGGGCCCTCTTCGTCCCAGTGGCCGGCGTCACGCACGGCCTGTTCGAAGCCGTCGGACGATCGTTCCCAGGTCGTGTCCGTGCACAGATGGTTCGTCAATCCATCGCACTCGACTTCCCGCACCACCCAGTGGCGCCCAGAGGTCTCGAGAAAGCAGGCACCCGTGGGATCCGCGATGTTGAAGCTGTTGTGGTAGCCCGCGCCATCGGGTGCAAAGCCCGGACCGCCCTGCCCGTGTTGCTCGAGCAAGGCGGTGATGCACGCGACCGCTTCGTGGCGATCGCGCGAGCGTTCGAGGGCGAGGCGCAGGAGATCCATGCCGATCAACCCCGGCTCTTCTTCCGGCGCTTCGCGGGAGAACACGGCCTGGTTTCCGATCACGAGCGCGTGCTCGTTCACGCCGTGCTCGAAGCCGAAGACCCACCAGGGCTTGTGGCCCATCACCCGAAAGGTGTGTTCCACCTGCGGGATCTCGATGTGGGTGCACCGCACCTTCGAACCGGCGGGGTGCCAGGCTTCGGCGAACTGCACGAAGGGCTGGCACTCCCCCGCCCTGCGGTCGCTGTTCTTGCCGAAGAGGGTCTTGCCGCTGCGGGTGTGGGGAGCAGTCGCGACGACGGAATCACACATGGAGGCGCGAGCGTATCACGCCCGGGTCGCGAACGTGCGGTGGCTCAGCTCGAAGCGCGATTGCGATAGAGGGAGCCGTCGACCCCAGCAACCATGGCCGCTTCGTCGAGGCGGCCGCCCAGGAACGCGTTGACCGAGCGCGCGGTCTCCACCGGGTCTTCGATCGTCTGCTTGTAGTGCACTTCGAGCAGGCGCATGTTCGGGTTCTTCCTGCAGAGCAGGCGTGTGCGCACGATGTCGTTGCGGTAGGCCTCTTTCATCGCCTCGTCACCGGCGTCGGTGTCGGTGGTGCCGAGGCGGTCGATCATCTTCGCCTGGCTCTTCAGCACCTCGCCGAGGTCGCGGCGCATGAAGATGACGTCGTAGTCGTTGTCGTCGGGTAGATCCTTGATGAGGAAGGAGATCACCTTCAGCACCTTGCCCCGGCCCGCCTGGAGGTAGGACTTGTCGCTCTCGTGCTCGAGCTCCTTCACGCGCTCGAGTTCGAAGTAGCCCTTCGGGTTGTCGATGTCGGCCACGCGCTCGCCGTCCGACAAGACGTCGAGGCCGCCGCCGTGGAGCATGTTCATCATCATGCTGGTGCCAGAGCGAGGAAGACCGCTCACGACCACGATGGGATCGCCGTTGCTACCGCCGAAGAGCTTCTTTTTCAGGGATGCGAGCACGATGAGTCGTTCCTCGGATGGGCGGCTTCGCCGCTTTAGAGCGTGACGCCGAAGACGTCCTTGAGCGCGATGCCGGCGACGATCGAGAGCGCCATCGCCCAGATCAGAATGCCGCCTTCGCCGTCGGGGAACCACGCGAGTTCGCGGATGTCGGAGGCGAGATCGATCGAGATCACCGGGCCGTCGCTCGCGAGCGCGGGTTCGCCTGGATAGAGGAAGGCTTCCCAGCTGCGAAGCCGCTTCACCGGCACCTTGCGCGCCTCGCCGCCGACGGCCCACTGCTTGGTGAGTTCGCGGTCGCCGACCTTGAGGGCGAGGGTGTGATCGCCGGCTTCTTCGGCGCGCAGGCGCCAGAAGACATCCCCCGAAGCCGTGCGCACGACCGGCGCATCGAGGGCGATCCCATCGGGCAGTGAGAGCGAGACCTGCTTCGTGGAGACTCCGGCGTTCGTATCGAGCTTCACGTGCAGCAGCTCGACGGCTCCCACCTTCGATGGTTCGTAGGCGTAGTGCGAAACCATCTGCACCATCACCACCAGCATCGGCCCGAGCATCACCACCATGGGCATCAGGTTGTGGCCGATGTAGAGGAAGTTCTTCCCCACGATCTGCACCAACGACTTCATCACCTGCGGCATGTCGTCGCGGAACAGGCGGATCTCGAGCAGGTGCATCGAGATCTGGCGCTTCACCGAGATGATCGCCTTCTGGTTCGAGACCATCTTGTAGACCTGCAGCGCGATCACGCCCATCACCACCGGCCAGATGATCATGTCGATCACCGCCCAGTCATGGCCGAAAGGGGCCATGATGAGGTCGAAGATCGCGTTGGCGACGTTGTTGATCGAGGCAACCACAGGGGATCTCGTGTGCGTGGGGTCCGGCGAAGGAGCGGGCTACGAGATGTAGCCGAGGCCCTTCAGCTTCTCGCGGATGTCTTCGTCACTACCCGCATCCTCGAAGTGGAGCATCTCCTTCTCGAGCACGTGGGTGACGAACTCTTCCGTCGTCGCGTAGCCCGCGACGTCGGCCACCTTGCGCAGGCGGTCCATCAGATCCTTGTCGATCTTGACCTTGACGGTATTGCTTCCAAACATGGCGTTTACCTCGGGGGTGTTGGGTCCGGTTACTGGATCGCCTTGCCGACCATGTCGGAAGGCGTCGCAATGCCGTAGTGGGAGAGGATGGTGGCCGTGAGATCGGTGAGATCGTGGCCATCGGTCGAGAGTTTGCGATTGATGAGCAGCACGCCCGGGACCACGCTCGGATCCATCAGGTGGTTGCCGCTCCAGCGCGATGTGTTGTCGGCGATCACCTCTTCGGTGACCTCACCCAGGGTCGACTCATCGCTCGTCCCGTAGCCCGCGTCGTAGCCGACGAGCAGGTCGGGGCCTTCGCTCGTGCGCGGTCCGCTGTAGGCGTCGGTGGCGCGGAAGACCCTCTTCACGACTTGCTCGCCGTTCTTCGGGTCGCGATAGGCTTCGAGGTCGTTCGCGAGGTCGGTCATCAAGGCGTTCACATCACCGGGATCGACGCTCCCCTGCGATTCGCGGCCCCTCACGTTCAGATAGAGGCCATTGAAGCCGAGGCCGAATGCCTTCGTCTTCGACCAGTCGATGTCGTCGGTGACGGTGTAGCCCGTGCGCTTGCCTTCCTTCATCACCAGATAGCCGTTGTCGCGCAGCCAGGCGTTCAGGTGGAGCTGGCGGGTGTAGGCCTGGAAGCCGTGGTCGCTCATCACCATGATGGTCGTGCCTTCGGGCAGGCGTTGCTGGATGTGGCCGAGCGCCTTGTCGACATCCTTGTAGAAGCCCTCGATGTCGAGTTCGTGGCCCCGGGCGACCTCGGGCACCCAGGCCGGATGGGGTGGCGCCTCGGGGTCCTTCGGATCGGCGTGGCGCCAGAGCATGTGACACTGCAGATCGATGTCCGAGAAGTAGACGAAGGTGGCGTCGCCGGGCTCGAAGCGGTCGAGGGCGACGTTGAGCATCAGGTTCGTGTCGTCCTGCACGAGGCGCACCTGCTTGAGGTAGTCGTCCTCGTCGAAGACACCGTCCTTCAGCGCGTCGTTGTCCTCGGGCATGCCCTGCGTATAGAAGAAGCCGACGCCATCGTGGAGCTCCTCGACGAACTCGTCGGGGCTCGTGATCGGGGCAAGGGGGCTCGTGGGCGAGATGTTCACGGGCGAAGCGTAGAGCTGGAAGCCCGGGCGAAGCTCCTTTGCATAGAAGCGCACGATACCGGCGACCGGCATCACGCCCATCGGCGCGAGATCGAAGTTCACCTCGACCCAATCCGACCACTCGCCCTCTTCGATCAACACGTGGGCATCGCCGACCTGGATGACGGCGGTATCGGTCTCGCCATCGAGGTACACAGTGACGCCGACGTTGATGTACTGGTTGTCGTTGGGCACCTGGCCGGGTTCGAGGCGAAGCGCGTCCGGCGGACCCTTGAGGGCGGCGGTCACCGTATCGGGGGTGCCGTCGAGATCGAGATCGCGAACGGTGACGATCTGGATGTCGCCCTTCGGGTTGTCGCGCTCGACGATCTGGTCCGTGAAGAGGCTGTAGGTCCCGAAACCGCCGCGCAGATCCGTCGTCCCCATGCCCGAGAGCACCTTCGCTTCGGACTCGGGCGTCGGGTAGTTGCCGGGAATGCGATAGACCTCGACGTCCACCCCCGCATCGTGGAGATAATCCCACCAGGGCGTGCCGCCGCGGTTGTTCTCGAGGTCGCCCCCCGAGATCGGGATCACGAAGCCGAAGAGCTTGAGGGAGGTCGCCTCTTCTTCGGACACCTTGGTTGCGGAAGAGAGCGGCGCATAGCTCTTCTTGTCGCGGTGCATGAAGTCGAAGACGCCATGGCCGCCGGGGTTCATGCCCGTCACGAAGTTCGACCAGGCCACCGGGCTCTGCGGCGGGTTCGCGGTGCCGAGGGACTGGAACTCGCCCTCTTCCGCGAACTTCTCGAAGTTGGGCATCTTGCCTTCGTCGATCAGCCGCTGGAGGATCACGGGATCCATGCCGTCGACGCCCATGATGAAGATGCCCGGGCGAGCACCGGGGGCCGCGTGGGTGCCGCTCGCGAGGAGCATTGCGGCAATCCCGAGCGGAGCCAGCAGGCGGCGCGTCTTCGAACCCACGTGCGTGCTCACGACTGACCGCTCGCCTTGCGCTCGTCGGGCGGGAAGATCATGGCACCGGGGGCCGCGCCGCTCTGATCGAGGGAGGCGGGATCGAGCATGCCCTTCACGTCGCCGGTGTTCACGTCATCGGGGAAGAGCATCTTGCCCTGCATGTAGGCGGGGGGCGTCTGGCCGAAGAGGTGCATCACGGTCGCGGGAATGTCGACGAGCTTCGGCTTCTCTTCGGCGAGTGCGCGGTTACAGAGGAACACGCCCGGCACGAGGCTCGGATCCACGCAGTGATCGCCCGACCAGCTGCGCGTGTTGTCGGTGAAGACCTCTTCCGTCACCTGCCCCACGGCGCATTCCCAGCTGTTGCGGTAGCCGCCTTCCCAGCCCGCGAGAAGGTCCGGCGCATCGAAGCGATACGGCCCGCTGAAGTACTGCTGGGAAACCGCGACGCTGCGCACGCACTTCTGACCCGTCTGCGGATCGACCAGCTGCTCGAGCTTCTCGGCGATCTCCTTCACGAGGTCGCGATAGTCCTTGCCCTCGTTCACGATGCCCGAGGCCTCGCGGCCCTTGCGGTTGATGAAGATGCCCGTGAGGCCCAGCGCGAACGCCTTCGTTCTCGACCAATCGACGCCCTCGAACCACTCGCCGCTCTCGAGCGCGCCCTCTTCCTTGAGGTAGAGGTAGCCGTTGTCGCGCAGCCACGAATTGATGTTGATGCCGCGGCGGAAGTTCGTGAAGCCGTGGTCGCTGATCACCATGAAGACGGTATCGGGATCTTCGATCACGTCGTCCATCTTGCCCACGAGGCCATCGACCTTCTCGTAGACCGACGCGATCGCGTCCTTCCACTGGTCTACGTCCTTGCCCTCGTTCGCCGGGTGGGTGGGATCGAGGTAGCGATAGAACATGTGCTGCACGCGATCGGTCGTATCGAAGACCGTGGTGACGAAACCCTTCTTCGACTGCTTCACCGCGTCGAGGAACATCTGCTCGCGCTCCTCGTACACCTCCATCGCCTGGTCGTAGAAGACCTTCTCGTCGATCACCCGCTCGTTGAGCGACCAGGTGTCTTCCGCGAAGCCGAGCGTGGCGTACTTGCCTTGCTTCTTCGCCAGGTAGATCGCGTAGACCTCGGGATGCGAGATCGGCATCGCGGGGTTTTCGGGATCGATGTGGATCGGCGTCATGTAGACGTTCACGTGCGGGTCGGTCGAGATCAGATAGATCTTCGCGATGCCGCTGACGCTCACCCCGAGGCCGGCGGTGAACTTGAGCTCGATCCAGCCCGAGTACTCGTTGAGCTTCAGGTGAACCTTCTCGCCGTCGTCGATCTCGAACATGGCGCCCTGGGCGTCGTCGTCGATCGTGAGCGTGAATGGCACCGTCATGCGACCACCGCTCTTCAGCATCGAGTTGTCGGGCCCGACGATGCGCGAACGGATCACGTTGCCGTTGCGGCGCAGCACCGTCTGCTCGCCGCCGATGAACTTCGCCTTGCCGCCGTCGCTATCGGTGCTGAAGAAGGAGAAGGTGCCCTGGCTGCCGCGCAGATCCGGCACGCACATGCCGCTGAGCAGGAGGCCATTCTTGAAGGGCGTCGGCGGGAAGGTGATCGGCACGCGCTGGATGATCGAGAAGATGTTCTTCTCACCCAGCAGCTTCCAGAAGTGCTGGCTCTTCTGAAGCAGCTTCATCTTGGGCTTGCCGATGGGCACCATGTAGCGGCCGATGTTCACCACGCGCTTGGCGTTGCCGATGTCGGTCGAACTCAGCGTTGGCATGTAGGTGCAGGGGTCGCGGGTCAGGAAGTCGTAGATGCAGTGATGACTCGCGTCGGTGCCCGTCGAGAAGGTCGACCAGGCCACCGGCGACATCGAAGGCGTGCTCGTATCCAGCGGCCGGAACACGCCCTTGTCGGCGAGCTTCTGGAAGTTGGGCATGCGGCCTTCGCGCATGAAGCGCGTGGCGAGGCCGGGGTCGAGGCCATCGAGCCCGAGGATCACCACCTTCTTCGCCTTCGCGTTCTTGTACGGGTTACCCACACGGATCAGGTTGATGACCAGGCGGATCGGCCAGGTCAGGATGATCACGAAGGCCAGCGCGAAGGTGACCAGCAGCACCAGGATCGAGCCGCCGAGCGCGAAGCCCGCGCCGGGGCCGATGTAGGCCTGGGCGACGCTCGCGGACACGGTCAGCGAAAGAAGTAGGTATAGAAGGAGCAGCGCGGCGGAAAAGGGCCGAGCGGCCTTGGTTTTCTTCATGCTCTCGTTCGGTCTTTCGCCAGTTCGTCGACGCGCGCCCCGCGAATCCGGGCAGCGCGCTCAAGCCAGAAAAACGGTGTGATGTAGGTAGTCGAGGCGCGCGGGTTCGTGACGAAATCGCCTTTCCCCAGCCTCGACCGGCATCTCACCGGCAATCGAGGGACACCGCCTCACCACGCTGGGGTCACTCGCCTTGATCCATCGAATGCGCGGACCCATTTTCGGGGCCGGTATGATATAACAGCTCGCGCTCGGGCCTGCGATTCGACTCCCGGTTTTCGTTTTGCATTTCAATCGGTTACGGAGACCGCACCGCCAGCGATCGGGCGTCGCGTGCCTCACCGGATCGACGGATCACGAGCCGGAATCAAGCCTTCATTTCACCGGCAACACGGCCCCGGTGAACGGAAACGGGTCGGAAGACCACCAAACCCACAGTCCGCCTGACGTGAACCCCCACCACTCCGGGAGTCCCACTACCGCCATGCAGCTTTCCCGCACTGTTTTGCTCGCCTTCGCCCTCGCCTCTGCGCTCGCCCTCACCGCGATGGGCTGCGAAAAATCGAGCCAGGATCTCCTCACCGAAGCGCGCGCGAGCCTCTCGGGCTCCGACTACGCCGCCGCGATCCAATCCGCCGACGCCGGCCTCGCGGGCAGCCCGGATGAAGTCACGGCCTGGGGCCTCGAGCTCGTGAAGCTCGAAGCCCTCTCGCGCTCGGGCGACGGCGCCGGCACGGTGACCCAGCTCTCGAAGCTGGCGGACGCCAACGCCGACCGCATCTCCGCCGCCGACTACTCGGGCACGGCCCAGCTCCTGCAGGTCGCGGGCAACAAGGCCGAGGCCATCCAGGTGCTCGACCTCGGCGTGAAGCGCTTCCCCGACGACAAGACG
This sequence comes from Myxococcota bacterium, assembly GCA_028278345.1. Classification (GTDB taxonomy): domain Bacteria; phylum Myxococcota_A; class UBA9160; order UBA9160; family UBA4427; genus DUBZ01. The sequence goes on from JANQEL010000014.1 coordinate 25,154, forward strand.
ATCAACAAGATGCTCGACGATTCGAAGGCCAGCAGCGTCGATCCGGCCGAACTCGAGATGCTTCGCAGCCTCGGGTACATCGACTGAGCCAGGCGCCTCCACCGAGCCGCCGCGAACGGACTGGATACCGGATTACACCAAGCTGAGGCGGCTCCGATGAATCTGGCCATCCTGATCAACCTGAATGCAGCGCTGCTGTTTCTGGCGGTCGCCTGCTTCATCGTCGTTCGCCGCCCGCCGGCTCCGCTGGGGCCAACGCTCTTCACGACACAGCTGATGGCCCTGCTGTGGATCGCGGGTGAGATCGGCACCCAACTCGCAACCGAGTTGGCCGCCGAAACGCTCGCGATCGATGCCGTCTACGCCGGGAGCTATGGCCTCGTAGCCACCTGGTGGGTGCTGGCGTTTCGCTTCGCCGAACGTCATGGGGTCCAGCCCGAGTGGGCGACCGCGCCGGTGGTCTGGGGGCCGAGCGTGTTCGCCTTCGCAACGTTCCTGGTGGTTGCGACGAACCCGTACCACGGACAGTTCCTCACCCCGGTCATCGGCGGCCGCAACGAGTATCACTGGATGTGGTGGGCCGGTGCGCTCTCCGCGTACGGCCTGGTACTCGTGATTGCCGCCGGCTACTTCCATTTGTACCGGCGGTTCGAGAATGCGCCCCACGCGCGCCGACAGAGCGCCATGATGCTGCTCGCCATGCTGCCCGTGCTGGTTGCCAACGCCACCTACACCCTCGCGCCGATCGACTGGCCCTTCGATGTGTCGGTCCTGGGCGGTCTGGTCACCGGAGTCGTGTTCGTGTTCGGGTGTTACGACGGCACGTTGTACGACCTCTCGGCTGCCGTCATGCGAGACCTGTGGAACCGCGACACGACGGGGCTGTTGGTCGTCGATTCGAACGGGCGGCTCCTCTACGCCAACCTGCAGGCTCGTTCGCTGTTCGAGTCGGCTGGCCTGGACGACGGAGCCCCGGCCGAGTCCGGGATCCGCGCCACCCTTCGCCCGATCGAGGCGGACGCCGACCCCATCTCACTCACGAGGATCTGGCGTGAGTCGCAAGACGGCGAAGACTTCGGGGTCTTCTGCCGCCCCATCAACAGCGACGAACACACCCGCCTCTGGCTCACCGCTCACCCGATCGCGCGCCCGGGCGAACGAGCCGAAGCGCTGATCATTCGCATTCACGATATGACCCACATCCATCGACTCGAAGCTGATCGCAGGGCCATCGAAGCACGCCTGACCCAGTCGGACCGCCTGCGGAGCCTCGGGGTGCTGTCAGCCGGCATTGCGCATGAGGTGAACAACCCCGTCGGTTCGGCGCTTCTCGCTGCGGAATTCGGCGCGCAGCAGCTGAAATCGGCGCGAGATCGGGACGACGCGATCTCCATCGCCGAGGAAGCGCTCGGCACCGTGATCGATCAAAGCCAGCGGGCCGCACGGGTGACCCGCGCCATGCTGCGCTTCGCGCGCGAAGGTGGAGGCGAACACCAGGTGGGCGATCTGCGCGACGTCATCAGCGAGGCGCAGCAGTTCACGAACGAACTCGCGCGGCAGCACGGTGCCTACGTCGACATCGAGTTGTGCGACGAGGCCCCCCTCGTTCGCTTCAACCCCACCGAGATGGAGCAGGTGCTCGTCAACCTGATTCACAACGCGATCGTTTCGGGCAAGCGCGGCCGTCATGTCAACGTGAGCGTCGAAGCCGGCTCCGAGTACGCACGCATCGTCGTGAGCGATGACGGCGACGGCATGACGCAACAGCAGATCGAACATGCATTCGAACCGTTCTATTCGTCGCGAGAGGGTTCGACGGGTACGGGGCTGGGCCTCTCGGTCGTTCACGGCATCGTGACCGACTGTGGGGGAGAGGTCTGGCTCGAGAGCGAACTCGGGCTCGGCACGCGGGCGGTGGTTCGACTCCCGATCGCGTAGTCGCGACGAGCTGTGTCGCCTCAGCGCGCTGCACGCACCTTGATCGGCAGCGTGTTCGACTTGCAGACGCTTCGCAGCGCGAAGCTCGAGTGCACGCGCGCCACGCCGGGCAGGCTGGTGAGGGTCTGGCTGTGGATGCGTTCGAAGTCCGCGGTGTCCGCGACCACCACGCGAACCAGATAATCGAACTCGCCCGTCATCAGGTAACACTCCATCACTTCGGGAACGCGGCGCACCGCGCTCTCGAAGGCCTTCAGGTCTTCCTGTTCCTGGCTCGAGAGCGTGATGTGGACGAAGACGTTGCCGGGGACGCCCGCGTGAACGGGGTCGACGATCGCGGCGTAGCGCTCGATCAATCCGCTCGACTCGAGCCGGCGCAGTCGGCGCAGGCAGGCCGACTCGGAGAGGTGGACTTCAGCGGCGAGCTCCACGTTCGACATCCGCCCGTCCTGCTGCAAGGCATCCACGATGGCGCGATCGTATTCGTCGATCTTCATTCCAGCAAGAATACACCTCATACGTGTCGATTCTTCGTGGAATCTTGCGAATCGAGTGAAAAGCGTCGTATTTTCAACGACATCCGCGAACCCTTTCCCCGTACTCTCCGGCCATTCGAAATCGGGCGATTCGACGGCCCCGGGGAGACGAGAAATGAGGATTGGCGTTCCGAAGGAAATCAAGGTGCACGAGTACCGGGTGGGGCTGGTGCCCGCGGCGGTGCAGGAGCTCAGCCGGGCCGGACACGAGGTGCGGGTCGAGACGGGGGCCGGCGCTGGCATCGGCTTCGGCGACGCGGACTACCGCGCGGCCGGCGCAGTGATCTGCCCAGACGCCGCCTCGGCCTTCGACGCCGACATGATCGTGAAGGTGAAGGAACCGCAGCTCTCCGAGTGCGCGATGCTCCAGCGCGATCAGGTTCTCTTTACCTATCTCCACCTGGCCGCCGACCCGCAGCAGGCCGAAGCCCTGTGCGCCTCGGGCGCCACGGCGATCGCCTACGAAACCGTGACGGCTGACGACGGCTCGCTTCCGCTACTCACGCCGATGAGCGAGATCGCTGGACGCATGTCGGTGCAGGTCGGCGCCGCCTGCCTCGAGAAGGCGAACGGCGGGCTCGGTGTGCTGCTCGGAGGCGTGCCCGGTGTAAGCCCGGGTCGCGTCGTGATCCTCGGCGGCGGGGTGGCGGGATCCAACGCCGCAGAAATCGCCGTGGGAATGCAAGCCGACGTCACCGTCGTGGATCGCTCGGCCCAGCGCCTGCGTGAACTCTCGCGCCAGTTCGGCGCTTCGATTCGCACGATCCACTCGACGCCGGCCGCGGTCGAATCCCTCGTGCTCGAGGCCGATCTCGTGATCGGCGCCGTGCTCGTGGCAGGCGCCGCTGCACCTCGCCTCGTGACCCGCGATCTCGTCCACCGCATGAAGGCCGGCTCGGTCCTCGTGGACATCTCGATCGACCAGGGCGGCTGCTTCGAGACCAGTCGCGCGACCACGCACGCCGACCCGACCTTCGTCGTCGACGACGTGGTGCACTACTGCGTGGCCAACATGCCGGGGGCCGTGGCGCGCACTTCGACTTTCGCGCTGGGCAACGCCACCCTGCCCTACGTACGCGCCCTGGCCGATTACGGATGGGAGAAGGCGATGATCGAAGACCCGCATCTCGCGAACGGGCTGAACGTCTACGCCGGTGCGATCGTCTGCGAGCCCGTCGCGCGTGACCTCGGCATGGAATACCGCGGGCACCCGGTCCGGTAGTCGATCAGACGCAACCGCCGATGCACACCGAGTCGAACTCGACGAGCGTCCACTGCTCGTCCTCGAGGGCCTTCGCGATCGTGCAGGTGAAGCGAAGCTCGCTGTCTCCGCTGTCGAACGCCTTGAAGAAGTACTCGCCCTTCACCGTGAACTCGAACTCGTCGGGGCCAGCGACCGTCTGTTCGATCTCGCTCTTGTTGTTGCGATAGCGCGGGTTGCCCGCGACATCGGGCATCTCATCTCGCGCGATGCTCTGACAGTGTTGGAGCGCCATCTTCTCGGTGGGCGGCGTGGCGCCGCAAGCGAGAAGGGAGATGGCGACACCCAGGGTGGTGGCAAGAAGTGCGGCACGAAACATCGGGTTTCCTCCTCCGCGGCGCCGCCTATCCGCTGGGACCGCCGCCGCAGACACGTTGGACCCCCTACGATTCGGAGGTTCGCGAGAACCTCTTGAGGGCTTCCCGGCGGTGACGCCCGGCCGCAATGCGATGTCGTTGTGGCGGCCCTACGCCCCTGCCCGAGGCTCGCCGACCGCAGCGCAGGTTCGCCTAGACTGACGCCCGACCCCGGATCCGAACGGAGACCACGTGGCGAATCTCGAGCAATACGCCGCAGCGGCCGAGATCTTCGGCGCGTTGACGATCGTGGGAGGCGGGCTCTTCGCCTTCGTGCAGTTTCGCGAGCTTCGACGCCGGCGTGCCTCGCAGATCGCCGCCGATCTGTGTCGCGGTTTCACCGAACCCGACCTCGCGCGGGCCATCAACCTGCTGCGCAACCTGCCCGACGGCCTGGGCCTCGAGGAGGTCGAGGCGCGAGGTCCCGAAGTCGAGGAAGCCATGCAGATCGTCGGCATGAGCTTCGAGACGATGGGCCTGCTCGTCTACGAGGGAATCGCTTCGTTCGAGATCGTGCAGAAACTCGCCGGCGGCCTGCTTCTCATGATGTGGCGAAAGATGGAAGTATGGATCAAGGCCGTGCGCGCGGAGCAGCAGAACCCACGCTTCGGAGAGTGGGTCCAGTGGCTCGCCGAGCGGATCCGGGAGTGCGAGGCCGACGTGGTCCCCGCCCACGAAGCCCACGCCGCCTGGCGCCCACCGGGCAGTCGCACCTGAGCCCCCGGGCCGGATCGACCCCTGCGAAATCGCTTTGCTGGCATCGCGTCGAAAGCTCGGGTATCAACCTCCCCGACCCGAAGCCCGCGGCCCCGCCGCCCTCTCCCAGCCACCTTGCGCGCCGGTAGCTCAGCTGGATAGAGCATCAGGCTTCGAACCTGAGGGTCGGGGGTTCGAATCCCTCCCGGCGTGCCATCGTTGACTCGGTCTGTACCGGAGACATGGTTTACAGATCATTCCGGAGACATGGTTGACACTCTCTCCGGGGCAAACGCAGGCGCTCCATATTGCTCAGTCTGCGAACGCGGGAGGCTCAGAGACGATGCGCAGGGCGTTGCCACTACTGGTAGGGATCGCCTTCCTGTCGATCGTTGGGTGCAGCGGAAGTAGTGGAACGAAGGCCACCTGTAGAGCCGTTTGCGATTCCATCGACAAATGTGGCTCTCTTGAGGCACAAGGGTTTGATTCTCAGCAAGAGTGCCGAGAGCAGTGCCACGATGCGGTAGATGAAGCCGAGCTGCGATCTATCGCGTGTGCGGACGAAGTAGAGGAAGCCCTTGATTGCGGGGCGGATCGCGACACAGACGATGCTTGTGAATACGTAGCACCTTACTTCCAGACTCTTATTGGAGGCGCTTGCGAGTCGCGTGCACGGTCGGCAATGAACACCTGCTTCGGCGTCGATCAGGCATGCTTCGACGTTTGCGATCGGATTGACACGTGCGCGATCGCGGGCAGCCTCCCGCCAAATTGTCGGAATACCTGCCAGTTTGCGACTTTCGGGTTGTTCAACACGACCGCATGCCGACAGGCTTATGTTGAGTATCTCGGTTGCCTAGCAGTCGCATCCTGTTCAGACCTAGATATGCACGACTCGTTTTCGGAACTTGTCGGGGTCGCTAGCTGCTCAACGGCGCTTGCTGACCTCAACACTGCATGCGGCTTCTAGCATCAGGCCCGGTCTTTCATTCGGGGCGGTTCGCGACAACGAACGCACCCCACTCGCCGGATTCAGCTCTCGGCGCCGCCCGCCTCCTCCTCGGCGTCCTCGGCGGACGCGGGATCCTCGTCCAGGAGATCGGCGGCCATCACGTCTAGCTCCGGGAGCGCGTCCGAGTAGGTGTCGATCGTCGTGCTGATCTGGGAGTGCCCGAGGCGGGTATGCACGACCTTCCCGTGAAGGCCCTTCAGTAGACCGTCCCTCGCCATCGTGTGGCGCAGGGTGTTGAATCCGACCTTCGGCAGCTCGGCCTCCTCGAGCAGCGGCTTCCAGTCTCGGCAGATGAGCGAGCGTGTGGAGGAGAGCCCCTCGCGGGCGAGCAGATTCCGCGAGCGGTAGTCGGTGATGGTCAGCGAGTAGCAGTACCCCTTGATGCCGAGCCTGAACTCACCCTAGAGGTCCGCACATCACAGCCGGTTGGGCTGATGCGCTCTCTTTGGTCCGGCCTGGGGCGCCGCCACGAGTACGGTGGCCCCCGACACCGCGATCGTCGCTGCGCCGCTCGTCTCCCGCGCTGGGTTCGGGATGGTCTGGAACAACACCCCGGAGTCGGGCCTAGCGGGATGCGGTCGCGTCGTCGTCGACGGCGTGGCGGAGATCGGCGTCCGCCAACCCCAGGTGCTTCAGCACGAATGCGTACTCGAAGGCCGTTTCCTCGAGGGCCGCGTAGCGGTCGGCCTCGCCACCGTGGCCGACCGAGAGGTTCGTCTTGAGAAGTAGGTCACCGCCGCCTTTCCGCTCGGCGCGGAGACGCGCGACGTACTTGGCCGGCTCTCGATACGAGACGCGCGTGTCGTAGAGGCCCGCCTGCACGAGCAGGTGCGGATAGGCCTGAGGCCGGATGTTGTCGTACGGCGAGTAGCCGGCCATGTACTCGAACTGCTCCTGGTCCTTCGGGTTGCCCCACTCCTCGTACTCGATCACCGTGAGTGGCAGCGTCGGGTCCAGCATCGAGTTGAGCACGTCCACGAAGGGGACGTCGGCTACGGCCGCCTTGCAGAGGTCCGGGCGCTCGTTCAGTACGACACCGATCAGCAGGCCACCCGCGCTCCCGCCCTCGACCACGAGCTGCTCCGGCGTCGTGATACCCCGATCAACGAGGTGCCGAACGCAAGCCACGAAGTCGTCGAAGGTGTTGCGCTTGTGGAGCAGCTTGCCCTCGTCGTACCAACGTCGCCCCTGCTCTGATCCGCCGCGGATGTGCGCGATGCCGAAGACGACGCCGCGCTCGAGAAGGGAGAGCCGATCGCGGTCGAACTCGGGGTCGTAGCTGAGCCCATAGGCGCCGTATCCGACCAGGTAGAGGGGCGCGGGGCCCTGCGCGAGCACGCCCTTTCTGCCGGCAAGCGAGATCGCCACGCGCTCGCCGTCCGGGGTCGGAGCCTCGACGCGCAGCATCTCGTACTCGCCGGGGTCGTAGCCACGGACGGGCTGCTGCTTGCGCAGGGTGCGCGCGCGCGTCCCCAGCTCGTAGTCGATGTCGCTCAGCGGGGTGACGAGCGAGCTGTAGCGGAGCCGAAGCCTATCAACGTCGTATCTCGGATTGCCGCCCAGCTCGGCGACGTACAGCGGCTCGTCGAAGTCGATGCAGTGCTCGCGGAAGCCTTCCGTCTCGATCACGCGGATCGACGTGAGCCCGGCCTTCCGCTGCGAAACGACGAGGTGCCGGGCGAAGCAGTCGATCGAGTCGAGCATCACCTCGGGATCCTCGCCGATCCGCTCCTGCCAGTGTTCGGCGAGGTCACCCTGAAGTGGCGCCTCCATCAGGCGGAAGTTTCGAGCGCCGTCATTCGTGAGCACCCAGAAGCGGTCGTCCTGGTGGTCGACGGTGTACTCAATGCCTTGCCGCCTCGGCAGGAGCGTTCGCATTTTATCGGCCGGCTCGGCGGCGTCGACGCAGCGCACCTCGGTGGTTGTCTCGCTCTCGGCGACGATGAGGACGAAGGCACCACTACGGGTCCGGTCGATGTCCAGATGGAAGGCCTCGTCGCGTTCCTCGTAGACGAGCTCGGCCGAATCAACCGGTGCATCGATGATCCGGCGCATCACGCGACAGGGTCGGTTGGCTTCGTCGAGTTCGAGATAGAAGAGCGTCCGGCAGTCACTCGCCCAGGCCACAGCCGGACCGGTGTCCGGCACCGGAGGCGCCAGATGCTCCCCAGTCGACAGGTCCTTCACGAACAGATCGAAGCGCTCGTCGCCGTTGGTATTGGTCGAGTAGGCGAGCAGGCGGTGGTCGGGACTCGTCTCGAAGCTTCCCAACTCGATGAACGAGCCGGAACCCACCAGGGCGTTCAGGTCGAGCAGAACCTCCTCGCTCGCCTCGTCGCCGATCGGCGCGCGGCAGTAGCGGGGGTAGCTCTTGCCTTCCTGGGTCCGCGAGAAGTAGAAGTAGCCGCCGTCCTCGATCGGCGCGGACCGGTCCGTCTCCTGGATGCGGGCCCGCAGCTCCGTACGCAGGCGCTGCTCGAGATCGGCCACGTCGGCCATCCGAGCCTTCGCGTAGTCGTTCTCGGCTTGCAGGTAGGCGAGGGTCTCCTCGCTGCGTTCGTGGAGCCAGGTGTAGGGATCCTGGATCTCGTGGCCGTGCACGACTCGGGTCGTGGGCCGGGTCGGCGCGATCGGCGGCGTCTCCATGAGAGGAGACTAACTGGGGGCCTAGGCTTCGTCGATCTCCACCAGGCTGTAGCCGGTCCTCTTCTCGGGGGGGATGTCGACCGGGCTGAAGGAACGAAGGAGGCTGACAGCGTAGTTCTGTGAGTAGCCGCCGGCGATGGCGAAGACCGTCAAGACCAGCAGCTCGTTCTCGCCGGGCTCGATGAGTTCTGTCGTGATCGCACCCGACGCGACGATGATGGCGACGGCAAGCGCACCCGCGATTCCGAATACACCGCGCAGGATTCCCTCGGTCACGTTGTAGGCAGTGGAGGCGAAAGGGTCGAAGGGTTGGCTGTCACTGGCACCCGCGAAGACGATGAGGCCGAGGGCGCCACCGATCAGGCTGGCGGTCAGGATCGTCATCCAGTCGCTGCAATTGCTGCCGCAGTCGCAGGAGGCGTTCGTGGCGCACATGTCGAGGGCGAGCAAGATTCCAGCCACCCCGATGACCAGCACGAACCCGATCAAGCTCCGCATGTAGGGCACGCGACCCCGCCGGCGGCTGATGTCCCAGAGATACTTGTTGGCGGTGTTGAGGCCGTACTGCATTCCGGAGTCGTCGCCCTCGAGGCCCGAACTGACAGCGCTGCCGATCTGGAGTGCGAGGTCGCGCCGCTGCTTTTTGGTGAGCTTGTGGGCGCCCTGCTGCGCCATGTTCGCGGCGTGGGCCCACAGCTTGTTGAAGACCTTGCTCGTGTCCCTCTGCCCATGTCCCAACGAGTAGCGGACTCGATACGGATCGGACGCGGCGCGATAGACGATGTAGCTGAGCCCGACGTCCTTCCAATCTGCGCGCTTTCGGGGATCCGGCGGCTGCGCGCCTGGCGGCGGCGCCCCGCCAAGAGGCTCCTCGGACCCACCAGCGGTTCCTCTATCCGGCTGCGCTCTCGCCTCTCGTCTCGGGACGTCCGCCGCGGCAATCACCTCGATCAGACCGGGGAAAGATTGTTCGGGGATGGGGCGCCAGTCATCGTAGTCAGAGGCGGAGAAGGTGACGACGGCAACCTTCTCGCCTTCGGGCTTCACGACACTGCTGAAATCGGCGAAGGGCTCCGTCTCCATAACCGTCTCCTCGATACCGAGATCACATCGCTCGGCGCCAGCCTCGCGCGTGCCCTTGGCGGCCGCTTCGCGCACATGCTCCGGCTTCAGCCTACCCGACCGGATGGACATGGTGCGCTCGAAATCGCCATCCCTGGATTCTCGATGTTCAGGACGATCGGAGGACACCGCGGGACGGGATAGGCGCGTGGTCGGTTCGCCTCATCGGCGTAGCCACACGGCAGGACGACATCATCGCGCGATCAATGTGTCGATTCGGTGGATCCGGGACATGGAATGTCGAGGATTGCCATCGAAGTGGCGCGCATGATAAGTAGGGGGCGACGCGTCGTGCCACTGAACCGTGTATGAGGAAGCAACGCCATGGCTCGGTCCCGCCTTATCCTGCCGCTTGGACTCACTGCAGTTCTCACCCTCGTTAGCTGCCTCGATCGGCCTTTCCGACTGAGCGTTCACGACGTCAACGAAGACGCGCCCCAGGAACGGGCGGTCATCCTGATCAGCGACCCACAGATCTACTCGCGTGAGGCGTTGGTCGAAGATCGTCGCACCGAGTTGAAGTACCTGACAGAGCAGCTCGCGGCCTCGAAGCAGGCACAGTTCACACCCGAGATACGGCGGCAGCTGCAACTCGTCACGACCTTCATGGGCCAGGTCGAGGCCAAATACGACCCGCTCGGGGGCGGTGCGGCGAAGGATGCTGGCGCGGTCGAGGCGCTGCAGCGCGACATCCAGATCGCGCGCCTCCAAGCGGAGCTGATTGCCGCGCAGCAGCAGGTCGCAAATGTACAGGCGGGCGGCGATCTCCCGGTGGCTACCGGGAACTCCGTCGTGCCCGACCCGGCTCCCCTCGGCAACGCATCGTTCGACTCGCCCGGCCTGAAGGGAACGGAAGCCATCGAATCCAGGCTGCTGCAGCTGCACGAGAAGCTCGCCAAGCTGGAAGAGAAGGCCAAGACCGAGACGCGAGCGGCCGCGACCGCGGCTTCACCGCGGGACATCTACCGCGATCGCAAGGCCTACCGGGCAGAGCTGAGGTCGGACATCGACGCGATCAGGCTGGACGACGTACACGACCAGGACGGGAACTCGCTGTACCGGCTCCAGTTCCGAGCGACTCTTCTGCCAGGTGAGAAGAAGGACAAATTCGGCGTGGCCCGGCTCACGGTGGTGCCGCCCGACCTGCGCTGGCGAGACATCGACAGGCTGTATCGGAAGTGGCTCGGCCACGTGACGTATCGACTGAATGCTGAGCGGGGAATGACGCCGCTACGCGCCATGTCGAAGACTTCCATATTCTTCGCGTCGATTCCGATCGGCTACGCACTGGACGAGCGAGACGACGCGACCTGTAGCGTGAAGCCAAAGCAGAATGATCGCTGCGCGATGTTCTCCCTCGCCATTCCGCCGGGCACGCAGGACGAGTTCACGCAGCTGCTGGCATGGCGAAAGACCCCGAGCTCGTCCACGCCGGCGCCTTCACGCGTGGGGTGGCTCTACCCGCCGGAGCCGAACTCGACCGAGGCGGAGTGGGAGACATATGAGAAGAACTGTAAGGCTCTGCGCGACGAGGTACGGAACTCGTCGCACTATGAGATCGCGAGCGCGTCGCTGGACGGCTACCTCCAGCGCTTGACGATCGGACGCGACTCCAAGCGGCTGGAGGGCGTACACCGCCGGATCGACAAGAGCCGGCTGAGCGCGCCGGAGAAACTATTCCTCTACCGCGCCGAGGATCGTGAAGCCCAGCTGCACAACTGTGCGTCCATTCTCGCGGACGCGGATCGGGGGACCGCGGCGCCAGACGAATCGTCGAGCATCGCCTTGACGCCTTGGCCGTTTGCGCAGTCGATCGCCGAGGTCTGTGAGGGTCGTAGCGAGGACGGGCAGGTTGTCAGCTGCCAGGGTCCCTGGTTCAAGCGGACGCGCACGCGCGACGACTGGTTCCGGAACTACGAGCCAGACGAGGCGCCCGGGCCGAGCACGTGGGCGATTGGCATGCCGGGTGGCAGCGCGCGCGTCTATGCCGCCAACCCCGTCGAGCTTGCTCAGCGCACGTCCCAGATCTCCGACGTGTCCGATGCCGTTCAGATGGCCGGGGCCATGTCGATGGTGCTGCCGGGTCAGGGCGTGGGCTTGGATGCCGCTGCCGCCCAGCTCGACTACGCCGCCGGCCAGGCAGAGGCCATGGATCGAAACCCCGTCGTCGTCGGCTTCGCCGATCGGGAAGCCGACTGGACGGGCAACCGGCTCGGCAAGGCCGTACCCCCGGGCAGCCGAGGGATCTGGCCTCGATTCGGCTGGGTGTTCGGTCCGCGAGCACACATCGAGCACTCCGGTCGCACGAGCGATCTGAAGCTGCGACAGACCGTCGTCAACCACGCCGTGACTGCCGACTTGTCCGTACCCGGATGGTGGCCATGGATCGGGCTCGAGGTCGAGACGGCCTGGATCGCGAACTGGCATGACGACTGCTGCGGCGAAGAGCCGGACGTGTTGTGGACCTACGACGAGGAAGACCCGAGCGCGAGGAGCCGACTGCGTACAGTGGCCGTGCGCCTCCCGCTCAATCGAGCCGACCTCGACGGCTTGTCCGACATCGTCCTCCAGGAGACCGGTCGCGCGGCGCGGGGGGCGCGCATCGAGCAGGTCATCCCCGCCTCGGTGCCCGCCTGCAGCGGCAAGACTACCTTCCTCATCTACGGGCGGGACATGTGGCGCAGTACGGACGCCTTCCTGTCTGGACTGCCGATGGAGGCAGAGGGGGCGCGCGTGCTCCCGGACATGGAGGGCATCGCCGTTACCTTCGATATCAACAAGATCTCGCTGCCGCGTGCCAGCGAAGACGTCGTCCTGACCGTCGCTACGCGCAACGGCACCGACGAATCGACGGTCAAGATCAAGGGGCTCAACACCAAGACGAGCTGTGAACCAAAGCCGTCATGATCGAACTCAGGTCAATCCTGATCTCGGCGACCGACCTGCCACACGTCCTCGCGGGTCGCTACTTCTCGCTCGAGGCGGGCCTCACCATTGCCGGCGGCGGTAAGAAGACAGGCCTGCTCGCCCAGAAGGACGTATCGATACGGGCCGCGGGCGAGATCCAGCAGGGCCTGGAGGTCACGCTCGGGGTTGGCGGCTGGTCGTTCCACCTGGATTGACGGGCGGGCGACGGTTGGCACTAGCCTGCCCCATCGTGCCACGACACCGCACCGGTGCGCTCCGTGCCGGCCGAAGCCCCTCAGCGCGACGTCACGGTGCGGCCCGAGGGCTCAAGCAAGCTCGGTGTCCAGTCGCTCGGCCAGGCAGGTCAGGACAACCCCATTCTCGCTGAGCACCCGCGGGTGTCACCAGTCTATCGAGGCCCCTCACCTAGCCCCGCCGTAGTGCCTGCCAAGCGAAGCCGATCACCAGGAACAGCAACGCGAGAACGAGTCGTGGGTCACCCAGCTGAAACCAGGGGTCGAGCGGAAACGCGATCGTCTTCTGGATTGCCGCGGCCTTGAACTCGTGGCGTCCAGCGAAGGCCGGGTTCGACAAGATGTCCATCAGATCGCGCCGGCTCCGGTACCGCATCAACACGCCCTGGTCCCAGACGTCGATGTCCTCGACCTCGAGCCCCATCAAGTCCACTGCTCGATGCGCGGCGGACCCGACCATCACCGGATGACACGCGCGGGCGAAGAGCGCGGGATACATGAACTCCATGTAGCGATCGCTCATCTCCTGAGCGTCCGCCGCAGGGGGAAAGCCCTCGACGACCAGCGGGGGCTCGCGGGCGTCGACGATGTTCAGAATCACGAAATCGTCGCCGGTGTCGTTCTCCAAGAAGCCTCGGATGTCCTCGATGGCTTCCGGCGGCTGCCCCACGCGCTCGAGCTCCGCGACGTACCCGTCGATCTCTTCGGGCGTGAGAGGTCCGCCGAAAGAGGTGTACCAGGAGAAGAAGGCGAAGTAGAGAATCGCCAGGATCGACCACACGCGGGCAGGATTCATCTCCGGAGGCCTCCAACCGAGAACCAAGACTCGCTGCACCCCTATCTGAGCCCGAGTCCAAATCTATTGACAGTTGATATGTCAATACTGTATCTATCTTTCGTCCCGAAGCAACGGTCGTGGCCATATGGACTGACGTGCTTCGCGCCAATACACACTCGGAGCGAAAGTGAGTCGACTTGCCCGGACATCACTGTGGGTCGCCATCCTCGTGGTTGGAGTCGGGTGGGTGGCATGGCTCGCCCGCGTCGAGATCGTGCTTCTTGGGGTGGGGATCCTCGTGAACGTGGCGAACCCAGTCGCTCCAAGCGGTGAGGTCGAGTGGTCGCAGCCCCCACCCCGCACATCGTTGCCCCCACGCTCCGAGGGCCCTCCGAACGTCGTATTGATCGTGACCGACGACCTGGGATGGAACGACATCAGCCTGAACGGCGGAGTCGGCAATAGCACCGTTCCAACGCCGAACATCGATTCGATTGCGCGTGAGGGCGTCAACCTGGTCCAGGGCTACGCGGGCAGCGCAACCTGCGCGCCCTCCCGCGCAGCCCTCATCACCGGGCGCTACGGCACGCGTTTCGGCTTCGAATTCACGCCCGTTCTTCCGGGCATGATGCCCATCATCACGATGATCCGGAATGCACACCGAACGGATGGCCCGCCGAACATCCTCGACGTGGGCGACGACGTCGACGATGAAGTCGCAGCACTGGGGCTGCCGCCCTCAGAGATCACGCTCGCGGAGCTGCTGAAGGACCAGGGCTACTACACCGCACACATCGGCAAATGGCACCTCGGTCGCGGTGAAGGGATGATGCCGCTCGAGCAAGGCTTCGACGACAGCCTCCTCATGTTGGGTGGCATGTATGCGCGCGAGGATGATCCGGATGTCGTCGATGCCCGTCAGGGCTTCGACCCCATCGATCGGTTCTTGTGGCACGCCACGCAATTCGCCTCGTCCTTCAACGGCGGGGCGGCATTCGAGCTGCCGACGTACATGACCGACGCCTACTCCTCCCAGGCGGTCCAGGTCATCGAGCGCAACCGGTATCGCCCCTTCTTCCTCTACCTCGCCTACTTCGCGCCGCACAATCCGCTGCAGGCTCGACGACAGCCTCCTCATGTTGGGCGGCATGTATGCGCGCGAGGATGATCCGACCGTCGTCGATGCCCGCCAGGACTTCGACCCCATCGATCGCTTCTTGTGGCACGTCACGCAGTTCGCCTCGTCCTTCAACGGCGGGCCGGCATTCGAGCTGCCGACGTACATGACCGACGCCTACTCCTCCGAGGCGGTCCAGGTCATCGAGCGCAACCGGGATCGCCCCTTCTTCCTCTACCTCGCCTACTTCGCGCCGCACAATCCGCTGCAGGCTCGACGTGAAGACTATGACGCGCTCGAGCACATCGATCTCCATCGCGAGCGCGTCTACGGCGCAATGATGCGTTCCCTGGATCGCGGCGTGGGAGCGGTCCTGGATGCGCTGCGCAGCAACGGGCTCGAGGAGAACACCCTCGTGATCTTCACCTCGGACAACGGGGGAGCCGGATACATCGGCCTGCCTGCGGTGAATCGTCCCTACCGCGGCTGGAAGAGCACGTACTTCGAAGGGGGCATCCATGTTCCCTTCCTCGCCCGATGGCCCGGAGCGATCCCGGCTGGGATGGTCTACTCGGAGCCCGTACACCACTTCGACATCTTCGCTACGGCAGCCGCGGCCACGGGTGCGGAACTGCCAAGCGATCGCACGATCGACGGCGTCGATCTGCTTCCCTACCTGCGCGGTGAGATGTCCGACCCGCCGCATCGGGCATTGTTCTGGCGAAACGGCGCCGCGCGAAGCGTTCGCCGTGGATCGCACAAGCTCATCCTGAGCGAGCCGCCCGGCGGCATGAGCCAACAATGGCTCTTCGACCTCGCCGTCGACCCGTACGAGCAATCGAACATCGCGACCGCCAACCCGAGACTCGTCGCCGATCTTCGCGCGGAGCTGGAGGCACACTATGCCACTCAGCCCGGGCCGGCCTGGGCGCCCTACGTCCATGCGCCCATCAATGTCGACCGAGATGAGGCTCAGTCCGCGCGGCCTGAAGACGAGTTCGCATACTGGTCGAACTGAGCGCCACGGCTACGACCAAGCGCGATCCTCGTCTCTTCATGCCCTTAGACGTTCCCGAGTGCCGGTGGAGCGGTGGGGCGGATGACTCGTCATCAGTGGGGAGCGTCTCCGTCCCCCGACGCTCGGGAGCGTTCCGCCAGGTCGCGCGGCGGCTTCGGTCTCGGTGCCGCGACGACCTACCGTGCGATACTCCACTTGGCGGACGAACCACGCCCGATCGCATGAGGTAGAAGCATGGCCAACCAACGCGCCCTCGGTGCTCGGCGGGCAACCCCGAGCGAGTTCGCGCGGATCAATGAGCTACTCGCGCAGGCGTCTCTGCCGCCGCTGCCTTCCGACACGTCCGTCTCCAACGTTCTCGTGGCGACGCGGGACGACACCGTGATCGGCGCGGTCGCGCTGGAGGTGATGGCGCGCCTCGGCCTGCTGCGGTCACTGGTGGTCGATCCGGAGCACCGGCGCACCGGCGTTGCGAACCGGCTGATGCAAGCCGTGCTCTCACGCGTCAATGAACTCGGTCTACGCGAGGTCTATCTGCTGACGGAGAGCGCTTCTGCCTTCTTCGAGCCGCACGGCTTCAAGCCGATCGCGCGCGACCGAGTCCCGAGCGAGATCCAGAAGACACGCGAGTTCCGCGAGCAGTGCCCTGAGGAGGCGGTCGTCATGCGCCTGGACCTGGGGTCTCGGATCTGAGGCCTGCGTAGAGCGACTTCGAACCGAGCTGGGCCGCGATCGATGCGAACACCTCCGGCCGATAGAGCAGTTCGACATGGCCGAGATCGTCGAACACGACGCTCGTTCCGAACCCGCATTCGGCGGAGACCACAGGTTGCACGAGCAGGTCGCGCCCTGCGACGATCGAGGTGACCGCGAGCGCTTCGGGAGGGGGCTCGGCGTTGAGGTGTTCGAGGAAGGAACTGCCCGGCAACAGCTGGCGAACCAGCGTAGACGGAATGAAGTTCGCCGCATGGGTGCCATGGTGGGGTGTGCCGAGCGTGATCAGCTGGTCGACGCGCCTCGCGCCGCCCAGCAGTTGCAGGTAGCCCCTGGCGACCAGGCCGCCCAATGAATGCGCAATGATGTCGATGCGTCCGCCTCCCACCGACGCGTCGATCGCGCGTTTCAGACGAAGCGCATGTTGCTCGATCGATCCCGTGCTTCGGTAGTTGAAACCGAGCTGACGGGGATGACCGCGCCACCTCAGGTACGCCTGGAGCGGAAAGAAGGCAGAGCGGTTACCTGCGAGCCCATGTACGAAAACGAGGGTGCGCTGCTCGCGCTTCCTCTCGGGTCGCGGGCGCGGCGAGCGGTAGCCGAAGGGCAGCAGCGCGCCATGCGTCAGCAACGAGAGCGCTTCGCGCCGTATCGAGCTGCGGACGGCCTGCGAGTCGTGGTCGCTGCGCATGGGGATGACCTCGACTAGGACCGCGGTGATTCTCGAGATTCGGCGAACTCGCCGCCGAGGAGTTCTTCAGCCAGGTTCATCACCTCATGGTTGATTTCGCGGACGACGCTGTAGACGGCGCCAATGGAAGCGTGTTGGAGGGAACGAACATCTTCGGCGGTGCGTTCGAACAGTCCCGAACGTTCGAGGGCGCTGAGGGGAAGGTCGGCGATCGCGTGGTGAATCTGCTCGACGGTGGTCGCGCCCTGGTCGATCGCAGCTTCGATCTGTTGGGCGAGGGTCTTCGGTTCGCTCATGACGGGTTCTCCTTGAAAGAGCGCGCTTCGCACTTTGTAATACAAAAGATTACAAAAGCAACTCGATGTCGGAGGCCCCTACGATCGAGTTCGTTAGGACGAATACAAGTGTCTGAAATTGATATGTTTTCTTGGATCCTGTCCAGGCGGCGCTGGTTCGAATTCGTAGTACAATCGAGTCGATGGCCAAGCCTGATCGCCCCCGCAAAGACAGACTGATCCAGACTCGTGTGCCGCGGGACCTGGAATCCACCCTCAAGGAAGAGGCGCAGCGTCGGCGCCAAACGGTCTCCCACCTGATCCGCAGCGTGCTCGAAGACACCTTCCAACTGGTGGACGATGTCGTGGCTGACGTCGACGAGATCGTGGGCGACTCGGCGCGTCTGGCCCGCAACGTCGGACGCAACGCCCGACGAATCATGTCCGCAGGTCGCGACGAGGCAGAACCTGGAGCGTCGCCGGATCAAACGTTTCCGGATGTGTACGCGTGGAACGAACTCGTGCTCAACCGGGAGATCCCATGCGCTCGATGCGACACGCCGATCGCCAAAGGAGAGCGAGGCTTCTTCGGGATGAGTGAGGACCCCACGGCCGCGCGTGTGTGCCTGTGCGGAGCGTGTATCGATGCAATGAGTCTGTCCTGACGCGCTGTGGACCTCGGACGACCGCGAATCGGTCCGGCGGCAAGACAGCGTCGGGGGTTTGTTTGGAAGCAGTGCTTCCAAGCCCTCCCGGCGTGCCATTCGATTGCCTGGCCCCCGCCCGGCCGAAACTCGCCAGGTCCATCAACTGGATTTGAATCCAGTGGGTTGGAACGACTCTTCGTGGGTGCGTCGGGGACGATCGACGGCGGGTGTGTGAACCAACCTCTAAGCTCGAATCACTGAATCGTATGACGAGAGGGTCAACATGCGATCGAAGCTCGCTCTTCTACTTCTCGCCCCACTGGTCACCACTTGCACCGCGCAGAGTTCACGTCCTCAGGCAGCGGCACCGGCTGCAGCGTCCGTGCCCGTCGATCTCGACGGCTACCAGGTGGTCGACCTCACCTACCCGTTCGACGAGAACAGCCTCTACTGGCCGTCCTCTCCCTCCGCCTTCGAACTCACCCAGCTCGCCTTCGGGGAGACCGAGGGCGGTTACTTCTACTCTGCGAACGCCTTCTGCTCCCCGGAGCACGGCGGTACGCACCTCGACGCGCCGATCCATTTCGCCGCCGGCCGACGCACGACCGCCGACATTCCGGTCGAGCAGCTGATCGCACCGGCGGTAGTGATCGACGTGTCGGAGCAGGCAGCGGCCAACGCCGACTACCGCCTGGCCCGCGCCGACGTCGAGGCGTGGGAGGCGGAGCACGGAGCCGTACCGGCGGGTTCGATCGTCCTCCTGCGCACCGGCTGGGGGGAGCGCTGGCCCGATCGTCTGCGCTACTTCGGCGATGATGCTCCGGGCGACGCCTCGGACCTCCACTTCCCGGCCTTCGGCGCCGAGGCGACCCGCCTGCTGGTCGAGGAGCGACGCATCGGAGTGCTCGGCGTCGATACCGCGAGCATCGACCATGGCCCGTCAACGGACTTCGCGGTGCACCGCATCGCGGCCGAGGCCGAAGTTCCGGCGCTCGAGAACGTCGCCTACCTGGAGCAGCTCCCACCCACCGGCGCGTGGGTGATCGCGCTGCCGGTCAAGATTGCGGGCGGTTCGGGCGGACCGGTGCGAGTGGTTGCGCTGGTGCCCAAGTAGGAAGGCCGTCTGCGCCTTCCGTCGAAGCCGAATTCCAGGACTGATCGACGTTGCGCTCCTGGAGCGGCCGACCCGTTCGGGAACCGTGAGCCGCGCGGCGCCCACGATGTCCTGGACAACTGTGCGCATCGAAAACGGACGCGCGTGCTGAAGCGCTCGCCCCGGTTTTTTCGAAGAAGACTGCATCCAATCGAAGACCCCGATCGAACCCCCCGAAAACCAACGGAGGTGGTCGATGATCGGGATCACATTGGCGGAGGCGGGCTGGTTGCCCGACGCCGTCGTTCGATACGGAATCCGCGGCTTGCTGCGGGAGCGACTCGACGAGATCGAAACGGACGATTTCGCCGAAGCGCTCGCCATCAAACAGAAGACGATCGACGAGTGGAGCCGTGGGCCGATCGCGTTGGTCCCCGACCTCGCGAACGACCAGCACTACGAGGTCGCTCCCGGCTTCTTCGAAGCGATGATGGGCCGCCACCTCAAGTACAGCTGCGGCTATTGGCCCGAGGGGGTCGACGACCTCGACGGCTCCGAAGAGGCGATGCTGCGACTCACCTGTGAGCGCGCCGAGATTCGAGACGGCATGCGGGTCCTCGACCTCGGCTGCGGCTGGGGCTCCCTCTCCCGCTACATCGCCCGCACCTTTCCGAACACTCGCGTGCTCTCGGTTTCGAACTCGAAGCCCCAGCGCGAGTTCATCCTGGCCCGCTGCGAACGCGAAGGGCTGGACAATGTCGAGATCGTGACGGCCGACATCAACGACTTCGACATCAGCGACCCGCGAGTGAGTGATTCGCGAGCCCTCGAAGGCCAGGCCGGCTTCGATCGGGTGGTGTCGGTCGAGATGTTCGAGCACGTGCGGAACCACCGGCAGCTGCTCTCGCGCATCCGCCACTGGCTGGCACCCGAAGGCAAGCTCTTCGTCCACCACTTCTCCCATCGCGAACACGCGTACCCCTACGAATCCCGCAGCGAGAGCGATTGGATGGCCAATACGTTCTTCAGCGGCGGGATCATGCCCTCCGACGATCTGCTGACCTTCCTGCAGGACGACCTTCGGGTCGAAGCGCGGTGGCGTGTGAACGGCACCCACTACGCGCGAACCTGCAACGCGTGGCTCGAGCGGATGGACGAGAACCGCGCGGACATCCTGCCGATCCTCGCCGACGTCTACGGGCGCGGCCACGAGAAGGTGTGGTTCCAGCGCTGGCGGATCTTCTGCATGTCGTGCGCCGAGTTGTTCGACTACAACGACGGCAACGAGTGGCTCGTCTCGCACGTCCTGCTCTCGCGCGAAGGCCGGGGGAGCACCCAGTGAAGATCGCGATCGTCGGAAGCGGGATCTCGGGTCTGGTCTGCGCGCACCTGCTCCACCGGGAGCACGAGATCACGGTGTTCGAAGCCGATGACCGGATCGGTGGGCATACCAGCACGGTCGAACTCGAGGTGGGCGACGAACACGTGGCCGTGGATACCGGCTTCATCGTCTACAACGAGCGAACCTATCCCCACTTCATCCAGCTGCTCGACCAGCTCGGCGTGGCGACGCAGCCGAGCGACATGAGCTTCGGCGTGCAGGATCTGCGAGCGGGGCTCGAATGGGGAAGTCGCGGCTGGAATGGCATCTTCGCCCAGCGCAAGAACGCGATCGACCGTGAGTTCTGGCGCATGCTCGGCGACGTCGCGCGATTCAACCGCGAGGCCGGCGCGTTGATCGACGGAGGCGACGAGAAGACGAGCCTCGGCGAGTACCTGCGCGGCGCCGGCTACTCGGATGCCTTCGCCTCGCACTACATCGTGCCGATGGGCGCCGCGATCTGGTCCGCCGATCCGGAGGCGTTCCTCGCCTTTCCCGCGGCGTCGTTCGTTCGCTTCTTCCACAACCACGGCTTGCTGGCGCGCAAACCGGATGTGCCCTGGCGAGTGATCTCGGGAGGCTCGCACCGCTACGTCGAAGCGCTGACCGCGCCCTTCCTGGATCGCATCCGGCTCTCGAGTCCGGTGGTCTCCATCGAGCGCGAGGAGGGTCGAGTCCGCGTATTTACGACCGCGGTGGCGCCGGAGACCTTCGACCACGTCATCCTGGCGCTGCACAGCGATCAGGCCCTGCGCATCCTGGCCGAGCCTACGAAGAGCGAGCGCGAGATCCTCGGGCGAATCCGGTACCAGTCGAACGACACGGTGCTCCACACCGATCGATCGGTGATGCCCCGCTCACCGCGCGCCTGGGCGAGTTGGAACTACCGGATCCCCGCCGGCGAGCGCGACGGCGTCTTCGTCACCTACCACATGAATCGCCTGCAGAGTCTGCGGTGCCGCGAGGATCTCTTCGTCACGCTGAACGGCTCGTCGTCGATCGACGAACGACAGGTGCTCGCACGCTTCCACTACCACCACCCGGTCTTCGACGCGGAAGCGATGGCAGCCCAGAAGGCGCGCGACTCGATCGATGGTGTCGGCCGCACGCACTACTGCGGCGCCTATTGGGGCTATGGCTTCCACGAGGACGGCGTGAACAGCGCCCTCCACGTGTGTCAGCGCTTCGGAGCGAGCCTCGAGTCATGAACCGCGATCGTTCGGCCAGCGGGCGGGAGAGCTGCATCTACGTGGGGCGCGTGTGGCACCGCCGCAAGACCCCCAGCGAGCACGCGTTCGCCTACCCGCTGTACCTCGCCTACCTGGATCTCGCGGAACTCCCCGCGCTGTTCGATGGGATGCCCGGTTGGTCGGCGCGTCGCCCGGCGCTCTCGTGGTTTCGCCGCGCGGACTATCTGGGGGATCCGAACGTTCCCCTCGACACCGCCGTTCGCGACGAAGCCGAAGCCCGACTCGGCTTCCGACCCGAAGGCCCGGTGAGGCTGCTCACCCACCTGCGCACCTTCGGATTCCTGATCAACCCCATCACCCTCTACTACTTCTTCGATGCGGAGAGTCGGGATCTCGTTGCCGTACTGGCCGAAGTCACCAACACGCCGTGGGGCGAGCGACACTGCTACGTGGTGCCGGGAAGCGAGGGGGATCGGATCCTCCACCGCACGCCGAAGGCGTTTCACGTTTCGCCGTTCATGGACATGCGCGCCTGCTACCGCTGGACGATCACCCGCCCGCGCCCCGAAACGGGCAGTCGACTCTTCCTCGGGCTGGTGAGCGAGAACGAGGATGGCGAGGACTTCTTCGAAGCCTCGCTGTCGCTGGTGCGCGAGGAGATCAGCGCGCGGTCGTTGGCCGGGGTGCTCCTGCGCTTTCCGCTGATGACGATGCGCGTGGCCCTCGGCATCTACTGGCAGGCGCTTCGGCTCCATCTCAAGCAGGTCCCCTTCGTCCCCCACCCGAAACACCTCACCCATACGAACACCCAAACGAACTCCCCCACAACGCGCCGGGAAGTCCCTCTTCACTCTCAATCGACCGGCGACCGTCGGCACTACGCGGAGAAAAGACCGTGAACCAGCCAATCCTCGAACTCGAAGCGGCATCGACCCTCGAGCCCATCCCGGGCCTCGGTCGGCGAGTCAAGGCCGTCGTCACACGACGACTCGAGAACATCCGCTTCGGCGAACTGACAATCGTCGACCGCGAGGGCGCCCTGCGCTTCGGCGACCCCGAGAGCGGTCCGCGCGCCACCCTCAGCGTGCGCGGTCCCGCGCTCTACTGGAAGCTGTTGTTCCGCGGCCCGCTCGGCGGCGCCGAGAGCTACATGGACGGCGATTGGGAAAGTGACGACGCATTCGAAGCCGGGTTCGCGTTCTTCACTCCGTTGGAGGCCTCCTGTCTCCACGAGGATGAGCCCGACCAATCTCTGATCTGAGCGG
>JANQEL010000016.1 GCA_028278345.1 Myxococcota bacterium
GAAGAAGCGATCGGTATCGATCGCCGAACCGGGACCGATGAAGCTCTCCCACCAGCCGTCGGCCTTGTTCTGCGGCTGGCTCTTCGCGTGGGACGAAGCCGAGAGCCCCGTGTGGAGCAACACCACATTGTCGCGCCGCGGCGCCAGCTCGCCACAGGTCTCGTAGGCGATGTCGAACTCGGGGAGCACACCTCCCCAATCGCACTCGAACGGCTTGGGGAAATGAAACGTCTCGTAGCCCGATACGACCTTCTGGTATGCGGGCTCGGGACCGTCGGGGATGACGCGATCCAACACTCGACCTTCCTCGGGACGTGCCCGGGCGCGGGAAATGGGACAGCGTTCGAGTCTAACACCTTGGCGCAGCGCTGAAATCGGCCACAGCGCAGGCGCAAGCCAGCTGCAAAGGCCCAGCCAAGCGGGCCGGGCTGCGGTGAAAAGCCGTACAGGTCGAGGCTGCGATCAGCGGCGTCCGAGGAAGATCTCGCGCGGAGACACCACACCGGCGTCGATGAAGGCGAGGATGGTGTGCAAGCCCACACGTTTGTTCGCCACCCGGTGCTGATAGATCGTATAGATCGAGAGCCCCGTCTGGTCGGCCAGGGTCGCCGGGTCGCCTTCCTTGGCGAGCTTGCGTACGCGATCCGAGATGGCGGTCGCGCGCGCTCCGCGGGTCGAAACCGACGACGGAAGCTTCTTCAGATCGTTCTTCTTGATCAGGACTTCGGGGTCGAAGCGTCCTTCTCGCACGACGCGGAGGAAGAGCTTCAGGCTGGGAAGGTTCCCGGCCTTCAGGTTCTTGATGTCGTCGACGTGGGCGCCGGTGCGCTCGGCGGCCTCTTCGCGCGTCCGGCCCTTGGCTTCCTTCAACAGACGCTGGGCAATCTGACGGATCTGCTTGCGACTGACCTGGCTGCCGCGGGTCTTCGAATCTCCACCGGGAGGTCGGCCGGGTCCGCGGCGCACGGCGCCATTGGAGTTCGATGCCGAAGCCTTGCGTCGTGCGGCCTTCTTTCGCGCGCCGGCCTTGCGCGTCGACGCGCTTCGCGCCGCCGCCTTCTTGCGACTCGCGGCCTTCTTCCGACTCGCAGCCTTCCTTCCGCTACGCGCTGCACCATTCGCCCCGGTGCGTGTCCCTCGACTCGACGTCTTCCCAGTCTTCTTCGCAGCCACTTCGCGTACCCTGTCCCCAAATTCAATCGATGTTCGGTCGGTGGCCGTGCACGAGCGGCGCTTTCGCATGAGTTCGCACCAGATCGCGCCAGACCGCACGAGAAATCCTGCGCGGACAGGCGATACAAACGGGCGAAGCCGAACCACCGACGGCGTTCGGGCTTCACGTTTTTACTCATTCGCGGGTACACAATCAAGAGGCACAACGATGCACCCCCCGTGTCACATCTTGGGGTCGATCCCCAACGGTCGCATTTCTGTGTCACCAAGTGCGCGCAG
Organism: Myxococcota bacterium; assembly: GCA_028278345.1. GTDB lineage: Bacteria > Myxococcota_A > UBA9160 > UBA9160 > UBA4427 > DUBZ01. The sequence continues at coordinate 1,453 of JANQEL010000016.1, forward strand.
GCGTGCTCGCGAAACGAACACCTGCACCGACCGCCGATCCGTACGCGGCGACACGGTCGGTAGTGACCAAATCGGCCGGGCCTTTGGTCACGAACGGGGCCGGAGCGCGACACCCTGACTCGCAGGATGCCGCCGAACGACTCGAAGAGGCGGACGGATCAGTCGTCGCCTTCGAGTGCGATCACGAGTTTTCCGTCGCGAAATCGCTCGGCACCGATGATCACGAGCTGCCCCGCCTTGATCTTCAGGTCGGTGGAAACGAGGCCGCTCACCTCGACCGAAATCAGGGCGCTGTTGGCCTCCACCACGAGGGGGCGAATCCGCAAGCGGCGCAGAGTCGGGAGCTTCATGTCCACGACCCGGTCGCCGTCGAGCTCGATCTTCTTCTTCTCGAGGACGCGGATGCCCTTGTAGCGGAACTGGCTCTCCAGCTCCTTGTGGAGCCGCTTGGCCCCCTTGTCGACGCCTTCCTTCTCCCGGGAGAGGTTCGCGACGATCACGTCGATCGCGAAGCCGTCGGCCGCATGCGCGGTCGAGGCGAGGGTGCCGACCGAGGCGAACGCGAACACCCAGGCCACCGCGAGCGACGAAAGCGAAGCGCGGAACCACCGTCCAACCGCCGTCCTGCCGCGCCCCATGCTGTTCACGTCTTCTCCCCGGCGTCGCCCGGCTGGCGGGCGATCGCGACCCGGGCCGCGCCGATCAAGCGCCGCCCCCCGTCGCATCGTCCATCAGCCAGATGATCGTCACGTCTTCCGATTCCTGCGAAACCACGTACGAAACACCCTCGGTCTTGAGGTACCGCAGGGAGCCTCGCCCGGCGTCCGCCGCCGCGATCGTCACGGGATCTTCAGTAATCCCACCCCCATTGTCGAGCACGAGCAGCATCAGCGCGGCCGCAGCCACCGCCCCGGTCGCCGCAAGTGAGCCCCAGCTCCAGGCATCGCGCTGGGTGCGCTCCTTGGCGGGGCCGACTTCGGCGTCGATGCGCGAAAGCGCCGGCCCGATCTCGGTCCACAAGTCCGAGACCGATTCGGCGGGGGATCCGCTCTCGAGCTCGTCCATCCAGCCGGATAGCTTCTGCAACTGCTCGAGTTCGCGCTGCAACGCCGGCGAGCGGCGCAACGCACGCTCGAAGCGCCAGCGCGCGAAGCCCTTGAGCTCGCCGTCGTGATAGGCCTGCAGTGCGAGTCGCTGTTTTTCGCTCGGCTCCTGTCCTGCATGCTGGGCGCTGTTTCGTTGGGGGTCCACCTTGGGTCCTCGAAATCGGGGTCAGTCGTCGTCGGAAGTCATGCCCGGCCGGATGCCCTGTTCGATCAGGGCTTCCTGCAGGCGTTTGCGTGCGTGGAAGAGCCGGCTCATCACCGTGCCCTTCGGGATCTTCTGCAGCTTCGCAATCTCGCTGTAGGCGAGCCCGTCGAACTCGCGCATCACCAGCGTTTCGCGAAGCGTGTCCGGAAGCGCTTCGACGGCCTTGGCGATCTGCTCCCGAACTTCGCCGCGTTCTGCGACTTCTTCGGGACCGGGGATCTCCGAGGCGAGCGGCGAGGCGCCGGGATTCTCGTTCTCGTCGGCGAGGAAGCGTTCCTCTTCGTATTCGTCGTAGCGCCCCGACTTGTCCGAACGGCGCATGTCGAGACACTGGTTGTACGTGAGTCGGTACATCCAGGTACCGAAGGCCGAGCGCCCCTCGAACTTGCGGAGCGCGCGATAGGCCTTGATGAAGCTCTCCTGGACGGCGTCGCGCGCCCACTCGGGGTTGCGCAGCAGACGCATCGCCAGCGCGTAGACGCGACTTTCGTGGCGCTGGAACAGGACGTGAAACGCCCCGTGATCGCCGTCGCGTGCGAGGTGGACCAGTTCCAGGTCGCTCAGTTGTGGAGCGGACAAAACCCGGTGTTCCCCTACGTCGTTCGCCACTGTGGCAAGAGAAGCCGCCGCTGTCATGGGAGTGGATTCCTCTGATTTCGGTTCGCTTCTGGGACGAGGAATCGCGCGGCGAAATTCAGCTGGCGGCGGACAGGAGCCCGTAAGTGTTCGTGATTTCAGGTCTTTTCCGGCCCCCCGGTACCGCAATCAAACGGCGGTGGGAAGAGATTCCGGCGTCCCTCGGGGCCGAGGTAGCGGGTCGCCTTCCGGTAGAGGAGTTGGCGGATCGGCTGGCCCTCTCGCCGGATCTCGAGGCGTTTCACGGGGCTCGCTCCTTCGAGTCGATCGTCGATGTAGTCGCGCTCGAGGTGTTCCGGGACGTGGCCCACGAGCAGCAGTGGCCGGCCGACCGCCTCGCGCGGGTCACGCCAGGATTCGTACATCGACGCCGCGCAACCGAAGAGATGGCGCGCCGACACGGGGCCGAGTCGGTCGGCACGATCGTGATACTCGAGCGCGCTCGCGATCGACCACTTCGCCATCCCGACGACGACGGGCGACGCACCGGTCTCGGCTCCGAGTTCTTCGCGCAACGCAATGACGGCGGGTGTCGTCTCGCGCCAGAAGAGGTAGTCGGTGGCGCGAAGTGTCGGTGCACCGGGCAACCCGAGTGCGAGAAAGTGAAACGCGAAGGCGTAGAGCGCGAGCAGGCTCGCGACGCTCACGCTCCACGCGTGCGCCCAGGCCCGCGAGCGTGCGTTCCGCGTCTGCACGACGAGGTGATTCGCGAGCAGGGGGATCGCGGCGAGCCAGGCCCCGCCCGTCCAGTGGAAGCGCGGGTACTGACGCAGGCTGAACAGGAGATAGAAGCCGAGCGGAAGCAGGATGAAGCAAGCGAGGTAGCGGACCTCGCGCGGCAGATCGATCGGGCGCCTGGCGATCGCACTGCGCGCGACGGTGAACAGCGCCCATGCACCGACCGGAGTGAGCAGCAACACGGCGTGCAGCACGAGGTAGTGGGGCGAGAAGCGCGCGGTCACCGCAAGCCTGCGCGTCGATTGGAAGGCGAACGAGATCCATTCGTTCTCGGCGTTCCAGGCGATCACCGGAGCGAACGACAGGGCCGCGATCGCCAGCCCCAAGCCGAACTCGCGACATCGGAGCATGCGACGGGCTCTGGGGTCGAGCAGCGCGAAGATGAGTGCCGACGCCGCAGGGAACACGACCGAATACTTGCCGAGAAGCCCGAGCCCCAGCGCGACTCCGAAGCCGTACCAGGCCTTGGGCTGCTCGCACAGGAGTACTCGTTCGGCGAAGTACAGCATCGCGGCCCACGCGGCATAGGAGAGGATGTCCGGCGTCAGGAAGAACCCCATGCCGAAGCACAGGGGGAGCGTGGCGCTCGAGGCGAGAGCGACACGCGCCGTCGCGCGGTCGTAGAGATCGCGCGTGAGGCGCGCGAGGAAACCCGCCATCACGAACCACGCGAGCAGGCCGGGAAGACGCACGGCCCACGCGGCATCGCCGAACACGCCGGTCGAAAGCGCGATCAGCCAGCCGACCAGGGGTGGATGATCGAGGTAGCTCCATGCGAGATGCTGGGCGTATTGCCAGTAGTAGGTCTCGTCGGCGAGGAGTTCGACGCTCGGCGCGTAGAGACCGCGAAGTGCAATCGCATAGACGACGGCGAACGTCGCGGCACCTCGAAGGCGAAAGCCCGTCTCGCAAGACGCTCCCCCCGCGCGATCGAAGCTCGCCCATGCGCCCCATGCGAGGGCGAGGGTCGCCACGGAAACGAGTCCATGCGCGAACACGCCGGGAGACGTATCGGGCGATGTGGAGAGTGCGACCAGCGCTCCACGAAGACCCGCGACCAATACGCACAGCGCGGCCCAGAGAAGGATGTTCCTGCGCTGCATCCCCAGCGCGATCCACGCCGCGAGGGCCGCGATCCCGAATGCGGCCAGGTGCCAGGACGCGCGCGTCCAACCCCAAGTGGCACCCTGGAGCTGGGCCGCGAAGTCGACGAGCAGGAACGTTCCCGCCGCGACCGACGTTCGCAGGCGCGCCTCGCGGTCAAGCGCCACTTCGACTCGGGCGCGTGGGCGCCTGGTCTCCGAGCAACAATTCGAGGTAGCGATCGGCGGCCCGGTCGACCGAGAAGTCTCGAGCCCGCGCGCGACGGGGCTCCGGTGGAGTCGGTGCATCGAGGGCGCGATGGATGGCCGTCGCCATGGCATCGACGTTGCCCGGCGGCACGAGCTGCCCCAGACGACCGTTGTCGAGGACCGCACGCACGCCCCCCGGTCCGTCGCACGCAACGACCTCGTTGCCGCAAGCGAGCGCTTCGGCGAGGGCACAGCCGAAACCTTCGTAGCGAGAGGGAAGGACGAAGACGGCAGAGCGCGCCACCCAGGCAAAGGGGTCGGCGACGAAGCCGGGCATGAGGACATGGCGCGCGAGATCGAGTGCGCGGATTCGCGCCTCGAGCCTCGCGCGTTCGGGCCCCTCGCCAAGGATCGCGAGTCGCAACGGACGCCGCTTGCGAACGCGCGCGAAGGCTTCGACGAGCAGTGCGTGATCCTTTTCGGGCGCAAGCCTGCCGACGCTGACGACGACCGGGGTATCGGCCGTGCCCCACCACGGGTGATCGATCTCTCGCGGGGCGTCGGCTTCGATGCGCTGCAGGTCGATCGGGTTGTCGATCGCGGCGACCTGCTTCGCCTCGATCCCCGCGAGCCGAGCCAGGTCGATCGCGCTCTCGTGCGAACAGGCCGCGATCGCATCCGCGCGTGGCAGCCAGGCGCGCAACATGCGAGGCAGACACTTCATGCGTCGATGCGCCGAGTGTTCGACCGCGGTCGAGACGTGAGTGTGGAAGCTGGTGACGATCCGCGTCGTCACCCCGGGCTTTCGGCGCGCGAGCGTTCCCGCACACAGCGCCGCGATGTTGCTGAAATCGACGGCGGAGAGCAGCGCACGGGGTCGTGCGCCCGCGAGATGGTCGACCAGGGCGGGAATTGCGGCGAACACCTTCGGCGCATGCAGCACCGCATGGCTCGAGAGCAGGCTCGCAGCGCCATCGCCCGAACGCAGCAGCATCGGCAGCGCGGCGAGCTTCGAGCCGGCTTCGAGTTCGATCACCCGCGCGCCAGACGGAACGGCTTCGAGCCATGGCCCGGATCGCTCGGCCAGCACGAAATCCACGCCCAGGCCCCGCTCCACGAAGGCACCGGCCAGGGTCGTCATCACTCTCTGGGCGCCCCCGCCCGCGAGGGACTTCATGAAGATCGTGATATCGACCGGCGCCCCGCTCATCGCCCGGTTGCGGTGCCGTCGCGGTCGCCCGCTTCGTCGGCGAGCACACCGAGCGATCGGAGCAGTGCGAGATAGGCCTCCACCGCGCGGCCCACCGAAAACACCGCTGCGCGCTCGCGCAACGCAGAGGCGTCGCCCTCTTCGGCAAGCGCTTCTCCCACGGCTCGGGACAGCGCGCCAGGTGCATCGACGGGAACCAGGCGACCGAGCCTTCCCCCTTCGAGGATCTCGCGCGGCCCGCTGTCGCAATCCGTGCTCACGACGGGGCAACCGCACGCCATCGCCTCGATCAGCGTGCTCGGCAGCCCCTCGAAGCGGGACGACAAGGCGAAGACTCCGGCCCGCGACATGTACGCGAAGGGATTCGCGACGAAGCCGGGTAGCGCGATGTCTTCCTCGATACCGAGGCGGCGCGCGAGGCGAAGGAGGCGACGGCGCTCGGGCCCTTCGCCGAGGATCACGAGTCGCGCGTCGCGCTCCGCTCGCAGCAATGCGAATGCGCGCAACAACGTGTCGAACCCCTTCTGTGCTTTGAGCTTGCCCGCGGCCAACACCACCGGTGGTTCGCCTTCGCGGAACCACGGGTGGCCGAGGGGCGCCTTCGCGTCGTTGGCCGTCGCATCCGAAACAACGGGATTGAACAGGGTCGCCACCTCGCTCGACGACGAACCCAGCACCGCGGCAAGATCCCGGGAGACACCGCGGCTGACGCCCACCCGCGCTGTCGCGAATGGATAGAAGTGACGGGCCAGCTGCGGAAGGAAGCGCCAGCGCCAGTGACGACGTGAACGCGCCCGCGCGCCCAGGGTGTTCTGCTCGATCACGACGACGGGCGGTGCCAAGCGACTGGAGCGCGCGGCGAGCAGCGCGGTGAAGTTCGTGTAGTCGAGGGCGCTCAGCAGTGCTGCTGGACGCTCGCGCTCGAAGTAGTCGACGAGCGCGGGAATCGCCCCGAACACCCACGGCAGCTGCGTGAGCGCCGCCGGTACGAGACGCATCGCCGTCGCGGGCGAACGCAACAGATGGGGAATCGCAGGCGCCGCCCCGCGCACCCCGAGATCGATCACCCGCACATCAGCGGGAACCTGGGAGAGGAAAGGCCCTTCGGCCCGCGCGAGCAGTAGATCCACCGCGAGCCCACGAGAGGCAAGCCCCCCGGCGAGCTGCACGACCGCGCGCTCGGCACCGCCCCCACCCCCGAGCGAACGGATGAAGAGCGCGAAGCGACGCCCTGGCCCCGAAACGTCGACGCTCACCCGGAGCCGAACCTACAGGAACGAAGCAAGCAGGTTGTCGTGCTTGCTGCGCTCGTCGTAGTTCCAACCGGAAACGTCTTCGACGCGCGGCGCGCACTCGGGACACCAGTAGCCGGCGCCCACCAACAGCCGCGGGCTCGCCTCGAAGCGATGGCCGTGAGCGCAGACCCAGGGCACACGGTGCACGTGGTCTTCCACGTGGGTGGCTTCACATCGGCCACCGCGACGCTCCGCGAATGCCTGCAGATCGTCGAGCTGCATGTCCTCGACGCGACCCACCGGATGTTCGTCGGGTTCGTCTGACGGCCCGTGGCGATCGATCTCCGCCTCGTGCCAATCGGGGATCTGCTCCCAGTGCCCGTGACTTCCGAAGAAGGCCTCGACGTAGGAGTGGTTCTGGCTCGAGATCCAGTCGAGGGGCTCGGCCATGCGTTTCATGTACATCTTGATGAAGAGCTTGGGGCAAAGCGATCCCCCGAGACGCATCCAGGCCGGGAAGGAGTCGTTCAGCTGATCGAGCTGATCTTCCAGCGAGTCGCGGAAGTGACCGGTGTAGAGGTCGAGTTCGTGACTGTCCTGGAAGTAGCCGCAGTGGAAGTTCTTCAGCGCGAACCAGTTGCGATCGAAGATCTGATTCGGCTTGCCGAGCCCCAGCATCGAGAAGACGCGATCCATGTAGTCGTAGTAGGTGACTCGACAACTCGGCCCCCCACTCATGTTGTAGACGCGACGCCAGAAGCTCTCCGGCGCATCGAGGGTCTGCACCAGGCCGTAGCCCGCATCGCGCGACGTAATGAGTTCGATGCGCTGATCGAGGGGCTGGTGGAAGAGGATCGGGTCGAGTAGCGAGAGCGTGTTCGGGATGGCGATGAAGGTCTGACGCAGGCTCGCCCAGTAGCGAAGCCCCGACTCGATCACCGCGGTTTCGGCTTCCATCTTGGTGAGCGCGTAGTAGTCGTGGACGCTCGGCTTGAGGGGATCGCCGACGTTGATCCACTCGTTCGGCGGCAGGCGGTCGCCGTATTGCGCAACCGAGCCGACGTAGACCAGCGGAATGCTCTCGGCGCCCTGGGGCTGCGCCTTGATGGCGTTGATCAGGTTGACGGTGCCCCCGACGTTGATGCGGCGGGCCGTTTCGGGAGCGCGATCGGCGGCCGGAGAAATCATCGCGGCGGGGTGCAGCACGGCATCCACGCCCGTGACCGCGCGAAGCACGTCGTCCGGATCGGTGAGGTCGCCCCAGACGATCTCCACGCCATCTCGCCCGTCGAAACGCGCGAAGTTCTTCTTGTTCACCTTCGAGGGGCGCAGGAGCAGGCGCGTGTTGAGCGTCGCGCTGCGTCGCTTCATTTCGAGGAACGCCTCGCCCCCCATCGAGCCGGAGGCACCGGTGAGGAGAACCGTTCGCTTGGACATGGAGTCACCCTTCCATCTGGCGTTCGACCGATCGAGAGATCGATCGCTTTCGTGTCACGTACCCGGTGCGCGCTTCAGCACTTCGGGGTTCGCAATGTAGCGCGGCACCTGCCCGCGAAGCAGGCGAGCGAGGTCTTCCGCGAGCATGCGCGAGTGGTTGGCCTCGGTGTCGTAGGTCGCACCTCCGATGTGCGGCGTGAGCACGGTGTTCGGCATCTCGAGCAGCGGGTGCTCCTTCGGCAGCCGCTCGCCCTCGAAGTGATCGAGGCCGACCGCGCCGAGCTTGCCGCTCGCGAGCGCCGCGGTGAGCGCGTCGAGATCGTGAAGCCCCGCCCGCGCCGAGTTGACGTAGACCGAACCGTCCTTCATTCGCGCGAACTGCTCTTCGCCGATCATGCCGAGTGTCTCCGGCGTCGGCGCCGCGTGGACGGAGACCACATCCGCCTGTTCGAGCACCTCGTCGAGGGTGTGATGGGCATCCTCGTTGTAGGGGTCGAAGGCGATCACCTTCATGCCGAGGCCTTCGAGGCGCCACTTCACGGCGCGCCCCACCGCACCGAGGCCGACCAGACCCGCGGTCGCACCCGCGATCTGCCATGCGCGAAAGCGCTGGTACGCGATGGCCCCGTCCTTCACGAGCAGCCCTGCGCGCAGGTCACGATCGGCTTCGATCAGCTTGCGCGAGGCCGCCAGGATCAGCGCGATGGTGAGTTCGGCCACCGCGTCGGCGTTGCGCCCGGGCGCGTGCAGCACCGGGATCCCCTTTTCGGTCGCCGTCTTCACGTCGACGTTGTTGGGGTCGCCGCGGGTCGAGCCAATCGCGCGCAGGGGCAGGTCGAGCACCGGCCCCATGCAGAAGTCGGCTTCGCAGATCACCACCTCGGCATCGGCTTCGCGAATCTTCTCCGCCATCGCATCGGGACCGAGGATGCGCAGGGGCACGTACTCGATCCACGGATCGAGGACGACGTCGGCGATCTCCTCGAGCAGCGCGAGACCCTCGCCGCGAAACGGCGCGGTCACCAGGGTGCGCGGTCGCGTTTCGGTCATCGGATCTCCAACCGGCTCATCCCGAGGTGGTGCCAGAAAAAGAACGCGGAGCGCAAGTCGCGCTCCGCGTTTGCATCTTCAGCTGCTGCGGTCGTGCACGGGGTTCGCACTGCTGCTGGCAGACGAACCCCGGCTGTTTTCAGGCGCCGCCGCCCGTCATCGCAATGTGCTCGAGGAACTGCGAGAAGCTCGGCGCGATGTGTTCGAGGTTGTCGGGTTCGGGTTGTTCGTGGGGAACGGAGTAGACCGCCGCTCCGTCCTCTTCGCGTAGGTCGAAGAGGAAGTCCCGGCCCTCACCGTCGGTCGCAAACGCAAAAAAGCCGGCCAGGGAATCTGCGTTTCCGTAACCGGCTTGTTTATCGAGCGTCTCTTCGACGGGCCAGATTTCGATGTACCCCGAGTCGTAGGGGATGTTGCCCTTGGCTCCGTCAGTGGCCTGCATGAAGTGCAGGTACTTGACGGGGAGGTTGTCGGGGGCCTTCGAGCGGAACTCCCGCATCGCCTCCTCTCCGGCCGGTTCCATCCTTTCCAGCCGGAAGCGCGGGTTTTCAAGGATCTTGTGGATGTTCATATGCCTCCTTTATCGCTACTCCCCGGCCGCAGGAGACCGGGTCGGGATCGGTCGTTTCAACCCTAACCAGTTCGCCCTTCCCCCACAATAAGGGAATGGCCGCAGACGGGCTCTGGCGTCCGAGAACGGCCTCTAACGGCGGTTCACAGGGGGGAAATTCGCCGCGGCCGGGGGGCGGAAAGCAACAGGAGTTGCCGGTCCCGCGCACGCTCAGTCGGCCACCCTCGGCACGACGTGATAGCGCTCGAATTCCCGCAAGAAGGAAAGGCTTCGGGTGTCGACCACGCGGTCGAGATAGAGGATGCCATCGAGGTGATCGCACTCGTGTTGCACGACCGCCGCGGAGAAATCCTCGAAGCGCTGACGCACCGGCTCGCCGTTTCGATCGAGGGCTTCGAACTCGATCTCCGCGCAACGTGGAACGACGCCGCGGATGTCCGGTACCGAGAGACAGCCCTCGACGATCTGCACCCTCCTCTCGGTGAGCGGCGTGATCCGGGGATTGATCAGCACGGACAGCGGGAGAGAAGGCGCATCGGGGTATCGCGGGTTGCTCGCGATCTCCATCACCACGACGCGCTTCGAGACGTGCACCTGGGGCGCCGCGAGGCCGGCGCCGTCGTACTCGCGCATCGTCTCGATCATGTCGTCGACGAAGGTCTGGAAACCCGGCGTCGCGATCTCGTCCCGCGGCACCTCCTTGGCGACTTCGCGCAGGATCGGGTGGCCCATGCGCGCCACCTTCAAGATCGCCATTCGTCCCCTCCCCTTCTCTGGATGCCTCGGCAGATCGAGTGTATCGCCCGGGAACCCGCTCCGGTTTGACCCCCCTTGGCCCCCCATGTACTTTCCTTCGGCCTGTCGCGAGATTGGATCGCAGGGTCCCGTTCGAGTCGGAGCTTCGTGAACCCGGTCAGGTCCGGAAGGAAGCAGCCGTAATGGGGATTTGGCTGCGAGCGATCTGGCCCTGCGGTCTACTCTCGCGACAGGCGGTTCGTCTTTTTCACACGGTGAGGCCTCTTCACACGGTGAGGCCTCTTCATCCGGTGAGGCCTCTTCATCCGGTGAGGCCTCTTCACCGACCTCCGAGACCCCCAGTGAGCTACCAGGTCATCGCGCGCAAATGGCGGCCCCTGCGTTTCGACGACGTGACCGGGCAGAGCCATGTCACGACTCCGCTTCGAAATGCGATTCGAAGCGGTCGCGTTCCCCACGCGCTCGTTCTGACCGGGCCGCGCGGCGTCGGCAAGACGACGCTCGCGCGCATCCTCGCCCGCTGCCTCAACTGCGAGAAGGGCCCCACCGACGAGCCGTGCGGTACCTGCGATTCGTGCGAGGAGATCATCTCGGGTCGCTCGACCGACGTGCAGGAGATCGACGCCGCGAGTCGCACGGGGGTCGACGACATCCGCGAGGTAATCGAGTCGATCCGCTACGCGGCCTCGCCGGGCAAGCACCGCATCTTCGTGATCGACGAGGTGCACATGCTCTCGAAGCAGGCCTTCAACGCCCTGCTGAAGACCCTCGAAGAGCCGCCGCCCCAGAGCCTCTTCGTCTTCGCCACGACCAACCCCGAGGCGATTCCCTTTACCGTGCTCTCCCGCTGCCAGCGCTACGACCTGCGGCGCATCGCGGCCCAGGAGGTCGCGCGCTGTCTCGGCGACATCGCGAAGGCCGAAGGGGTGAAGATCTCGAAGCAGAGCCTGCTTGCGATCGCACGCGAGGGCGACGGCTCGATGCGCGATTCGCAGACCCTGCTCGATCAGGTGATCTCGTTTGGCGGCAGCGAGGTCGAAGACGAAGCGGTGAGCCAGGTGCTCGACCTGATCGATCGCCGGGTGCTGGTTTCGATCGTGCGCGCCTGCATCGAAGGCAACGCCAAGGCGGCCCTCGACGCCTGTGGCGTCGCCGCCGAGAAGGGCAGCGATCCCAAGCGATTGGGTTCCTCCCTGGTTGCGCTGTTGCGTGACCTCGTCGTGTTGAGCATCTCGCCGAACGACGCCGGTGAACTCGTCGACGCGAGTGACGAAGATCTCGAAGAGTTGAAGGCCCTGGCCGAGCAGAGCCAGACCACGCGGCTTCGCCGCATGTTCCGCATCCTGGTGAGCGAACAGGAAGATCTCAGTTGGGCGCCGCAGCCCTTTGCCGTGCTCGAAATGGCGCTCGTGCGCCTCGCCTGTCTGCCCGAAGGCGGCGATGTCGCGCAGCTGATCGCACGCCTCGACGCCCTCGAGAAGCAACTCGGGTCGGGGGGCGGGTTCGGCGGCGGAAACGCGGGCTCGGGGCCCGCGGCAGGCGGTGGCGCGGCACGCTCGAGTTCGGGGCGCTCCGGAGGCGGATCGCGTGCGGCCAGCGCGGCGCCATCCGAACAGGGGCGAAGCGCAGATGCGCGTCCGGCGTCGCGACTCGCGAGTACACCCATACGGCCCAAGGCCCCAGTGCCCGACGCCCCGATCGTCGCCGAAGAAGAAGCCATCGCCGCCGAAGCGATGCCGGCGAGCGATGCCATGGCCACCCCCGAGGCCGTCCTCGACCGCCTGCGCGCGCTGGCCCGCGACGAGAACCCACCGCTATTCCAATCCCTCGAACGCGTGCGCCTCGCCGAGCGCGGAAACGATCATCTGGTATTCGCCGCGAGCGGCGGCTTCCACCAGCGACGCATCGAAGATCGCCGCAGCGATCTCGACGCGCTGTGTAGCCGCTTCTTCGGCAAGGCGATGCGCATCGAGATCCGCCTCGACGAATCCGCACCGGCCGAGGGAGCCGAGGCGCCAGCGAACCGCACCGCGCGCGAACAGGATCGCCAACGCAAGCACGCCGCGTTGAACCACCCCTCGATCAATCGCGCCCTCAAGGCCCTGCGCGGCGAGATCATCGATATCCAGGCCCTCGACGACAAGCCGCCCAAGACACCCGAGCGCTGAGACCGAAGCATCCCATGGACTTGAAGAAGATGATGGAGCAGGCCCAGGAAATGCAGGGCCGCATGAACGCCCTGCAGGCCGAGCTCGCGAACAAGCGATTCGAAGCCTCCGCGGGGGGCGGCATGATCACCGCCGTGGCCTCAGGCGATCTGAAGATCGTCGAGATCCGGATCGAACCAGGTGTCTTCGAACAGGGCGATCGCGAATTGATCGAAGACCTCACGCGCGCTGCGGTGAACGCCGCGTTGACCCACGCCCAGAGTCAGGTGCAGCAGGAGATCCAGAAGCTCGGGCAGCAACAGGGTCTCGGTGGACTCTTCGGGGGTGGCAATCCCTTCGGCGCCGGCGGCCCATCGAGAGGAGGTCAGTAGCTTGTCCGGCTCTCCCGCGATGAACCGCCTGGTGGCGGCGTTGAAGCGCCTGCCCGGCATCGGCGAGAAGTCGGCCACCCGCCTCACCTTCTTTCTGCTGAGCGCACCCGACCCCCTGGCCGCCGAACTCGCCGACGCGATCGTGCGCCTGAAACGCGAGACCGTCTTGTGCGAGGGCTGCTACGACCTCACCGATCGCTCGCCGTGTCGCCTGTGCGCCGACGACCAACGCGACGACACACTCATCTGCGTGGTCGAGGAACCGGGCGATCTACAGGCCGTCGAACGCAGCGGGCAATTCCACGGCCGCTACCACGTCCTCGGCGGCGCCCTCTCCCCCCTCGAGGGCATGGGCCCCGGCCACCTGCGCATCGCCGAACTCGAACGCCGCGTGCGCAGCGGCGAGGTGCGCGAAGTCATCTTCGCCACCAACCCGAACGCCGAGGGTGAAGCCACCGCCAACTTCATCGCCGAGCGCCTGCGCCCGAGTGGCGTCACGTTGTCGCGCATCGCCTGCGGCATGCCACTGGGCGGCGATCTCGAATACGCTGATCACGTCACCGTGGGTCGTTCGCTCGAGAATCGACACAAGCTCTCCTAGGGATCGCGCCCGCGCGCGGACGAGGTTCGGGTGGAAACACTGAGAGATCGCGTCCGAGGGTTCGTCTTCACCGGCTGCACCCCGGAGCAGCTCGCCATCGTTCGCATCGCCCTGGGGGTCGGGCTCGTCGGGTTCCACTACCTGCAGTTCAAGCATTTCCGGAAGCTCGACTTCGACGGCCCGGCCTTTCACTTCCTCAGTCCGATCTGGTACTTCGACCTGTTGGGGATCGACGCCGTCCCGGCCGCCGTCGCGCTCGCCGCCCTGGCGGTGCTGATGCTGGCGTCGCTGTCGTTCGGGATCGGGTTCTTCACGCGCTCTTCCCTCGTGGTCGCCCTCGTGATGATCCTGTTGCTGAAGGGAGCACGCGATTCCGTCGCCGGCGATGTCCACCATCGATATCTGATCCCGTTCAACATCTTCCTCTTCCTGCTGCTATCCCGCGCGGGCGATGTCTGGTCGATCGATGCATGGCGAAAGCGCCGTCGCGGGGTGGTGATCCGGCTGCAGGAGTGGGAGGCGAGCTGGCCGATTCGCTCGGCGCAGATCTACGTCGCGGCGTTCTACTTCGTGAGCGCGGTCGCGAAGCTCCGGATGAGCGGATGGGCCTGGGGATCGGCGGAGCGCATCCAATCCCTCCTGCTCAAGCGAAGCGTGAGGTTCGGCCTGAACGACGGCACACCGGTCGACGGGAGCCACTGGGCCTACATGCTCTCGCAGAACGAGTTCTTGTGCGGTGTGATCGGCGCCTCGACGTTCGTCTTCGAATTCGGATTCCCGCTGGTCCTCATCATCCGATCGAACTGGATCCGTCTCCTCTTTCTCTCCGGCGTGGCGTTCTTCCATATCGCCAACTACTACCTCGTGAACGTGCAGTTCCTGCTCCTACCGATCGTCTTCGTGATCTTCTTCGATCTCTCGAAGCCGATTCAGGCGTGGCTGGGGCGTCGGGTCGTCACCTCGCCGGAGGTGGCGCAGTGAATCAGCGAACCGTGACTCGAATCCTGCTCGTCTATTGGCTGATCGGCCTCGTGGCCGTCGTGCTGCGAATCGATCGCTTCCCGCTGACGTGGGCGCCGATGTACTCCGTCTTCACGCCGCGCAAGAGCGAAGTGATGATGACGAACCACATCGACAAGAAGCGACTCAAGACCCATGGCTTCCGCGCCACACAGAGAGATGGGACGACGCGATGGGTCTCCCAACGCGATCTCAACGTGCGGTCGAGTTCGATGCGGCGGATGTACAACCGAAGGGCTGCGGGCGGCGGCTCGGCCCCGTACAACCATCTGAATCACGATTCGGGGACGATCGATCGCTGGCTCTGGGGCCTGGAACCCGGCGAACACTTCGAATACGTCGACTGGAAACGAAGGCTGATCGTGAGCGTCAACAAGACGCTCGGGCTGGAGCCCGCCTCTCCCCAGTTCATCGTTCGCCTCGAAGCGAGCTGGGAGAGGTACGTCTTCCATCTCGAGTCGCGGGAGCAACTCGAATCGGTCTTCGTCGAGCACGTCGTCGAGTGGGACGAGGCCTGGAATCAGGACTACTGAGATTTCGAGCCCGGCGAGTGGATCCCCGAGGTTCGCTCAGCCGCCGCCCAGACGTTTCGCAATGCGAGGGAACAACGGGAGGGCACTCTCCCTCTCCACCTGCGCGCGTGCCGCATCGTCGAAACCGTCGAACGCCTGCACACCCTGAACTGTCACACCCGTGATGGGTTCGGGCGCGAAGGGATAGTCGCTGCCGAAGAGGATGCGATCGGGGCCGACGAGTTCGATCAGGGAACGCAACCCATGGGGGTTCGCCGACAGCGCCGTGTCGTAGTAGAGCTGCTGCAGGTAGTGCATGCCGCCCCTGGGAGCGCGCTTGTTGAGCTCCTCGTCTTGCAGCCACGTCAGGCTGAAGCGCCAGGCCAGATAGGGAACCGTGCCTCCCGCATGGGAGAGGATGAAGCCGATGTTCGGATAGCGTTCGAGGGCGCCTGTGTAGGCGAGATTGAACGCCGCACGCGTCGTGTCGAAGGTGAACTCCATTGCGAACACCGGAATGTCGACCGGGATGTGCTTCACGCTCGCGGGGATCGCCGGATGGATGAAGGCGACGGCGTTGCGGCGATCGAGTTCGGCGAGCAACTCGTCGAAGGCGGGATCGCCCAGGTAGCGCCCGTCGGGCTGGGAGGCGAGCAACACGACGCCGTCGAGTTCGAGGGTGTCGAGGGCGTACTCCAACTCGCGAAGCGCGCCGTCGACATCCGGCAGCGTCAGCACCGCGAACCCACCGAAGCGCCCCGGATGCTTCTGGATGAGCTCCGCCGAACCTTCGTTACACAGGCGAGCCAGGGAGGCCGCCTTCGCATCGTCGCCGAAGTGGACACCCGGTGCCGAGACCGAGCCGACCGCCACCTCGATGCCGTGCTTGTCCATCACCTCGAGAGAGAGCGCGTCGCTCCAAGGCGGCGGCGCCACTCCCCCCACGTGCGCAAAGCCTGCGTCGGCGAGGGCCTCCTTGTAGCCGACGGGAAAGACGTGGTGGTGTACGTCGATGCGGTGCGGTTGTGCGCTCATGTTCGGTCCCCGCGGTTGGGTTTCAGATCGGGAGGGGTTGGCGGATCGCTCGGGACTGCGGACACGTCATAGTCCCTTGTGTCCCCAGATGCTCATCTTGTCGTAATGGCCGATGCGCCAGGTCGCGTCGTCGACCGCGATGGCACCGTAGCCGTACTCGACATCGAAGCCCGCCGGGCTCTTCACGTAGAACGACACCATCTGGTCGTTGGAGTGCTTGCCGAGCGTCGTCGAAATCGTGTCTCCGGCCTGTTCGCAACGGTCGAGGGCGAAGCCGACATCGTCGATGTTCTGTACTTCGAACATCAGGTGATGGATGCGCTTCGGAAACGGAACCGGCGCCATGGCCACGGTGTGATGCCGCGGATTGCAGTGGAAGAACTCGAGCGCGAGCGGCCCCATCTGGATCTTGTCCGAGAGCTTCATTCCCAGCACGTCACAGTAGAAGGCGTAGAAGCGCTCGCGGTCGGGAGCCGAGACGACGAAGTGTCCGAGGCCCTGTTCGCCCGTCACGAACGCCGAGGTACCCGCGGGCGACGCAAAGGGAACGTTGCCCCGATCCATCAGGCCGCAGTAGAGCTCGATCGGAATGCCCCCCGGATCCTCGGTGATGATCATCTGCTGGACCTGGCGAGCGGCGAGCAGTTCGTCATCGCCTCGTTTGACGGGAAAGCCGGCCGCGGCCAGGCCCTGCTCGAGTTCGCAGAGAGCCTCGATCGAATCGACCTCGAAGCCCGCGTAGGCGAGATCGTCCTCGCTCCCCTGATGGAGTGCGATACGCCACGCGCGTGAGTCGAGCCGCAGCCTCGTGACACCATCCTGCGTACCCGCCGACATGAGCCCGAGCCGCTGACAAGCAAACGCCTCCCAGGCCGCAGGATCCGAAACGCTGAGACCCACGTAGCCGAGTGAAGAAACGCCCATTCGAGACCTCCCATCCGATTCGTTGCCCTGCTCACGTTTCGCAGGATTGCTTGATCGTGGCGCCACGCCGCGATGGGCGGGGTTGACAGCCACGAGGACGCGTGATTTTCTCTTGGTCGATCATTCTAGATCGTTCGACCAAGAGCGCAACCACCCGACTCGCTCCACTACCATCCGAGTCGGAGTGAATCGGGGAAAGGGGAACCATGGCGCGCCAGGCGGCTGTGGATCGAAAGCCGACGCAACGCGAAGAACTCGGCATCGAGTCGAGGCGAAAGATCATCGATGCAGCGGGCGCCCTGATGGCTGAGCGCGGCTTCGGGGGCACCAGCATCGCCGCGGTGAGCAAGCGCTCGGGCCTGCCCTCGGGCTCCATCTATTGGCATTTCGACAGCAAGGCCGATCTCCTGGCGGCCGCCGTCGAGGAGGGTGCGCAGCGCTGGTTCGACTCCCTGCCCCGGCTCGACGAGCTGCCGTCCGACCCGGTCGAGCGGGTCGAGCGGGTCTTCGAGACCACCGCGGCGGCCCTCGAGGAGCGCCCCCAGTTCCTTCGGCTCCTGTTGCTGATCGCGCTCGAGAGGGGTGACTCCGACGAGGTCGCCTTCGCAGCCATCCAACGCGTTCGCGCGCTCGCACGGGAGCGATTGAACGACATCATGCGGGCGACCCTCGAGCCCTTCGACGTTCCCGGGCGCGACGAATTGGCCGCGCAATTCGCCTCGCTCACCCTCAGCATCGCCGACGGCGCCTTCATCGCCCACCACATCGAACCCGACTCCACCGACATCCGCGGCCAATTCGACATGGCACGACGCGCCCTGATCGCCCTCGCCCGCGAACTGCTCGCCGAAGAAGACGCGTAGCACCATCGCCGCGCTTCAGGACTCCGGTTCGCGACCTTCGACCCACCAGCCGAGCCCCATCTCGGAGATGAGCATCGGCTGCCATTCGGCGTCGTCCATGGCGCGGCGGGCCGCCGCAAGGCCCGGGCCCTGTTCGCCCGGCCACCAGCGCAACTTCGGTTCCGATGTGGTGGCGGCCTCGACGATCATCGCGGCGACGAGTTCCGGGTCTTCGCCTTCGTTCTCCCCTTCCACTGTCGCCTTCGCGATGTGTTCGTTGAAGCGGTCGTAGGCGGTGCCTGCTTCGTACTGCCCCGTCGTGTCGGTGTTGGCACTCATGCCCGTGTCGAAGAAGGCCGGCGCCACGATGCTCACGTCGACGCCGAAGCGTTTCACTTCGTAGGAGAGCGCTTCGGCCAGGCCTTCGAGGGCGAACTTGCTCGCGGAGTACGAGGCTTCGCCGGGGAGACCGATGCAGCCCGCAAGCGAAGTCACGAACACCACTCTCCCCGTCCCCTGCTCGCGCATCGCGGGCAAGACCGCACGTGTCGCATCGACCGCGCCAAAGAAGTTGGTTTCGAAGACCTCGCGAAACTTCTCATCGCTCACGCTCTCGACGGCGCCGAAGCCCCCGATGGCCGCGTTGTTGACGAGGACGTCGATGCGACCGGAGCGCTCGAGCACGGCCTCGACGGCCCTGCGGTTCGAACCGGGATCCGTCACATCCTGCTCGATCACCGAGATCGAGAGACCCTCGGCCCCGGCGTCACGTTCGAGGGGTTCACCGCGTTCGGGTTTTCGCATCGTGGCGTAGACGGTGTGCCCCGCATTCGCGAAGGCCCGTGCCGTCCGTTGGCCGAAACCGCTCGGTCGGCTGCAGCCCGTGATCATGACGATGGCCATGCCTTCTTCTCCCTGGATTCGAGGCTCAGTCCTTCTCGATGCGATCGAGCAGCCAGTTGTGGAATTGCCAGAGCTGCAGCTCCAGGTGCGAGCGCCGTCCCGGCCGCGCAACGCGCGACTGCGCTCCCTTCCAGCACGAAGCGCCCCCCGCCATGTCCTGCTGGTGGACCTGGTCGAGGGTCATGCGCAGGAGTTTCTCGATCTCGCCGGACTCGGGGTGCTCGTCGATGTTCGGATGAACGAGCGGGATGTATCGCAAGCGATGGCGATCGTGGCTCTCGGGAATCAACTGCAGATAGGCCGTGTGTTCGGGCGACATGAAGAACATCGTGTAAGGGAAGATCGTCACGAGCTTGAGACATCCCCGCTGTCGCTCCGACAGGTTGGGCGGCGCCGGGAAGAGCTCCGGCATCGGGCTCCCGTCCGCCGTCGGGTTCCGGTAGAGGGAGTACGGCCCCCGCACGGGTTCGATGTCCGACATCGCGGCCGGCATCCATTCCTCGAGGATGTCCTTGTGCAGACCGAGGTGATGATACGACTCGGAACCCGCCTCGACGCTGATCTTCCAATTCCAATCACACTCGTACTCGAGGGGTTCGAGCATGCGAAGGCGATCGAGCTCATAGGCATCGACGAAGGGTTCGAGACTCTCGAGTTGGGGGGTGAGAGGAGCGGCCTCGTGATCGAGGTTCACGAAGATGAAGCCTCTCCATTCTTCGACCTGGAACTGCGGGAGGCCCCATTCGGCCTTGTCGAAGTCCTCCGCCTCTTCCATGCCCGGTGCACCGATCAACTTGCCATCGAGGTCAAAGGACCAGAGGTGGAAGGGGCACTGGAACGACTTGCGGTTGCCGCACGGCCCGGGCTTCACCTCATAGGGTGCATCCTCGGCATGGCCGACCAGCAGCATCCAGCGGTGGGGGCAGACGTTCGACAGCGCCCGGATCGTCCCGCCCTTGTCGCGCACGATGATCAGCGGCTCTTCGAAGAGATCGAGGGAGAAGTAGTCGCCCGGCTCGGCCACCTGCTCGGTGCGCCCGACGGCCACCCAACTCCGCCGGAAGACGCGCTCCCGCTCGAGCTCGTAGAAGGCCGGGTCGGTGTAGCAGCGCGCGGGGAGCCAGGCCGATCGTTCCGAGGGCGCCCGAACCGCCGCCAGTTCGTCTGAGGTGAGGAATTCGATCATGGATGTCTCCGGTGTGGTGGTTCGTCGAGGGTGTGCCGATGTGCCGCGCAGAGATTGCCCGGGACGCCCACGGCCGCCCATGGGCGTTGGGGACGAACGATGGTCATTTTCGGCCACTCGGGATACCGTCGCGGGATGGATACGGCAGTGGTCCCCATCGTGTACGCGGCGGAACTGGCCGCCCTGCTCGAAGAGGAGGAGGGGATCCCTGCCCATGAAGTCTTGCGCGGCACGGGGATCACCCAGCGCAGGCTGCGCGACCCCGAGGAGCTGATCACCCATCGGCAGCAATTTCGCGTCTATCAGAACGCGGTCTCCCTCGAACCGCGCCCGGGCTTCGGGCTTCGCCTCGGCGCGCGCTTCAAGCCGGGTCATCACGGCGTACTCGGCCACGCGCTCCTGTGCGCGAGAGATATGCGCGACGAGTTGCGCATCGTGGTCGACTACGCGGAGATCCGCGGGTTCCTGCTCGAGTTCGACTTTCGCGAGCAAGCGGGCATCGCGGTGCTGAGCGCCCACGAGCGCTTTCCCCTGGGCGATGTGCACCCCCTCGTCGTTGAGGAGTTGCTCGGCATCATGACCGGATCGGCCAGCGCCCCCACCCTGTTCGAAGGCCCACGCGAGATCCGCCTCGACTACGCGGCCCCCGCACACCGCCAGCAGTACGCCCGCCTGTTCGATTGCCCGATTCACTTCGACACCGGCGTCGTCGAGATCTGCTTCGAGAGCCGCGCCCTGGACCTGCCCGCCGAGACCTCCAACGCCGAGATGGCGCGCATCTGCGAAGAGCGCTGCGAAGCGATCCTCGAGCGCCTCGGCTCCGGGGGCCTGATGGTGGACCGCGTGCGCAGTCACGTCGTCGCCGGCCCGCGCGGCTTCCAACTCGAGGAGGTCGCCCGGCGCATGGCCCTCACCCCGCGGACCCTGCGCCGCCGCCTGCGCGAGGAGGGCACCACCTTTCGCGAGGTGATCGCCGACGTTCGCAAGAGCCTCGCCCTCGACTACCTTGAGACCTCCGACGTGCCCCTCGAACAGATCGCGGGCCTGCTCGGCTACGAGGACGCCTCGAACTTCAACCGCGCCTTCCGCCGCTGGGTCGGAGACTCTCCCGGGCGCCATCGCGCCCGCGCGAGAGGGGGGCCCCCGTTTGAGAACTCCCGCTAAAGCCCGCCTCGCGCTCGGACGATCCGGTGCAGCGATGCGCTTGCCGGGTGGCGATCCCATCACTACTTTCCCGCTGAACCTCCTTTTTTTTCGGTCGGTTACAGAGGCAGATGCCGATGTTTGAAGCTCAGCTCGTTCTGATGGACGAGGATTTCCGCCGCATGTCGGCGGTGTGCGACCGGCTCGTGAAGGACGCCAACGCCAAGGGCGTCTACATCGTCGACAAGAACGGCCAACTCGTCTGCGAGGCAGGCGAGATGCAGAACGTCGACAGCACGAGCCTCGCCTCCCTCACCGCCGGCTGCATCGCAGCGACCGGTGGCCTCGCCAAGATCGTCGGCGAAGAAGAGTTCCCCACGCACTTCCACCAGGGTGCGCGCGACAACCTCCACATCACCCTGCTCGGCGACCGGATGATCCTGATGGTCATCTTCGACGAGCGCAGCTCCCTCGGTCTGGTTCGCCTGCGGGTCAAGAAGGCCGGTGCCGAGCTCGGGAAGATCCTCGAAGAGGTCAAGAAGAAGGCAGAGCAAGAGGGACCGGCGGCAGCGGGCAGTCCGTTCGCCGAAATCACCGACGACGACATCGACAACCTTTTCTCGGACTGACCCCCAATGTCTTTCATCAACTACTCGTCGCGCGAGATCAATTGCAAGATCGTCTACTACGGCCCCGGTCTGTGCGGGAAGACGACGAATCTCCAGTACATCTACACCAAGACCAATCCGGACGTGAAGGGGAAGATGATCTCGCTCGCGACCGAGACCGAGCGCACGCTCTTCTTCGACTTCCTTCCCCTCGCCCTCGGCGAGATTCGCGGCTTCAAGACGCGCTTCCATCTCTACACGGTGCCGGGTCAGGTCTTCTACGACGCGAGTCGCAAGCTGATCCTGAAGGGCGTGGACGGCGTCGTGTTCGTGGCGGATAGCCAGATCGAACGCATGGAGGCGAACGTCGAGAGCCTCGACAACCTGCGGGTCAACCTGAAGGAACAGGGCTACGACCTGGACAAGATCCCCTACGTGATCCAGTTCAACAAACGGGATCTGCCGAACGCGGCGCCGCTCGATGAGCTACAGAAGCTGCTGAATCCGCAGGGCGCGCCGAGCTTCGAGGCTTGCGCGACGGTGGGCACGGGGGTGTTCGAGACCCTCAAGGCCGTCGCGAAGGACGTGCTGACGGATCTGAAGAAGCTCGGGTCCTAGCCAGAGCTTCTTCGAACGCCTCGATCGGACGGGACGCGCGCGTTCGGGCGCAGAGCCCTCTGAAGCGCAGCTTGCTTTTCCCTGGCGCCCCTTGCCGACCGAACCTGCGTGGTGAAACTCTCCTTGATTGCGAGCGTTCGATCGAACGCGAAGCCAGGGAGGGCAGGAACACCATGAAGGTCGAAGACTTGATGACCAAGCAGGTGCTCACCTGCCTGGCCGGCGACGTCGTGGGAGATGCCGCGATCTTGATGGATCGCGAGGGGCGTGGCTGTCTCTTCGTGCTCGCCGATGACGGCTCGGGGCGCGTCGTGGGCGTGCTGACCGACCGCGACATTTGCCTGTCCATCGGCAATGCCACGCCCGAAGACCTCGCGGCCGGCGGGATGCGCGTTCGCTCGCTCATGTCCGCCGAACCCCATGCCTGTCGGCCAGGGGACAGTCTCTCGCGTGCACTCGTGGCGATCGAAAGTTGCGGTTGTCGACGGCTCGCCGTCGTCGACGAGGGACGACATCTGCTCGGGGTCATCACGTTGACCGACATCGCCAGGGCGAGCGCCGATCCCGCGCGCAGCGGCGTTTCGCCGGAAGACGTCTGCCGCGCCCTGATCCAGTGCGCTGGCGAGAGGCGAGATCCCGAACACCTGCTGCTCGGTTGAGGGAGAGTGCGGCCGGGCGACGACCCGGCCGCTCCCGCCTGCCCTACGCCGCAGTCGTTCGAATTCCCTTCTTGCGATCTTCCGCAGTGAACGTGTCGGTTCGGGAGGTGACCGTCTCGCCGACCCGGTCCCGGTGTTCGGGGCTGTCGCACATGTAGGCGTGCATCTCGATCCCGAAGCCGCCGTCGAGGTCGTCGGCGATTCGCTGCTTCCACGGCCTTCGAATGACGGGGACCGTCATCCGCCGCGTGGTCCGCTTGCGCGCATTGATCCGCTCGGCCAGCTCCCACGCCCGGGCGTCGAGCTGGGCCCGGGGCACGACTTCGTTGACGAGGCCGTATTCGAGGGCCTTCTGCGCGTCGAAGATCTCGCACGTCAACAAGGCATAGGCGGCCCGCTTCACGCCCATCAATTCGATGAACGCGCTGTGGATGCCATCCCCGGGCACCAGGCCGAGATCGAGGTGGGGGTCGACGAGAACCGCGTTGTCCGAGCAGATGGTGATGTCGCACATCAGCGCGAACTCGGTGTGTGCACCGGGGCCCGGTATCACCCCGATCGTGGGAATCTCGACGTCGTTGATCAGGCTGATCATCATCCGGCGGCCGTCGTAGTACATGTGCTCGTAGCTGTAGCCGGCCCGATCGTCCTCCTCCTTCGAGAAGCTCGAATCGTCGATGTTGGCGATCCAGGTGTCGCCGGTCGACGTGAGGATCATCACCTCGTTCTCGGGATCGGTGCCGACGACCTGGAAGACCTGCCAGAGCGCGCGGTGGAGTTCGAAACTCCACTGCGTATCGCCGCCCAGGGTGTGCATGCGCAGTTCGATGATGCCGTCGCGGCGCTCCATGACGAAGTGTTCCTTGAAGAGCTCCCTGTACTCCTCGAACTTCGGTGTCGGTACGTAGTTGGTAAGTGACATTTCGATTTCTCCTGAAGGGTGAATGACGACCCGGCCGCAGCGGGCTAGGTCAATCGGGGTAGTTCCTCATTGGCGATCTGGATGGCTTCGTGGTCGGCGATGCCGAGCACGCGCAGTGCATTCGCGGTGAAGGTCGTCACCGCCTCGGCCGGCAACTCCCCTTCCAGCCGGCGACGCAACAGCGCCTCGGCCCCGCCGCCGATCATCGTGAAGACGACCTCGAGGTCGTCGAACTCGAAGCGTCCCGTGTCCGCACCGCGCTGGATGTCCCGGCGTCCATAGGTGCCGAGCGCCACGTCGCCGACGGCGATCAGGTTGCCCGCTCGCAGGGTGAAGGCACCGAGGGTCGGGTCGTCCACACAGGCCCGCAGGGTGTGGCGAAGCGAGACGGCGACGACGCGGGCCGGATCCTCGCGCATGGGTTCCGTCAACACGTCGATCGCGCGTGCGAGTTCACCCAAGGTGTGTTCGACGACGGCCCGCAGGATGTCGCCCTTCGAATCGAAGTGGTTGTAGAAGCTGCCCTTCGCGACGTCGGCCGCTTCGGTGATGTCCTGAATGGTCGTGACGCCCACGCCCTGCGCGGCGAAGACCTCGCGGGCGGCAGCAAGAAGGGCGGCGCGGGTGCGCTGGCGGCGGCGATTCGTGCGATTGGGGATCTCGGTGGTCGGCATGCGGAACGGATACCCAAAAATGACTATATGGTCAATACTGACCTATAAGTCATTTAGGCGAATCCGGTTGGCCGGCAGGACCGATTCAGGCCCTCACGGAGGCCGCCCTCGAAATCGGCGATCGAGCCCGGGAGCTGGGGGCCCCCAGGGATGGACCCGTCCTGAGATCGAACGCTCAACGTGAGCGGCGATGGGCGGCCAGGAAGCTGAGGCCGAAGCCGAGCAACAGGCCGGTCGAGGGTTCGGGCACGGCTGCGAGGAGGTTGGATTCGACGGTGCCGAAGAGGCTGGCGTCGAAGCTGATGTCCGAGCTGCCCGAACTGTGGTTGTGCACTTCGATCGCGAGGACATTGGTACCGAGCAGCAGACCGCTCGCCGACAACTCGAAGGCGTCGCGCTGATTGTCGGAGCTGTAGGTGGTGGCGAGGGTCGAGGCATCGAGCACGCCGCCGGGGAGGTTGTCGCGGAGGACTTCGACGCCGTTCAGGTAGACGACCGCCGCGTCGTCCCGGAGCAGATCGAGGAAGAGGTGCTCGGGCAGTTCGGAAATCACGAAGGTCGTGCGGAAGAGGTAGGTGACGAGGTTCGAGTTCACGACCGTGTTCTCGTCGCCATCGCCGTATCCGAACTGTCCATTGCCCACCGACCAGCCCGAATCGTCGAAGGCCAGATCGGTCCAGATGTCACCGTCGCCGTCGATCGGGTAATTGGGATCCCCTGCAGCGATGCCGTCGTAGTATTGCCAGGAATCACCGGACGGACCGCCCGTGATGTAGTCGTACTGCTCGGTGATCGTCAGCGTCGGGGGCGTGGCCGAGGAAAAGCTCGAGAACTCGACCCCATTCGTGCCCTGGGGCAGCACCCCCCAACCGAAGTTGGACGTTCCCGACGCCCAGGCCTGGATCTGCGAGGTCACGTCGAAGGTGTGTGAGCTGGCTCCGAGATAGGGGGTCGAAAACGATGGCGAGCTCGAAGCGTTCACCCCGGGACGCACGCCGCCGCCCATCGAGTCCCAGGTGGTCGTTTCGCTGAACGTCTGGGTATTGGCGTGGAAGTCGCCGCCGTTGCCCGCGTTCTCGACGTTG
Source organism: Myxococcota bacterium (assembly GCA_028278345.1). GTDB lineage: Bacteria > Myxococcota_A > UBA9160 > UBA9160 > UBA4427 > DUBZ01. The sequence continues at coordinate 26,960 of JANQEL010000016.1, forward strand.
AGTTCCAGGGTCGCGCGCAGATTGGACGAACCCGCCGCTGCGCTGCGATTGATCACGCCCCCCTCGTCCTGGAAGATCGGGAAGTAGAGCAGGCCGTGGTTCGCGCCACCCCCGTCCGAACCGTCCCACTCCACCACGCTGCTCGAGCCGTAGCTCGTGGTGGGAGTCGCCTCGCGAACATAGGTGTCGACCCCCGATTGGATCGTCACCGCCGATGCAGGCAGAGCGAACAACGGGAGCAGCAACGACAACCCCCAACGGCCTGCGAACAGGGCCGCGTGGGGGGAAACACGGAGCGACGAGCGCATATTGAACTGATCGGACAGCGGGTAGAGTGCTTGAGCCTACGGCGCTCGACATGAACCGAACGTGCAACCGCTCGGCAGGTCGGCGGCAACTCCAGTCCGACGTCCTTGAGTGTCGGGGCCCGTTGCGTTCGAGTCGGAGCGACCCGAGACCCTCGAATCAGTCTGGCAGCCGTACGGTCGCCGTGCC
>JANQEL010000083.1 GCA_028278345.1 Myxococcota bacterium
ACCGGGAGGGGCTCACCGGTTGGTTGCGCAGGTGTTACTTCGGTCGGATACCGACGAGGGCGATCGCGGGGTGTGTGGCACACCAGGCGAGATACGCGGCGTAGTGCTCGCGCGCCCCTCCTAGCCGACGAATCGAGACCGATTGTCTGATCGATGTGTGTCGATCAAGTGCAGTTCTCGGTCCACCTCTTATTCGACAATGGGTTTTTCGTACTCGGCGAGTTCGGTGTCCTTGGCGTGCAGCCGCGGATACTCAATCTTCCCCGGCCCCGGTTCCGGATCCGCCTGGATCTCCGCCCGCTTGCGACCGTAATACCGAACCCGCGAAGTGATCACTTCCCCAGGCTTGTGCTCGTCCAGCCAGGCGTCGGCTTCTTCGGGCTTCTTGCGTCGCCAGTTCGTCAGCACCGTGATCGTCGTGCGTCGGCGGTCGTTCGGGTCCTTGATCGCATTGGCCCAGGCCAGCCCCTTGAGGGGGTCTGCGTGGCCCATGTCGACCGAAACCAGTTCGAGCATCGACTGCATCCACGGTTCTGCGTTTTCGGGTCCCATCTCGCCGAGCCAGGCACGCATTTCGAGAGCGCCGTGCCTGTACCAACCGCGGAAGGCCCACTTGTTGGCGATGTCGCTCTCGGCGTTTCGAGGTGACTTCGCGAGGAAGTCCATGGCTCCCTCGCCGTCCTGGAGCGCCCACTGCTGGGCGATGTGCTTGCGCAGGCCGTCGCCCATCGTTTCGTCGTCGCACCACTTGTGACACCAGGCGATCGCTTCCTCGAGATGCGTCACCCCGAGTTCCAGGGAAAGCTGCCGGAAGGCGGCCAGCCGGAACTTGTGGTCGTCGTCGGCGAGTTTTTCGGTCCACGCGATGGTGTGCTCCGGGCCGTACTCGTCGAGCATCGATCGAAGCAGGGTGCGAATCGCCCGCTGCCGCGTTTGGCTGACGCCGAGGCTGCGGATGTAGTTTTCGAGGCCGGGCGTTTCGGAATAGAACCAGCCGCGAACCAGTGCGATTTCTTCGACGGCGGTGTTTGCACCGGGTGCGGCTCGCATCGACTGGATATGCTCGACCACTGTGTACGGGTCCTTGCGCGCCCATTCGGCCAGGGTGGGGAGGGTCAAGGCCGTCTGGAACGCGGCCGGTGCCTGATTCGACGCCCACAGGGCGGCTTCGCGGGGCTCGTGGTGGGACCAGAAGCGGGCCAGCAGGGCGACCTCGATGATCTGGGTATTCACGTCCATGCGCTGCAGGGCCGTCTTCACATCGGGCAGTGCATCGGCGCCGAGGGTCGGAAGCAGCGCGGCGAGGGTTTCGGCACGCTTGAAGAACTCCATCTCCTCGAGGGTCTTGTTGACGATGTCGTCCGGGCGCCCGGGCGGGCTCACATCCGGGAAATCGGGAACCGGCGCCACCGGCGGCTTGGCATCGACATGCGGGCTGGGGACCGGCTCGAGAGGCGCGCCGGGGGCTGGAGCGTTCTCGCTGCAACCGGTCAGGAGTGTGAGGGCTGTAAGGGAGAGGGATACGAATCGTCGGCCAGGCTTGGACATGGCGGAGGATTCTATGTTCAGGAACATGGGATCGCTACCTCAATGAACACGTCGGGATTGCGTCAAATGTGTCGAATCGCTTCGGATTCCACGTCGACGCGCTTTAGGCACACACTGCTGCATTGGAGTTCACGATGAGCCGCTTTTTCGACCCGGGTTGTAGGTGGTGGAAGAGGAAACCGTGTTGGTCCGGCCCCTCGGGTGACCGACAGGCGCTCGTGGGGCGGGCCGCACCGATCGTTCGCCTGACCCTGTGTCTGGTCGTTCTGATTTGCGGAGCCCCTCGTACGGGCGCAGCCGAGCCGGACGAGTCCCCACGACTCAACGGCTTTGATCTCTCGGCTGCGAGCGTGCCGATCGACCGGATCCTGCCCGGCGGCCCACCGCGCGATGGCATCGCGGCCCTCGACCACCCGCCCGCTGTGTCGGCGGGCGAGGCCGGACGATGGCCGGATACCGCGCGGGTGATCGGGGTGGTTCGGGGAGGCGAGGCGCGTGCCTACCCGATTCGGATTCTGGAGTGGCACGAATCGGTGAACGACAGCCTCGGCGGCGAGCCCATTCTCGTCACGTACTGTCCTCTCTGTGGCACCGGCATGGTCTTCGACCGTCGACTGGACGGGGCCACACGCAACTTCGGCGTGTCGGGGTTGTTGTACAACTCCGACCTGCTGCTCTACGACCGCGAGAGCGAGAGCCTCTGGTCGCAGATCGCGGCGCGGGCGATCACCGGCGCGGCGAACGGGAAGCGACTTCGGCTGCTGCCCAGCAGCCTCGTGCCCTGGGGCGTCTGGAAGGAGCAGCATCCCGACACGACGGTCCTGACGGTCGAGACGGGATACCAGCGCCCCTACGATCGCTCCGTCTACGTGAGCTATCGACGTAGCCGCAAGATTCGTTTTCCCGTCGAGGTCGACGAGCGCTATCACCCCAAGCAGCCGACCCTGGGCTTGCGAATCGAGGGCGGGCCCGCGCGCGCGTACCCGATCGCCGAGGTGCGCAAGGCGGGCGGTTCGGTGCGCGAGGAGTTCGCCGGAGTCGAGGTCGAGGTGCTGTACGATCCAGAGCGCTTCGAATTCACCGCGCGTGCTCCCGAGCCCATCGAGGCCGTCCAGGGGTATTGGTTCGCGTGGATGGCCTTCCATCCCGAGTCGAGCGTGTTCGTCGCGCCGGAAGCCCCCACGCCCGAAGCGTCCGCGCCTCGGGCGCCAACAAAGGAATGAACATGACCGCCCGCTATGGCATCACGATCCCCTTCGACGGTGTCCCCATGCTCGACCAGGAGAGCTGGATCAAGCAGCTCGCCGATCTCGGCTACACCGACTTCTGGTCCGCTGAATCCGGCGGCAACGATGGTTTCACGCCGCTGGTCCTCGCCGCCCAGTGGGCACCCCACGCCCGCGTGGGGACCGCGATCATCCCCGCCTACACGCGCGGCGCGGGGACGCTCGCGAGCTGCGTCTCATCGCTGGCCGAAGCGGCGCCGGGACGCGCCGTGATCGGTATCGGCTCGTCGTCGAACGTGATCGTCGAACGCTGGAACGGGATTCCCTTCGAGAAGCCCTACCAGCGCGTGCGGGACACCGTGCGCTTCCTGAAGAGTGCGCTCGCGGGGGACAAGATCACCGAGGATTACGAGACCTTCTCGGTCAAGGGCTATCGCCTCGGGCGGCTCCCCGCCGAACCGCCGAAGGTGATGATCGCCGCCCTGCGCAAGGGCATGCTCGGGCTGGCGGGGCGCGAGAGCGAAGGCGCGATCCTCAACTGGTTGACCGCCGAAGACATGAAGACGGTGGCGCCCTACGTGCACGCCGGAGGAGAGGATCGCGAGCTGGTGGCGAGGCTCTTCGTCGTCCCGACTGCGAACCGCGAACTCGCCCACAACATCGGTCGTCGCGCGATCGCGGCCTATCTCAACGTTCCCGTCTATGCCGCCTTCCACGAGTGGCTCGGTCGCGGCGACGAACTCGGCAAGATGTGGGAACTGTGGAAGGCCGGGGATCGCGCCGGTGCGCTCGAGGCGATCCCGGCTTCGCTGGTCGATGAACTCATCATCAACGGGCCCCCCGAAGCGTGTCGCGAGCACGTGCAGCGCTACGTCGACAACGGTCTCCACACTCCGGTGTTGGCGGTGCTGCCCTCGGATGTCGACATCCGCGAGGTGAGCAAGGCGCTTGCGCCGGCTGCCTGACGCCGCGGCTTCCCTGCGCTGAGCGCTACTCGACCGCCGACGGCATGGTGTGCGAGACGACGTCATCGCGTCGCGCACCCACGAGGTGCACTTTCGGCGAGCCGATCCAGCCATCGTCTTCGGGGATCGTTCCCAGCGTCGCGATGACGCGGAGCAGGGCATCAATCCCCGCGGCTCGCAGATCGACGCCGCGTGCGAGGCCGGGTACGCGCACCGCAAAATGCGTCGCGAAGGCGTCGAGGTAGTCGCGCGCATCCAACTTTGCGCGATTCGGAGCCACCGGAGTCAGCCGATTGAGTCGGGGGCCGTGATCCCCGTGGACGATGACGGTCGCATCACGCAGATGGGGCAGGGCCAGCAATCGCCCGAGCATCTGCGACACGAGCTTTTCGGTGCAGGCCAGTTGTTCGAGATAGAGGGGGTAACGCTCGGCGCGACTGGCGTCGTCGTTGTGTACGCCGCTCAGCCCCACGCCCTTGTAGCTGCGCCACTCGAGGGGCGACGGTCGCAATGCGCAGCCCGCGTCGTAGGCGTAGGGAAAGTGGGGGAGCAGGAGGTGCGCGAAGGTGATCTCGCCCGGCTGCGTGGCGGCCAGGGCGGCTTCGACCCGCGGCAGCATCTGTCGTGACGACACGGTACTCAGCCGGCCGGCGCGCAGTGGCCAGTCGGTTCGTTCGAGGCCCCGCTCGCGTGCCCACCGCTGCCAGGCCTTGCGGGTTCTCTGGTGCCAGTGGGAGAGCTGACCGAACGAGCCGAGCAGGGCGCGCGAGCGGTCGGCGCGATCGAGCCCGCTGCCTTCGATCGCCTTGATCGACTCGAGGGTATAGGTGGTGCAAAGCTCGACGGAGAGATCTTCGTCGGGGTGGCAGAAGTCGAGATGGTCGGTCTGGACGACGCGGATGCGGTAGCCGCGGCCCGCGAGCATGCGAAACCAGGCGTTGCGCGTGACGCGATCGGTCTCGGGGTCGTAGTACGCGACGCTGTCGCGGCCCGCCGAGAGGTTCACCACGTGGGAGAGCGCGGGCCCGGTCGTGTAGTGGCGACTGAACGCCTGGGGGAAGACCCGGAAGCCACGCGCCAGGTAGCCCCCTTCGATGTGGTGGCGCAGGCGACCGTCGCGATCGAACTCACGCGGGATCGCCGCGGTCGCGATGTGCTCGTCGAGCACGAGGTGGAGGATCGGCGGGCGGTCTTCGCCCTCCGTCGCTCCTGCTGACGTGCCCGGCCCGGCGGCTTCCTCGCGAATCCACCCCTCCCCAGGCGAAAGCGGCAGGGTGGAGGCGATCATCACGAGGGCGACGAAAGCGGTGGCCCGGCCGAGGACCGCGTTGGCGAACCAGCCCAGGGCCAGCAGCAGGGCGACCGCGAGGCCGAGCCCGACCGGCTCGCGCAACCAGGGCGTCTGCAGATCCAGGAAGAGGGTGGCGACGATCGCGAACACCCCCGCGCGCAAGGAGCGGGGCCCCAAGGCGCTTGCGACCCCCGGAACGACGCCCAGCGCGAGCAATGCGCCGATCGCCTGGAGGCTGTCGCTGCGCCACAACCCGTAGTCGTGGTGGCGCAGGAAGATCACGAAGGCCACGAGCAGGAGCAGCGCGCTGCTGAACAGGCTCGCCCATCGCTCCAGCGCGGGAAGCGCTTCAGTTTCGCGGCCGGATGTCTTCGGCATTCCAGAAGGCGCGGAGTTCGACGATCTTTCCCGCTTCATCGAAACGGACGACGTCGATCACATCGACTTCGCAGGCTTCGCCTCGCAATTCGAGTTCGAGGGTGAACGACATGGTGGCGTGATCGCCCGCGGTGGTGATGATCTCCCCATGCAGTCGCGGCCGGGGTTGGCTGCGCGCGAAGCCCTTGCGAAAGAAGGCCGTGACGTCGTCGCGCCCCACGACGTGGGTGCCGGAGGGGCCGTCGACGGGATCTTCGACCGAGACGGTCTCGGCGAATAGATCGACCACACCCTCGACATCGCGGGCGCCGACGCGGTCGAGATAACGCTCGAGGGTGGCGCGCATTTGGTCGGACGTCGGCACGAAGGTCTCCGCGGGCTGCGGGGGGTGCGCGGACCGCAACGCCGAGCCTACTCGGCAGCGTTCTCGCCGTCGAGCATCGACTCGAGGCGCTCGGCGAGGGTCTCGCCGAAGCGCGCGAATCGGTTCAGATCGCTCACGGGCAGGTCGCGCCAGATCGCATCGATCGCGCGTTGGCGCGTAGCGCGCACCCCGTCGAGGGTGCGCCGCCCGGCGGCGGTGAGCTCGTAGTTGCGCTGGCGGCGATCCTCTTCGGCGATGGCGGTGCGGATCAGATTCCGCTCGAGCAGCCCTCGCACGAGCTTCGAAACCGCGGCGGGGGAGACCTGTCTGCGCCGCGCGAAAAGGGAGGGCATGAAGTGCTCGGTCGCGATCTCCTCCAGCAGCCGCCACTGGGGCACGGTGAGTCCCGCCTCTCGGGCGATCTCCTCGCGTCTCTCGGCGACCAGGTCGGACAGGCGCTGCAAGACCTCGATCGCGCGATGAATGGACTCGGTGCGGGTTGCCATACTAGTTAACCTAGGTTAAATAATGAATCGAAGACATTATAGTGCCGAGGAGGAGATCATGGCATCCCGCAAGGCCGCCACCGAACAATTCGCCCCCATTGCCGCCGAGTATGCGCGTTTCAGCTACCACGCCGCGGGTCCCGACCTGGCCCCGATGCTCGCCGCCGGCGAGATGAGCGGTGAAGAGAGCGTGCTCGACATCGGATCCGGTCCGGGGCACACCGCCCTGCTGTTCGCGCCCCACGCCCGGGAGGTCGTCGCAAGCGATCCGACCCGCGAAATGCTCGAGCAGGGGCAGCGCCTGGCGAAGGAGCGTGGTCTCGAGAACCTGCGCTTCGAATGCACGGGTGCCGAAACCCTGCCCTTCGCCGACGATTCGTTCGATCGCGTGACCTCGCGCCAGAGCGCGCACCACTACAGCGATCTCGCGGCGGCCTTGCGCGAAGTCGCCCGGGTGCTGCGCCCCGGAGGCCGCTTCGTGTTGATCGACACCGTCTCGCCCGAAGACGACGACTGCGACGCCTTCCTGAACGAGATCGAGTGGTTGCGCGACGCCAGCCACGTGCGCGACTACCGCGTGAGCGAGTGGAGCGGGATGTTGGACGCTGTCGGCCTCGAGTCGCGTCATCTCGCCGACTGGGACATCCCACTCGACTTCGCCGACTGGGTCACACGTTCGCGCACCCCCGACGAGGACGTCGCCCGCCTGCGAGCGCGGTTCGCCGGGGCCAGTGACCCGGTGAAGCAGCGCTTCGCGGTCGACGACGCCTGCAACTGGTCGGTGCCGATCGCCCTGGTGGTCGGCACCTGCAAGTAGGGCGCTTCGCGCGACTACACGACGCCGCTACGCGACGCGGCAGTGCGCGTCGTAGTGCGGCTCGTCGTCGCCCACGCGGTTGAGGAACTCGGCGAGGCTGATGTTGCCATCGGTGTCGAAGGTGCGCTCGAGCATCTCGACCTCGATCATGCGGTCGGGGCGGAAGCTCCGATAGTCCTCGCGTAGTTCGCACCAGGCCGCGACCGTCCACTTGTTGCCCCAGAAGTGCAGGCCGAGGGGGCGGATCGTGCGTTCGCTCTTGTCGCCATCGGCACGCTCGTAGCGCAAGCGCAGGGCGCGTCGTTCGCCGATGGCGCGGCGAATCGTCGCCACCTCGCGACTCATGCCGGCGCGGCTCTGGAACTCCGGCGCGAGCAGCGGGGTTTCGATCAGCACCTTGCGCAACGCGGTGGGGAGCACCGATTCGATGCGCGTCATCGCGTTGTTCACCGCGGCGGCGAGGTCGGCATCTCCCCAGGCGGCGACGATGCGCGCTCCGAGGGCGAGGCCTTCGAGCTCTTCGCTCGTGAAGGTGAGGGGCGGGAGTTCGAAGCCGCGATCGAGGCGATAGCCGACGCCGGCTTCACCGCGAATCGGAATGCCCGACGCCTGTAGATCGACGATGTCTCGATAAACGGTGCGAACCGAGACGCCGAGTTCGTCGGCGATCTGCTGTCCGGTGGCCGCGCGGTGGGTGCGTAGGAATTGAACGAGTTGGAACAGCCGATCGGCTCGCCGCATGGAAGGGGTTCCGCCTGGGTGGGAAGGGTTGAAGGAATGTCAGGAGCATGCCTCCGAACGACAGGCCAATCCACCGTCCGCGACGGTGTGGCGAACGGAATTCGAGCCGGATGTTCTGTGTAATTCTATTTAAATTCAATATTTTGGAGTTATTCTTGCCGGGTCGCAGCGGACGCCCACGGCGGCAGCCTCCTGACACTCCGTTGGCAGCAGCCTGTCAAGAAGTCTCCGCGAAGCTCCGCCGAATCGGGCTGTCCTATGCTGCTCGCTCGCAACGCCTCTGCCTCCCACTTCGACAGGATTTCCATCGTGGCTCTGATGCGGTTCGCCGTTGCCCTCGCGTTGACGTTCGTACTCACGGCCTGTTCGGAAACGCCTTCCGACGTTCCGGCTGCGAACCAGGCGGCGAGCGACGCCGCACCGCTCGAAGCGAAACCGAACCTGGTCGTGATCACCCTCGACACGACGCGCGCCGATGCCCTCGGCGCCTACGGGCAGGGCTTCCCCACTTCGCCCGTCTTCGATCGACTCGCCCGTGAGGGCGTGCTTTTCGAGGACGCCGTTGCAACGAGCCCGGAAACGCTGCCCTCCCATGCGTCGATCTTCACCGGGAAGCACCCCTTCGCCCACGGTGTGCGGGGCAACGCGGGCTACGTGCTCTCGAACGATCACCTCACCCTGGCCGAAGTGCTGAACACCGCCGGTTACACCACCCACGCCGAGGTGGCGGCCGTCGTGATGCAGGAGTCGACGCAGATTGCGCAGGGTTTTCAGTCGGTCCGCGATACCAACAGCGAAGGGGTGCACTTCAAGGCCGTGCTTCGTGAGCGCGAAGGCGAATTGAAGGCCGAAGTCGCGATGGCGCGCGACGGTTCGGACATCGCCGATAGCGGCATCGCGTTCCTGCGCGAGCACGCTGACACTCCCTTCTTCCTCTGGCTGCACTTCTTCGACGCGCACGCTCCCTATTCCCCGCCCGCGCCCCAGGCGGCGTTGATCCCGGAGAGTCGCTACCACGCCGAAGTCGCCTACCAGGACGAACAGCTCGGTCGCTTCATCAGCGAACTCGAACAACGCGGCCTGCGCGACGACACCCTCGTCATCATCACCTCCGACCACGGCGAGGGGTTGTTCGAACACGGCGAACGCACCCACAGCTACTTCCTCTACGAGAGCACCGTGCGCATTCCGCTGCTGCTGTGGGGCCTCGAAGGGTTGCCGGCGGGCCAGCGGATCTCGTCGTTGGTGCGCAGCGTCGACATCGCACCCACCGCCCTCGATCTGCTCGGCCACTATCCTCTCGACGACGTCGATGGGGTGTCGCTCGCGCCGCTGGTGCGCGGGGAGACGGCCGATCTCGGGCTCACGGCGTACGGGGAGGCGACCCGCATCACCTCGACGTTCAACATCTCGCCCCTGCGCTACGTGCGCGAAGGGCAATGGAAGTACATCCACAAGGTCGGCCCCGAGGTGTACGACGTCGAGGCCGATCCGCGCGAACTCGTGAACCGGATCGAGAGCGAGCCGGAGGTGGCGGCCAACTTGCGCACCCGCCTCGAGGAGGTCGTTCGCAAGGCACCGGCGGGGCAGGCCGATTCGGTGGTGGCGATCACGCCGGCCGTCGAGGCCCAGCTGCGAGCGCTGGGCTACGTCGAGATGCAGGGCGACGCGCCGCTCACGAGCGATCGCGAATCCCTCGAACTCTTCGGCGAAGATCCGCGCACCAAGACGGAAGACATGGATCTCGCGAGCCAGGCCGTGGGCGCCGTGCTGGCGAAGAAGTACGCCGAGGCCATGCAGTGGGTCGAGCCGCTCTGGTTGCGGAATCCCACGAGCCCACTGGCCGCCAACCTGATGGTGGAGACCCTGACGGGACTCGAACGCTGGGCCGAGGTCGTACCGGTAGCCGAGAAGAGCCTGGCGGCCAACGAGTTCAACCACGCCGTGCGGGAGCGCCTCGTGACGGCTCTCGAAGCGACGGGGCGCATCGAAGAGGCCGTGACCCATCTGCAGTTCCTCGACGAGCACCGACCCTGCCACGAAGTCACGATGAGCATGCTCAACGATCTGCTCCACCGACTGCGGCGCTTCGAAGAACAGAGCGAGATGCTGCGCGTCGACGCGGAGCGCTGCCCCGGAGTGCTGCCACATCGGAACAACTACGCCTGGGCGCTCGCCACCCTTCCCGACGAAAAACTCCGCGACGGTGCGAAGTCGATCCGCATCATCCGCCAGGCCATCGCGGACATCGGTCGGCGCGACCCCGCGTTCCTCGACACCCTGGCGGCGGGCCTCGCCGAGGAGGGGCGCTTCGAGGAGGCCGAGCGCGTGCAGCTCGAGGTGATCGAGGTGCTGAAGCAGGCCGGGGCACCCGAAGAGGTGCGGCGCCTGTTCGAGAACCACCTCGACAGTTATCGCTCGAAGCTGCCGCTGCGCGACCCTCCGGTCTGAACGCGATCGCCGCGCGTCACACCGAGGTGGCTAGTCGATCAAGCCGCCGCTGGCGCTGTTGTTCTCGAAGAAGTCGAAGTCGATGCTGATCGCGGCGGCGAGCAGCACGCGGCGCTCGGCTTCGCTCCAATTCGATTGCATGAAGTCGACCATGAAGGTGTCGGCGTCCGAGAAGATCTCGCGCAGGCCTCCGCTCCAACGCTTCGCAATGCGGGCCTCGCCGGTGCCGCGGGTGTCGCGCACGGGGAAGGTCCAGATGCGCCAGATCGGCCCCTTGATCTGGGCGAAGCACTGCTCGGTCTCGTCGAGCAGGTCGTACTTGCGGTAGAGCAGCCCGAAGCGGCGCTTCACGTGACCCACCACCGCGCCCTCGCCGGTGCGCACCTCGAGATCGGAGAAAAAGAAGAAGAACGGCCGCGAGAGCGTGCACTGCACCCGGCCGTCCGGTGCGAACACTCCGATCTCGAAGGGCCGGTGGCTGCGGAAGAAGCTCCGCTTCAGGAAGTCCGCGACGCCCCCCGCCTTCTCGGCGATGGTGGCGATCTCGTTCTGCTGCCCGTCCATCACGACGTACTGGTTCTTCGTCTCCCAGTCGATCAGGATCTCGGTCCATTCCTTGCGCTGTCGGATGTAGAGCGCCTCGTGCTCGGTCGCGAAGAGGTCGGCGGGCATGGCGCGCGAGCATGCCATCGCGCATGAGCGCGGGCAAACGCCCGACCGGGGCGGGCTCGCAATTCGTGGAAGCCGCTGGTTTGCGGGTCTACTTTTTCCTCATGACGCAAGCGAACGACGGCGGTGCGCAGTGCCCCTTCGAAGGGCTGCGCGTGCTCGATCTTTCGAGCGAGATCGCGGGCCCCTACGCGACGAAGCTCCTGGTCGACGTGGGGGCGGATGTCATCAAGATCGAATCGCCCGCGGGCGATCCTCTTCGCCGCTGGACCGCCTCCCACCAGGAACTGCCCGCAGGGCAAGACGGCCCGCTCTTCGATTTCCTCAACGCTTCGAAGCGCAGCGTCGTGCTCGATCTCGAAACGGAGACGGGTCGCAAGGATTTCCTGGCCCTCGCGCGGACCGCCGACATCGTGATCGAGAGTTTCGCGCCGGGCGCGATGGATCGACTCGGTCTCTCGCACGCGACCCTGCAAGCCGAGAACCCGGGGCTATCGCTCGTATCGATCACACCCTTCGGTCAAGAGGGCCCCTGGCGCGATCGACCCAGCACCGAATTCACCCTACAGGCCGCCGTCGGTTCGATCGACTACCGCGGGCTTCCCGGCCGCAAGCCGGTGGCGACGGGGGGGAGGCTCGGCGAATGGACGGTGGGAGCCTTCGCCGCGGTGGGCGGGCTCTGCGCCTGGCTGTCTTCGCGAAAGACCGGCGTCGGACAGGTCGTCGACATCTCGAGCTTCGAGGCGTTGATCCTGTGCATGACGGTCTATCACGACCTGAACGGCCAGTGGAACGAAGGCGACCTGCCACGTGGCATCGAGCTGCCTTCGATCGAACCCGCGAAAGACGGCTGGGTGGGCTTCTGCACCATCACCGGCCAACAGTGGGTCGACTTCTGCGCGATGATCGGGCAGCAGGAGGTCGGCGAGGATCAACGCTACCTCGACGGCAAGCAACGGATGGAGCACATCGACTTCATCCAGAAGATCGTTCACGACTGGACGAAGGAACGAACGATCGAGGAGATCGTCGAACTCGCGCTGCTCCTGCGGATCCCCGTGGCGCCGATCGGTGACGGCCGCACGGTGCCCGAGATCGATCACTTCGTCGCCCGCGAGATCTATCGGGCGAACGAGAAGGGGGTGCTGCATCCGCGTCCCTTCTTCCGCCTGGGGGAGGGGGCCTTCCGGCCGCCCGGCCCGGCACCCCGCCTCGGCGAACACACGCAGGCGGTGCTCGCCGAAGCCGACGAGCGCGAACTCGACTTCGATGAGGAGAGCGGTGGTACGCCGCTTCCCCTCGACGGTCTGCGGGTGCTCGATCTCACGGCCTTCTGGGCCGGTCCCGTTGCGACCGCCTTCCTCTCGGACATGGGCGCCGACGTCCTCAAGGTCGAGTCGATCCACCGACCCGACGGCATGCGCTTCGCCGGCGCGCGGCCGGGCGCGGATCTATGGGAGTGGTCGCCGGTCTTCCACGGCGCCAACACGGGCAAGCGCGATGTCACCCTGCAGCTCGATCATCCCGAGGGCCTGGCCCTGGTGAAGGAACTGATCGCGAAGGCGGACGTCGTGGTCGAGAACTTCTCGGCGCGCGTGCTCGAGAATTTCGGCCTGGGTTGGGATGCGGTCAAGGCGCTCAACCCGCGCGCCATCTTCGTGCGCATGCCGGCCTTCGGCCTCGATGGTCCGTGGCGCGATCGCGCGGGCTTTGCGATGACGATCGAACAGGTGAGCGGGCTCGCCTGGATGACGGGTTATCACGACCTTCCGCTCGTCGTTCGCGGGGTCTGCGATCCGGTCGGCGGGATGCACGCGGTCTTTGCGTTGCTCGCCGCACTCGAAGTGCGAAGGCGCACGGGTCGCGGGCAGCTGCTCGAGGTTCCCCTCGTCGAAGTCGCGCTCAACCTCGCGGCGGAGCAGGTGATCGAGTACTCGGCCTTCGGTGCGCTGCTTGCGCGGGACGAGAATCGCTCGCCCGCCGCCGCGCCCCAGGGCGTCTATTCCTGCCGTGAAGGCCGGAACGTGGCGATTTCCGTCGCCAACGACGAACAGTGGCGGGCCCTGTGCAGCGTCATGGGCACACCCGAGATGGCCGACGACTTCGAGCTGGCCAATGTCGCGGGCCGTCGCGAACACCACGACCGGCTCGACGACCTGATCGAGGCCTGGACGGCGAGGGCTTCGTGCGACGACGTCGTCGAACGGCTGCTCGAAGCAGGTGTCCCGGCCTCGTCGGTCATCAACGCACACCGGCTGCATCCGAACACCCAACTCGAAGCGCGGCAGTTCTTCCAGACGATGCAGCACGCCTTCACCGGCGAGACGCGCTACCCGGGCTTCCCGATGAGCTGGTCGATCTTCGGCAAGCGCCTGCATCGCGCACCCGCACCCACCCTCGGCCAGGACAACGAGGCTGTGCTGCGCGAAGAACTCGGCCTCGGCGACGAAGAAATCGAGGCGCTGCGCGAGAAGAAGGTGGTGGGAAACCGGCCTTCCTTCATGTAGCCGCGGAGCCACCGCCCTCGACGGTGACGCGCAGGCGCTCGTTCTTGAGGGTGAGATCGCGCTGGGGGAAGGGGATCTCCACCCGGTGCTCCTGGAACTTCTTCCAGACCCGGCGCAGCACGGCGTCGGTCACCGCGCCGATGCCCTCTTCGGGATCTTCGAGCCAGTACCGCAGTTCGAGATCGATCGAGCTGTCGCCGAAGCCTGTCAGCAGACACTTCGGCTGCGGGTCGGATACGACACGCGCCGTTTCATCGGCGGCTTCGAGGACCAACCGGGTCGCGAGATCGACGTCGGCGTCGTACGCGATCCCGATCGGCACGCGCCTGCGAACGAACTTCGAGGTGTAGGACCAGTTGGCGACGCGCTGGGTGATCAGGTCTTCGTTCGGGATCAACCACTCGGTGCCGTCGCGGGTGATCACCGAGGTGCAGCGCGCGCCGAGGCTGTCCACCGTGCCGTAGGTCTCGCCGACTTCGATCACGTCGCCGGGCTTGATCGAGCGATCGAGCAACAGGATGATGCCGCTGATCAGGTTCGAAACGACCTTCTGCAGGCCGAACCCGATACCGACACCGATCGCGCCTCCCACCACCGCAAAGGTGGAGAGATCGATGCCCACACTCGAGATCGCGATCAGGAAGGCCGCGACGATCAGCGAGAAGCGCGCAACCTGACCGAGCAGGACCTGGATCGAGGGCGTGAGGTTCGGGATGCGCGTAAGGCGGAGCTGGATCAGGCTCGCCAGCGCGAGCGCCCCGTAGAGCAGCAGGGCGACCATCAGGATCGCCTTCAGCACCGAGAGCACCGACAGTCGTGCCTCGCCCAGGGTGAACGCGATGCCGTCGAGGAAGGCGAGGGTCGGGTCGAGCAGGTGCAGGATGTTGAGTGCGGCGATCGACCAGGCGAAGACGGCAACGGTGTGGGACCAGAAGGGTTCGGAGATCAGGCTCGAGGTGATGCGGATGACCACCCAGGCCACGAGCAGGCTCGAGACATTGCGCGAGATCTGTTCCCCGTAGCCGAAGTCGCCGAGGGCGGCGGCACCGGCCCCGAGTAGACCGAGCCACACGACGGGCAGGATCAGACGATGCAGGAGGGTCTGCGCGCGCCGCGTGCGCTCGCTCTCACTCATCGCCTCGAAGACGTGATCGATGACGTTGCGAGCCGGGCGCAACAACAGCCAGGCGAGCACGAGCGTTCCGACCACCACGGCGATCTGCGCGAGGGTGTTGGGGCTGGCGAGTTGCTCGCCGAGCCAGGCGGTCCATTCGTTCAGCGTGGTCTCGAGGGTTTCCGGCACGGAACTCAAGCCTATCGCTTCGGACGCGAATCGACCCCTTCTCACAGCGCATGCTCGGTGTTTCCTCGGCTGGCGCAGCCCGGCTCGTCATGTCACGTTTGCGGCGATCCCTCCCCAGACGCGCGTCGAACCGGGCGCGGAATCGGGTATGGACGAGGGAATGCGAAAGAGCGCGGAAACGAGCGGCGCCCCGATGTCGATCGGGGGGATCGTCCCGTGTGTGATCCTCGCCATCGTCTTCGGCTTCGGCGGTTGTCAGAGCGAACCGACCAAGTCGCAATACGTAAGTGCGGTGGTGCGACAGGAGTGCGCGGGGCTGCGTGGAACCGAGGCGCAGAGCTGCCGCATCGCGGTCATCAAGCGTTTCGCCGACGTCCCGCTCTCGGAGATGAAGGCGCAGTACCCGCCTCCGGACCCGCCGGATCGACCGAGTTGCTCGCTCTGGTAGATCAGGCGTTGCTTCGCGGTGCGAACGGGTTGTAGCAGGGCGACGCGTACGGGTCGTAGTAGCGCACGTAGGTGAGGGCGCGTGTTTCGTCGGCGCCGTTCTGGAAGAAGTCCGTCGACGCGAGGAAGCGCGTGAAGGGCGGCGGGCTCGTGCGCGGATGCCACGGACCCTGGTGGCGCGTCAGATCCTTTGCGAAGGCCTCGATCACGGCGTCGTCGAATTCGAGGTAGCGGAAGTGGGCGCGTAGCGCACGAGTGAGGAGCGGGTGCTGCGGCGCCATCTGTGCCCGTGGATCATGCGCTTCTTCCTCTCGGCAGGCGCTCCCGAAGAGCAAGCCTCCACTCGCGATCGCGAGTGCATTCACGAAGCGTCGACGTGTCCAGCGCGCAAAGCCGATCATGCCAGGAGGTGCTCCGCGGCGAAGAGCGAAAGCGCCGCGATGGTGAGGGTGGGGTTCGCCGGGGGCGTGGTCGGGAAAGCGCTTCCCCCGAGTACGAGCAGGTTGCGAATGCGATGGTGGACGAGATGGGGATCGACCACGCTGGTCGCCGGGTCACGCCCCATCACGACCGTGCCGAGGGCGTGGGCTTCGGTTTCCTTGAACTCGTCGGCAATGCGAACGTCCTCGACCGGGAGCTTCGACATCAGTCGCGGCAGTTCGTGTCGCAGGGCCGCCACCGCGAAATCCACTTCGGCCCCGCGCCCGGCGTGATGCACGGCCGGGCGGGTCTCGTCCTCGCTCGCGATTTCGACTCGGCTGTCGCGATTCGGATACTGCTCGATGATGCACTGGAGTTTCATGAGCTGTCGCCACTTGCCGCGTTCGTTGCGCAGCCGCGGCACGTTCCACGTCTCGATCAGGATGGCGGGGCGCCTGCGTCGGTGGGGACCGTCGTAGAGCATGTAGCCGTGGCCCGTGATGCTGGTGCCGCCCTGGAAGTTGTCGACGCCGTCGAGCAACACGTTCGCCTTCAGCGAAACCTGTTCGTGGAGGCGCCGACCCAGCTCGGAGTGCTCGTCCCCCGAGCGCAGCAGGATGTGGGGGTTCGACAGGGCATTCGCGCCCAGCACCACGAGATCGCCGCTGGCGCGTTCTTCGCGTCCGGCGCGAGTGAAGACGACCCCCTCGGCTCGCCCCGCCGCGAGGTCGACGCGGTCGACGCGCGCATCGAGTTCCAGCTGCACGCGCGGATCGCGATACAGCGCCGCCATCGAGTTCTGCACGGTGAATTTCGAATCGATCGGGCACAGGTCGCACACGCCGTTGTTGCAGCACGCCGCGCGTTTGCCCGGAACCGCGCGGCTCGGCCGCGCGCAGGGCTGCGCGAAGAAGCCATCCGGGTAGGCGCGCTTCAACAGCGCGTCAGGCTCGTTGAATCGATGGGCCGGCTGGGGGTAGGGGCGGCTGCGCGGAAAGGGCGAGTCGTCGCTCGGCCCGGCCACGTCCATCAACCACTCGGCTTCGCCGTAGAAGGCCTCGAGTTCGTCGTAGGCGACGGGCCAATCGGTCGCGACGCCATAGGTCGAGCGCAGGGCGAAATCGTTCGGCAGCATGCGCGGCGTGCACGCCCACCAGCAGTTCGATCCGCCGCCGAAGGCGCGCTGCACGATCCAGGGCTTCTCGGGGGTGCGATTGATGAAGCTTCGCGCCGCGATCTTCTCGAGGGCGCGCGGATTCGCGAGTTGCCACGCATGTTCGTGTCGGCCGCCGGCTTCGAGGACCAGAACGCGGGCGTTGGGGCGCAGGTCGCGCAGCAGGCGGTGGAGAAAGAAAGACGACGCGAAGCCCGTGCCGACGATGATCGCGTCGTACCGCTCTGCTGTGACCGCGCCGACCGCGCCCATCGCCATCCCTGCCTGGTGAGCCGAACCGGGAACCGAACGGCAGCTCGAACCGTCGAAGCAGCGCGTTCGGCGCAACCCTACCAGATCAACGGGCTGCTAGACTCCGCGCGCCGAATCGCGGTTGCGCCACCGCGGATGGCTTCGAGGCGCTTGGTGGGGGAGCGACGAAGGTGAAAGCGGTGGTGACGAGATGAGCGCGCAGCCAGCGACGAGCGTGGATGCTCACGTGGTGTGCGAATCGATTCATCTCGGTTTCGGCGAGCGCGAGGTGTTCAGCGACCTCTGCTGCGAAATGGTGGCCGGGGATGTCACCGTGTTGATGGGCTCGAGCGGTACCGGGAAGAGCACCCTGCTGCGCATGATCGGTGGTCTGCAACGACCGGATTCCGGGTCGATCCGGGTTGCGGGTCGGGAACTCGTCGGGCTCGCCGAACAGGGCCTGGCCGAGGCCCGCACCCACCTCGGCATGCTCTTCCAGAACGGCGCGCTGCTCGACTCGATGACGATCTTCGACAACGTGGCGTTGCCCCTGCGCGAACACTCGAAGCTCAGCGCCGACCAGATCGCAGCCGAAGTGCGCGATCGACTCGATGCCGTGGGGCTCGAAGGCGTCGAACATCTGCTGCCCGGGGAGCTCTCGGGTGGCATGTTGCGCCGGGCGGCGCTGGCGCGCGCGATCATCGAGAACCCCGAAGTCCTGCTGTGTGACGAGCCCTTCTCGGGCCTCGACCCGCCGAACGTCGAACGCATCGAGGCATTGCTCACGCGTCTCAATCGCGAGCGGGGGCTCACGGTGATCGTCACCTCGCACCACATGGCTTCGTCGCTTCGCATGGGCCACCGCATCATCTTGTTGAAGGACAGGGCCGCGGTATCGGGTACGCCGCGCGAGCTCGCCTTGAGCGAGGATTCGGAAATCCACGACTTCATGGGTGCCGAGGGCGCGGCTTTTCTCAAGACCCTGGCCGCGGACGGGGCGTCGGAATGAACAATCCGGTCGCCACCCTCGGCAACCGCACCCTCGACTTCGCATCGGGTCTCGGTCGCATCACGCGCTTCGGTTTCCAGATCGTCGGGAACTTCTTTCGTCCGCCGATGCGCATCGCGCGCACGGTCGAGGCGATCTACGACCTCGGTTTCCTGTCGCTCATCCTGATCGCGACCTCGGGTTTCGCCGTCGGCGCCGTGCTCGGCCTCCAGGGCTATACGACCCTGGTGCGTTTCGGAGCGGAGGGAAGCCTCGGCGCCGTGGTCGGGCTCTCGCTGATTCGCGAACTCGGGCCGGTGTTGACGGGTCTGCTGGTCACGGGGCGAGCCGGTTCGGCCGTGGCCGCCGAGATCGGCGCCATGGTGGCCACCGAACAGCTCGACGGCCTGCGCATGATGAGCGTCAACCCGATCCACTTCGTCGTGCTGCCGAAGGCGCTGGCGATGATGATCGTGATGCCGCTGCTCTCCGCCATCTTCATCGTGACCGCGATCTACGGCGGCTACGTGGTCGGGGTGGAACTGTTGGGGCTCGACGGGGGCACCTATCTCGCCACCCTCGAAGATTCGGTCGACTTCCGCGAAGACGTGGTCGGCAGCGTGCTCAAGGCGTGGATCTTTGGGCTGATCGTCGGCTTGATCTCGACCTATCGCGGCTACACCAGTGCGCCCAACGCGGCGGGGGTGAGCCGCGCGACCACTTCGACCGTGGTGACTGCCTCGGTCACGATCCTCTTCAGCGACTACTTCATCACTGCGCTCTGGGGCGTTTGACGCTCGGGGCGGTAGAAGGAAAGCCACATGCATTCGACCACACGCGACTTCATCGTGGGCATCTTCGTTGCGATCGGCCTGGGCGCGATCGCCTATCTCTCGCTGGAAGTCGGCGGCATGTCGTATACCGGCTCGGGGGGTCTGACCCTGGTGGCGACCTTCGACGAGATCGGTGGGTTGACGGCCCGCGCGCCGGTGGTGATCTCCGGGGTGAAGGTCGGGCAGGTGACCGAGATCCAGCTCGACGAAGACCTGCGCGCCCGCGTCGTGCTCGACGTGCGAGAGGATCTCGAACTCTCGATTGACACCTCGGCTTCGATCCGCACCGCGGGCCTGCTCGGCAATCAGTTCATCGCCCTCGAACCCGGGGGCGAGATCGACATGCTGGTGCACGGTGACGATCTCGACTTCACCGAGAGCGCCCTCAACATCGAGGGCCTGATCAGCGCCTTCGTCCACGGGTCGACGGAGGAAGACTGACCTTGCAGTTCGCACGTTCCCGGCCGCATCGCGCCTTGGGTGTGCTCGCCACGGCCCTGCTCGCCGGCCTGTGCGCCTGCGCAACACCGCCCGAGTCCGATCCCTGGGAGGAGGCGAACCGCAAGGTCTTCGCCTTCAACGAGGGGCTCGACAAGTACGTCATGATCCCGGTCGCGACGGGTTGGGATTTCATCCTTCCCGAGTTCGCGCAGACCGGCATTCGCAACATCTTCGATCACGTAAACCGGCCGCTGATCCTGCTCCACAACCTGATGCAGGGAGAGCCCGAGCGCGCGTACGTGGATCTCGTGCGCTTCGTCGCCAACACGGTATGGGGCTTCGGCGGCCTGGTCGACGTCGCGTCGATGGATGGAGTGCCCGAAGAGGACGAGGATTGGGACCAGACCCTCGCGGTCTGGGGCGTCGATTCGGGGCCCTACGTCGTGCTGCCCTTCTTCGGCCCGTCGACCCCGCGCGGGACCTTCGGGCTGGCCGCCGACAGCTTCGGCCAACCGTACACCTACTTCATTCCCTGGTGGTCGAACTTCATCACCACGGGGTCGCGGCTGATCAACGTGCGTGCGATCTACCTCGAAGAAGTCGAGCAAAGCCGGCGAGATGCCTTCGATTACTACATCTTCGTACGCGACGCCTACCTGCAGAACCGCAAGAATGAAATCGCCAACGGAGACGTCGAAGAGGAAGCGGACGAGGACGACCTCTACTACTTCGACGATTTCGACGAGGAGGATCCCGGATGACGCCCCCGACGATGACCCGACGCCTTCGTTCCATGATCGTGGCCCTGGTGGCTGCGCTTGCGTTGCCGCTGTCGCCCGCCCACGCCGCCGACCCCGATCCCGCCACGAACGACGCCCGCGTCGCGGTGAAGAGCCTGGTCGACCGCGTGCTCGCCGAACTCGCCAGGGAGGGCATCGAGGACGACGTGAAGATCAAGGCCCTCGAGAAGATCGTCTTCGGCGACTTCGACTTCGGCACGATCTCGCGGCTGGTACTGGCGCGCAACTTCAAGAAGTTCGACGACGCGCAGAAGCAGGAGTTCGAGGACCAGTTCAAGGTCTATCTCTCTCGAAGTTACGGCAAGCGCCTGCTGCGCTACGCGAACGAGAAGGTCGAGTTCAAGAGCGCTCGCGTGGAGAAGCGCGGTGATGTGACGGTGATGACGATGATCATCGGTGGCGCGGCCGATGGCATCGACATGAACTACCGCATGCGGAACCGGAGTGATCGCTGGAAGGTGATCGACGTCGTGATCGAGGGAATCAGCTTGATCTCGAACTTCCGCACCCAGTTCAAGGACATCATCAACCGCGATGGGCCCGAGGGGTTGCTGGCGCGGTTGCGTGACAAGACGTTCGTGGCTGAAGAGCCGGAAGGCGAAGCGTCGTAGCGACGCGGTGCGGCCTTATGCGCGAGTGCGGGGCAGGCCGGGGTGAGGCGGTTCCGTACTCGCGGAGCTCCGTGCGGAACCGCCTCACCCCGACCCGTTGACGCGAGATGTGCGGTGAGTCCCTGCACTCGGGTTGGGGCTATGCGGTGCGAAACCGAGTAGGTCCGGGCTTCGGCTGTGAATTCGCTCCGCCGGGGTTTGCACGGGGTGCAGCGAACGGGAGCAGGACGCTGTACGGCTTCGCCGCCTCAACGTGACAGGTCAGTGAAGGCGACAGCCCCAGTCGAAGAAAGCACGGAAGCGCTCGAGAACGCACAGCGGCGCGTCAACGGGGTGGGGGGAAGAGGTTTCGCACGGAGCTCCGCGAGTACGAAACCTCTTCCCCCCACCATGCCCCGCATTCTCGTTCCGAGAAAGAACTACTGGACTACGCCGCTTCGCGCAGAATGTTCAGCATGCGGCGGAGCGGTTCGGCGGCGCCCCAGAGGAGTTGGTCGCCGACGCTGAAGGCGCCGAGGTAGTCGGGGCCCATGCGGAGTTTGCGGACGCGGCCGACGGGGATGGTGAGGGTCCCGGTGACGGCGGCGGGCGAGAGTTGCTCGCGGGTGGGCTGCATGTCGTTGGGGACGAAGGAGACCCAGTCGTTCGCCTTTGAGAGGGCTTCTTCGATCTCGTCGATCGGGACGTCCTTGCGCAGCTTGATCGTGAAGGCCTGGCTGTGGCAGCGCATCGCGCCGACCCGGACGCAGATGCCGTCGATCGGGATCGGCGTTTCGGTGCCGAGGATCTTGTTGCCTTCGGCGTGACCCTTCCACTCTTCCATCGTCGTGCCTTCGTCGGTGCGAACGTCGATCCAGGGGATCAGGCTACCGGCGAGCGGCACGGTGAAGGCGTCGGTGGGGAAGCCATCCTGCCCGGTGAGTTCGACGAGGCGCTTGTCGATCTCGAGGGCGGTGGAAGCAGGATTGTCGAGCAGGTCGCTCGCGCCATCGGTCAGGATCTTCATCTGACGGGTGAGTTCGATCATGCCGTTGGCCCCCGCGCCCGAAGCCGACTGGTAGGTCATCGCGGTCATCCACTCGACCCAGTCGTTCTCGAACAGGCCGCCGAGGCCCATCAGCATGAGGCTCACGGTGCAGTTGCCACCGATGTAGTTCTTGATGCCTTGATCGATGCCGCGGTCGATCACGTCGCGGTTCACCGGGTCGAGCACGATCACGCTGTCTTCGTCCATGCGCTTGAAGCGCGCGGCGTCGATCCAATAGCCCTGCCAACCCGAGGCGCGCAGATCGTGGAGCACCTGCTTGGTGTAGTCGCCGCCCTGGCACGTGACGATGGCGTCGTGTCTCGCGAGCGAAGCGAGGTCGAAGGCGTCGCGCAGGGGCGGTGCTTCGCAGCCCACGTCAGGCGGCGCGTCGCCGACCTGCGAGGTGGAATAGAACTCGGGGACGAGACCCGCGAAGTCTCCCTCTTCGCGCATGCGGTCGAGCAGCACGCTGCCCACCATGCCTCGCCAACCCACGAAACCGACGTTTTCGATGCTCATGACGCCGGATTCGGTAGCAAACGGGTGCTTTGGGCGCACTCGGGCGTGGTGAGGGGCGTGTGGCTGCAACTTGCCGGCTCCCTGCACACGTCTTCGGTGCAGGGATCGCCGTCGTCGCAGGGGGCGGGGCCCGTGGGTTCGCAGCTGCCGCGCTCGCTACAGACGTCGGGGCCGTTGCAGCCGAGGCCGTCGTCGCAGGCGACGCCCACGCTCTCGATGCGGCACGTCGCCGAGCAGCAGTCGCCGTCCACGTCGTTCCCGTCGTCGCACTCCTCGTCGATCGTGACGTGACCGTTGCCGCAGGCGGGGGTCATGATCTCGACGATCTGCTCGCGATACCACGAGAGATCCGCCGCAAACGTGCGGCTTCCGTAGAGGGCGGTCTGCTTCGGCTGGCCGGGAAGACCGGTGACACCCCAGATGATCCCGGCGAGTTCCCAGCGGCCCCGGTGCTTCGCGAAGGCGGCACCCCCTGAATCACCGCGGGTGGCCTGGGCTTCGTGGGGCGAGCCGCCGGGCTCGAAGAGCGTATTGAAAGAACGCGTCCTCTTGCCGAAGGCGTCGATGTCGAGGCCCGCGTTCTCGACGATGTTGGTTCCCCAGCGGATGGCCTTCTTTCCGGTCCAGCGATAACCCGCGAAGCGACCGGGCTTTGGCCACTCGACGGTGTCGCCCCGCTCGTGACCGTGGCCGATCAGCAGCGCGAGGTCGCCGGCGGCGACGGCGCGCTCGCGAATCGCGAGCTCGGGGAGGTGCTTCGGATACGGATCGATGCGGAAGATCTCGAGGTCGCTCTCGGTCGAGCCCTCGTACTTCAAGACGACGCGCGAATCCGGGATCGGGGAATACCACTGGCCGTCGATCAACGAACGCACTTCGCCGACGTGCGCGGCCGACAGCACCCACCCCCGTCCGATGTAGACGACCGACAGACCGTTGCCGGTGCCGACGTTCGGGAAGCCGGGGTCGGGGGAGGGGGCGGTCCTGTTCGAGCCCGGGCCCCCGCTTTCGATCAGGACGGCTTGCGCACTGGCGGCCACGAATGCGGCTGCGATCACGATCGAGAGAGCGCGTTTCCCCATCGAGGCGATTCCCTGGTGCTTTCGGGTTCGGGGCGGGGAGGTCATCATAGGTGCCATGCAGGTGGGTTCATCCGATGCGCGCGAAGCGGGTGGGGGCATGGGTGCATCCGACTGGTGCGGCGTTGCGATCATCGGGCTGGCCCTCGTGCTGTTCGCGTTCCTGTGGTCCGACTATCGCGACTATTGGCTCGACGACGCCTTCATCACCTTTCGCTACGCGCAGCATCTGGCTGAAGGGCTCGGGCCCGTCTTCAACCCCGGCGAACGGGTGGAAGGCTACACCTCGTTCCTCTGGATGTTGCTGGCTGCACTCCCGCTATCGGTCGCGAGCGTCGCGTCGGCCCTGCAAGGCTACAAGGTTTTCGCCCTGCTGGTTTCGTTCTGGGTGCTGATCCGGGTCGCGCGCTTTCCGACGCCCGAAGGAGAACGCCCGACGCGCTGGCTCGTACTCGTTCTCGCATGCCAACCCATCTTCGTCCTCAACTGCGGCGACGGCATGGAGACACCCTTGCTCGTGTTGCTGATGCTCGAGACGATGCTGGCGCTACAGGCCGCGCCGTCGCGGCAAGGCGGGGCGTGGTGTGGGTTGATCGTGGCCGGGCTCGTGTGGACGCGTCCGGAGTCGTTGCCGCTGGCGGTGGCGGCTCCGGCGCTGATCGCATTCGCGCATCGCGGTGATTCGAAGCTTCGCGAGTGGGTCGGCGCGTTCGCGATCGCGTCGCTGCTTCCGATCGCAGGGCACGTGCTGTTTCGCTTCTTCTACTACGGTGCGCTCTGGCCCAACACCTTCTACGCGAAGGCCACGGGGGACTTCGCGGCGCGCCTGGGTCGCGGGGGAACCGACCTCTCGCGCTTCTTCTTCGAGAACCCGTGGAGTCCACCGGTCGGACTCTGGGTGCTGAGCGTCCTCGCCGTCGTCGCGTCGTGGCGCGCACTCGGCGCCCTGCGTGCGCGACATCCCCAGGTGGTGTGTTGGTTCGGGGCGCTGTGGTTGATGGTGCTCTTCCGCGTGAGTTTCGATCTGTGGTCGGGGAGCGACACGATGGGGCGGCATCGCTTCGTCGCACCGATCCTCGTTCCGCTCGCGGTCCTCGCCGACCAGGGAGCGCGGGTCCTATGGCGCGGACATGCGCGCTTCGTCGTGGCGGGCGCGCTCCTGATCGCGGTGGCCTTCAACCTCGCGGGTCACGAGATCCACGCGCGAACCACCCGGCCCTACGTCGAGGGCCTGGAACGCGGGCACATGGCCCTGGGTTCGTGGTTGCGAGAGTCGCAGCCCGAGGATGCGCTCCTCGCAATCGCCGATGCGGGAGCGGTCCCCTTCTTCAGCCGACTCGAAACCGTCGACCTCTGGGGCCTCAACGACGCGACGATCGCGCGCCTGCCCGGCGAGTATGGCGATCGTCCCGGCATGGTCGACTACGTGATGGAACGCGACCCCGACCTGATCGTGCTGTGGAACCAACGGCCCTTCCTGGGTGGAGGCCGCGCGGGAGCCCGCGTACAGGGGAGGGTGATCGGCGGCCAGCCCCTCGATCGCGCGATCGCAACCGACGAACGTTTCCGCGCGCGCTATCGCTTTCGACGCGAGTTCGCGTTTCGCGACTGGAGCGATCGGCGGCCCGACTACCCCGGGTACTACCTCGACGTCTTCGAGAAGCGAACGCGCGCAGCGAACGCGCGAGGATTGGCCGACTGATCGCGGCGTCGTTCAGAAACGGTCGGTCTCCCAGGCCGCGGCCACGGGCACGACCTCGAAGGCTTCGCAGCGCACGCCCCAGGGAAGAGATGCCGTCTGGGTGACCGCCCCCTTCGCCGGGATCGGGTCGAGGTGGACGGTGAACTTCTCGTTCGAGCAGCTCACCTCGAGCACGCTGCGTCGAATCGCGCGCCGAGCGCGGTTTCCGACGCGCACCTCGAGTTCCATGCGTCCGTCGTCCCAGCGGCGCAGCACGCTGTTCATATCGAGCCAGGGCTGGATGTCGAGACGTCGATTGCGGCGACCGCGACGCGGCACCCACTCGAGTTCACCCGCTTCGTGATCGATCGAGACGCGGTAGTGACTCGAGACATTGAGTCCGAGCAGCCCGTCGGCCACTCCGCTCGCGCAGTGCTCGCAGACCGCCACCGTCACCCACTCGACGACTTCCCGTTGCAGCCAGATGGCGTCGACCAGGACGAGGCGTGCCTGCATCTCCCCCGCGGCCGTGCGCAGGGTCACTTCGGGGGCGTCTTCGGGTATGCGTACGTCGAGCAGGTCGAGGACGTCGGCGGAGATCGTCGTGAGCGTCGCTCCGGTGTCGAAGACGAAGCGCAGCTCCTCACCGAAGTCGGGCCCGTCGACGTGCGCCGGGATGACGATCGACTCGCCATCGGCTTCGTAGGGGATCCAGGTGGCGTTGGCCGCGGGGGCGTCTTCATCGCCACCGACTTCGGCGGTTTCGATCGGGTCTCGAGCGTCGTCACCGGCGCGCTCGGCGCGAAGCGTGGGAGCACGTTCGGTGCCGAAGACCCGCAGCAGCGCCGTGGTCAGGTTCACTGCACCGCGCTCCCCCGCCTCACCGAAGCTGCGACCGAAGTACGATGCTCCAGCGCGGACCGAAGCATCGCGTTGGCCCGGGAAGTAGTGCGGCAGCGAAGCGACGACCACGTACGACACCGCCGCCAGCGAGATCGCGTAGGCGATCGCACGTCCACCGAGGGCGGCTGCGAGCCCGAGGGCCGGGAGGATCACGACGGCGATCGCGCCGAGCAGGGCGAGTTGCCCGGGGATGTTCTGCTGCAGGCCGACCCCCGTCATCGCCGCCAGGGCGAGTACCACGAGGGGGATGCACGCGACGAGGAGCACCGCGCTGAACGCACGGAACGCGCGACTCCCCGAAGAGCCGCCGCTGTCGTCGGGCTTGTCGCCTGGGTTCGCGGTCACTTCGTGTTCAGGCGAAGCGCGCCCGCAGATCCTGGATCAACGCGCTCTTCACGGCGTCGGGAAACTCGTTGGCCGCCGTGATGTCGGGCGGGCCGGGCCAGGAGCCGTCGACGAAGGTCAGCCCCTCGTATTCGCGATCGCTCTCGTAGCGGGGCAGCACGTGAAAGTGGACGTCGGGATCGACCATCATCAACATCAGGTAGTTGATCTTCTGGAACTGGAAGGCTTCGCCGAGCACGCGTTCGATCGCCGAGGTCGCCTGCTGGAGTTCGGTGCTCGCTTCGGGCGAGATGTCGCCGAACTGGCCGACGGGATCGCTGCACACGAGCACCAGGCTCCCCAGCGTCGGCTGTGCGGGGCGCACCAGCACGTGCCAGTGCTCGAAACTCTTCACGAGGGAATCGGGGTACCCGAACTTCTCCGCTGTCGCGTTCAACCGTGCATCCTCCCCTATGGCTTCGGTCTGTCGTGAGCGGGGGAAGCTAGCTAGCTCTTGCGGGCGAGGCTCGCGGCGTCGCCGACGTAGGTCGCGGGGGTGAGCGCGCGCAGACGGGCCTTCGCTTCTTCCGGGATCTCGAGGCCATCGATGAAGGCTGCGAGGGTCGCAGCGTCGATCGTCTCGCCGCGGGTCAACTCCTTCAGGCGCTCGTAGGGGTTTGGTACCCCATGGCGGCGCATCACCGTCTGGATGGGCTCGGCGAGCACCGCCCAGTTGCTCGCGAGGTCTTCGGCGAGCCGACCTTCGTCGACGTCGAGCTTGCCGATGCCCTTGCGCGTCGCCTGATAGGCGATCAGCGAATGCGCGATGCCGGTGCCGAGGTTGCGCAGCACCGTCGAGTCGCTGAGGTCGCGCTGCCAGCGCGAGATCGGAAGCTTCTCGGCGAGGTGTTGCAGGACCGCATTTGCGACCCCGAGGTTGCCCTCGGAGTTTTCGAAGTCGATCGGGTTCACCTTGTGAGGCATGGTCGACGAGCCGACCTCTCCCTCGACCTTGCGCTGCTTGAAGTAGCCGAGGGAGATGTAACCCCAGACGTCGCGATCGAAGTCGATCAGCACCGTGTTGAAGCGTGCGATCGCCGCGTGGAGCTCGGCGATGTAGTCGTGGGGTTCGATCTGCGCCGTCGTCGGGTTGAAGGTGAGGCCGAGATCTTCGACGAAGCGCGCGGCGTGACTCGCCCAATCGATCTCGGGGTAGGCGGACAGGTGGGCGTTGTAGTTGCCGACCGCGCCGTTGCACTTGCCGAGCAGCTCGACCCGCGCGACCTGCTCGCGCTGGCGCGCCAGGCGCGCCACGAAGTTCGCCATCTCCTTGCCCAGGGTGCTGGGGGAAGCCGGCTGGCCG
>JANQEL010000090.1 GCA_028278345.1 Myxococcota bacterium
GTCGTGGCCGGCATCGATCCCACCGACATGCAGAAGCAGGAAGTGGACTGAGAGCCGCACAGAAGGGGCGGGAAGCCTCAGCGCCCTGTCGTTCCGCTCGGTTGCCGGGCGTCGTCACGCAGTGGGTTTCGTGCATCGAATTCGTCCGGGTGCCACGCTTCGATGTCAACTCGACGTCGTTCAGCGTATGCTTTCCCCTGTGTCACCCGCGCCGCAAGCTCTTCGCAGCGGGTGGTTCACCCCCAAGACTCCACAGCGCTTGTATGGAGTTCATTGCGCAGTGGACGACGAAGGAGAGGGCGCAATGGCTTTGACGCGAACGATTCGATGGTTGCTGATGGCTCTTTTCGTCTTGGGTCTCGGCGTGGCGTGCGGTGGTTCGAGCAACGATCCCGAACGGACCGACTGCGAGAACTGGTGCAGGAACATCGAGGAGTGCGACGCGGGGGACGAGGACGATTGCCTCGATTCCTGCGACGACGACCCCGCTGACGCGACCATGGCGTGCCTCGATGCCTCGGCCGCTCTCGACGCATGCCTCGCCCGGCGCAACTGCGATTCGCTGCTCTTCGATCGGGGCTTCACCGCTTGTGCCGTCGAGCTCGACGCGTTCAACGCCGAGTGTGACTAACGGGTCGCTCCACTAGACCCAGCTCCTGACTTCCTCGGCACTCGGCCCGCCGGGTACGAGCATCACCACCGCCTCGTCCAGCCCCGCTTCGGCGTACTTGTCGAGCATTGCGCGGTGGGTTCCTCGCTCGGGTTCGGGGCCGAGGACGAGGGTCGTGACGATCGCCTCGCCGCCATCGGCTTCTCGATAGCGGCCGAGGGCTTCGATGACTTCGTCGGGGGTGCGGTGCATGCCCGATGCGATCCAGCCGTCGAACTCCCGCGCCGCGCGGGCGACGCCCTTGCCCCAGGTGCCGTAGTAGAGCGGCGGGCCGCCCTTGACGTTCGGCCACGGGCTGAGGTCGACGTCGTTTCGCTTTCCATCCTTCAGGAAATCGCGCAGGGCTTCGAGCTTCGTGCGGAAGTCGGCGAAGCGGGTGTCGTAGTCGCGTTCGAAGACGCCGAAATCTTTCGCGGTCGAGCCTGCTCCCACGCCGATGCGAAGCCTCGGGCCGGTGAGCTGCATCAGGGTGAAGATCTTGTGGGCGAGTTCAGCGGCGCCGTAGAGGGGGAGTTGGAGAACGGCGGTGCCGAGAGGGATGCGCTCGGTGGCGACGGCGGCCGCAGCGAGGACCAGCAGCGGATCGGCGACCATCATGCCGCGCCCGGTGGCCTGCGGAACCCACAGGCTGTCGTAGCCCAACCCTTCGAGTTGCCTCGCCTGGGCCGCGAGCTCACCCGGTTGGGGTTCCGGGGTCATCAGGCCGAGCAGGGCGCCGAGCTTCACGCGTCTTCCATCTGCTTCTCGAAGACGCCAAAGCCGCGCGCCTTCGCGATGTCGGCGAGCGGGCCTTCGGGCGTGCCGAGAATCTCGAGCGTCTCGAGTTCGCGGCAGGCGTCGAGACGTTCGGTGAAGGGCTGATAGCTCTGGATGTGCGCGATCACCGCCGCGCTATCGGCGTAGCGCTCGATCACGACACAGCGCCCCGAATCGCTCGAGAGGTTCCACTGATAACCGAGGGTGCCCGGCTCGTTCTCTCGCACGTGGACGAGGAGTTCTTCGAGCAGCGCCTCGAGTTCGGTCTGCTTGCCTTCGAGGATCTTCGACCGCGCGATCATCGTGATTCCTTTGCTCATGTCTTCCCCTATTTCGATTCGAGGACAGCCAGGGTCCGCGTCACCTGGCCCGCGAGCTTCTCGTAGGCATCCGCCACCGGTGAGCCCGGGTGACTCATCACGATCGGGCGGCCGAGGTCACCTTCTTCAACGACGGTCGGATCGATCGGGATCTCGCCGAGGAAGTCGATGCCGAGTTCGTCGGCGACGCGCTTTCCGCCACCTTCACCGAAGATGTAGTACTTGCGATCCGGAAGATCCGGCGGAACGAAATACGACATGTTCTCCACGATGCCGAGTACCGGCACGTCGACCTTGCGGAACATCTCGAGCCCCTTGCGCGCATCGATCAGCGAGAGGTCGTTTGCCGTGGTGACGATGACGGCACCCGAAAGCGGTGCGTTCTGGGTCAGGGTGAGGGCGGCATCGCCTGTACCCGGCGGCATGTCGACGATCAGGTAGTCGAGTTCTTCCCACAGCACGTCGGTGAGGAACTGTCGGATCAGGCCGTGCACCATCGGACCGCGCCAGATCACCGGCGAGTCGTCGTCGGTGAAGTAGCCGATCGACATCAACTTGAGCCCGAGGCCCTCCATCGGGAGGATCTTCTTGCCCTGGGTGCTGGGGCGACCGCCGGTACCGGTGAGCAGTGGGAGCGATGGTCCGTAGACGTCGCAATCCATTACCCCCACCCGCGCGCCGGCCTTGTGCAACGCGAGCGCGATGTTGATGGCCGCGGTGCTCTTGCCGACACCGCCCTTGCCCGAGGCGACGGCGATCACGCGCTGCACGCCGGGCAGCATGTTCTCGCGATCGGTCTCGACGGCACCGGGAGAGGGGCGGGCCTGTGCGGTCATCGTGACCGAGACGTCCTCGACACCGGCCAGGGCGCTCACGCGCGCATGCGCGTCGCGTTCGAATTCCTCCTTGATGGGGCAGGCCGGTGTGGTGAGTTCGATGTCGAAGGAGACGCGTGCGCCCTCGATCGCGACGTTCTTCACGAAGCCGAGGTCGACGATGCTCTTGCGAAAATCGGGGTCGACGATCGGACGCAGGGCGTCGAGAACCTGGGCTTCGGTGACGGATTCGGGCGGGGTCATGGGTGTTCCTCGAGGAAGGCGCGAAGGGTCGCGCAGCTTAGCGAAAGCGGGGCCCGCGAGGACGCGCAGGCGTTGCGCGCGGGCAGCGGTTAGGATCGCGGCGCCTCTGCCGCCAGGAGACCCGCCCGCGATGCACGAACTCGACGAAGCCCTCGAACGTTTCTTCGAGACCGATTGTGTCTACGCGGACGGCGAGCCCAATTACGGCCCGATGGCGGCCTCGGCCCTCGAAGCGCTGGGCCACGGGGCGCTCACGACCGGCCTGCTCGACATCTACGTGCCGCGGCTTCCCGACTTCGAGCGCGGCGCTCCCCTGGCCCGTGACGAGTGGCGGCACCATGCAGCCGACCCGGGAACCGCCCCCGCGCTGATCGCTGCGCTCGAGCGCGAACTCACGGAGGGAGACTGGTCGACTCTCGTCGCTGTGATCGTTGCGCTCCGCCTCGAGGTCGAAGACGTTCCCGGCCCCGATCCCCACGCGATCGTACGGCTGGGCTACGCGATACAGAACCTCGAACGGAGGTTCTCGAGCACCCGGCTGTGCGAGCTCGCCTACGCACTGGGATTCGTGCTCGCGAGTCGTCGCGAGGCGGATCCCCCGCCGTCGCCGCCCTCGACGGGCACGCCTGCCGAACGCCTCACCGCCGCGAGCGTGGCCGGCGCCGAGCACTACCTCGCGAACCCGGAGGATCGCCGCAGCGCCTCCCTGGGCGTGATCCTGCCGGCCGCCCTGCGCGTCATCCTTCCCCATCTCGAACCCGATTCGGAGGGGAGCGTGCTCGACGCCCTGCTTCCCGCAAAGGTCGCCCCCGATGCTGCCGATCCAACGAGAACGGAAGAGGACATCGAGGTGCTGCGCTGCGCCGAGGACCTGCGCGAGATCCGGTACCGTGCGGCGTGCTCGGTACAGGAACACGCGATCGTGATGGCCGAGAGCTGTTTGCGTGAAGCCGCGTTCTCGCCGAATTCGAAACTGCAACTGGCTGCGGCCGACGCCGCACTGCGACTCAGCCCACCCGGCTATCGCGAGTGGCGCTGAACCAACGAGAGATGGGGGAATCGATGCTGGACTGGAGTGACTCGACCTTCTGGCTGGCCTTCGGACTTCTCGGCAACGCGACCTTCGCTTCGCGCTTCTTCGTGCAGTGGGTTGCCAGTGAGCGGGCGGGCGAGAGCACGATCCCTACGGCCTTCTGGTACCTCAGCATCGTGGGGTCCCTGGTGCTCCTCATCTACGCGATCCATCTCGAGAACATCGTCTTCACTCTCGCGTACCTGCCCAACACCGCGATCTACATCCGCAACCTCGTGTTGATTCGCGAGCCCGCGGATGGGGTGTGATAGGCTCGCGCGATCATGAGTACGAAGACCTTCGCGTTCGTTCTTTCGGTGCTGGTCGTGTTCCCCCTCGACCAGGGCACGAAGTACTGGATCGTTTCGAAGCTCGCCTATGCCCAGCGCATCGAGGTGATCCCCGGGCTCTTCGATCTCACCCACGTGCGCAACGGCGGCGGCGCCTTCAGCTTCCTGGCCGACGCACCCCTCGAGCAGCGCCTGATCTTCTTCATCGGGACGACGATCCTGGCCATCGTCCTGCTGCTCGTCTTCTACGCCAAGCTGCGCGATGACGAGGTGCTCTCGGCCACGGCCCTCGGCGTCGTGCTCGGCGGGGCGCTGGGCAACCTCACCGATCGCATTCGCTACGGCGAGGTGGTCGACTTTCTCGACGTCCACCTCTGGGGTGGATACACCTGGCCCACCTTCAACGTCGCCGACTCGGCGATCGTGACGGGGGTGGCGCTGTTGATCCTCGAGGTTTTCCTCGGCGACGAAGAGGCGGCGGACGAACCCGACGAGCCCGGCAAGGCCAGCGCGGCCCAGGGTGGCTGAATCTGCCTCAGGGGTTCTCCGGGGGCACTGCGATCGTCGATCTTGTGGTGTTTAGTCGGCGACGACTTCGGTCGAAACGACTTGCATGTCCGACGCCGAATCCTCACCCATCGACGCCAAAGCCTGGTCGAGCCTGGAAACCATCGCCGATGGCGATGCCGAGTTCATGGTGAGCTTGATCGAGCAGTATCTGGAAGACAGCGCGCTGTTGATCTCCCAGATGGCTCCCTCCCTCGCCGAGAACAGCGCCGAAGGTCTCGAACGCTCGACCCATACGCTCAAGAGCGCGAGTGCGAACCTCGGTGCGATGGTGCTGACGCGCCTGTGTGAAGAGCTCTGTGCGATCGCGCGCAGCGGTTCGCTGGACGACGCCCATCCCCTCGTGCCGAAGGCCGAAGCCGAGTACGAACGCGCGAAGGCCGAACTCGAAGCGCGACTCGAGAAGCTCGGCGCCGCGTAGCGCTCGCGATCAATCGACGAGTTCTTCGCGATCGCGGAAGTGTTCGAGGGCCTCGGGGTTGGCGAGGGCGCCCACGTTCTTGACCGGCCGCCCGTGGACGACGTCGGCGACGGCGAGTTCGGTGATCTTGCCGCTGCGGGTGCGAGGAATGTCGGATACCTGCGCGATCCGGGCGGGGACGTGTCGCGGACTCGCGTGCTCGCGCACCACCTTGCGGATCGCCGCACGTCCTTCCTCGTCGAGGTTCTCGCCCTCGCGCAGGCGGACGAAGAGCACGACGCGCACGTCGCCTTCCCAGGCCTGGCCGATCGCGATCGATTCGACCACCCAGTCGAGGCGCTCGACCTGGCGGTAGATCTCGGCGGTGCCGATGCGTACGCCGCCGGGGTTCAGTACCGCGTCGGCGCGCCCCGAGATCACGAAGCCGCCGTGTTCACCCCGGCGGATCCAGTCGCCATGGCACCAGACACCCTCGAAGCGGTCGAAGTAGGCGGCGTGATAACGGCGACCATCCTCGTCACCCCAGAACAGGACGGGACGCGACGGGAAGGGGCGCGTGCAGACGAGTTCGCCTTCGCCTTCGGCCAACGGTCGGCCATCGTCGTCGAAGACCTCGACCGCCATGCCGAGCCCCGGGGCCTGGATCTCGCCTCGATGCACGGGCAGCGCGGGGTGGCCCAGCACGAAGCAGGAGACGATGTCGGTGCCGCCGGCGATCGATGCGAGCTGGACGTCGGCCTTCACCGAGTCGTAGACGTAGTCGAAGCCTTCGGGGGAGAGCGGTGAGCCCGTCGAGAGGATCGTGCGCAGGCTCGCGAAGTCGCTGGCGTCGCCGGGGCGCAGCCCCTCCTTGGCGACCGCATCGATCCATTTCGCCGACACCCCGAAGATGGCGAGGGATTCGCCGTCGATCAGCTCGAAGAGTCGCTCGGGGCCCGGATGGAAGGGCGATCCGTCGTAGAGCACGAGGGTGGCTTCGCTCGCGAGGGCGCTGACGAGCCAGTTCCACATCATCCAACCGCAGGTCGTGAAATAGAAGACGTGATCCCCGGGACGGATGTCGGCGTGCAGGCGGTGTTCCTTCAGGTGTTGCAACAGCGTGCCGCCGGCGCCGTGCACGATGCACTTCGGCTTTCCCGTCGTGCCCGACGAATAGAGGATGGCGATCGGATGCTCGAAGGGAAGACGCGCGAACTCGAGGGGGGCGTCGGAGCGGCTCGAGGTGAGTTCCTCGAAGCGATGCGCATCGCCCGGGCGCGCTGTGGCCGCCGGCTCGGCGAGCCCCCGCACGACGATCAGCTGCTCGACGCTCGGAAGCGCCGCGCGAATCTCGCCCACCCGCTCGATCGGCGTGAAGACCCTGCCCCCGTACGCGTAGGCGTCGACGCAGATCAGGATCTTCGGCTCGATCTGTCCGAAGCGGTCGGCGATGCCCTCGACGCCGAAGTCGGGGGAACAGGACGACCAGATCGCGCCGAGGCTCGTGGTCGCCAACATGCCCACCACGGCTTCGGGAGTGTTGGAGACGACGGCGGCGACGCGATCGCCCGGTACGACTCCGTGCTCGCGTAGCCATGCCGCCAGGCTCGCGACCTGGCGGCGGAGTTCGTCGAAGCGCACTTCGCGGCGCAGCTCCTGTTCGTCGATCGAAATGATCGCGACGCTGTCATCTTCGCGGCGCAACAGGTTCTCGGCGAAGTTCAGCCTCGCCTCGGGAAACCACTGGCAGGTACGGATGTCATCGCCGATGCGTGCGGGCTCTCCCGGCCCGTCGCCGATCACCCCGCAGAACGCCCAGACGGCGCGCCAGAAGTCGTCGCTCTGGTCGATCGACCAGCGGTGGAACTCCGCTGGAGACGCACCGGCCGGGGCACCGCGATGCTCTGCCGCGAAGCGTTCGAACGCGCGCATGTTCGACGCCTCGATGCGACTCTCGCTGGGGCTCCACTTCATCATGGCGAGGTGTAGAAGACACCGACGACGCAGGCCGTCATGAAGGTGGTGAGGGTTCCCGAAACGATCGAACGGATGCCGAGTCGGGCGCACTCCTGTCGGCGTTCCGGGGCGATGCCTTCGATGCCGCCGAGCAGGATCGCCAGCGAGCCGAAGTTCGCGAAACCACAGAGCGCATACGACGCGATCACTACCGAGCGCGGTTGCAGGCTGTCCCCGGCCGCGATCTCA
Organism: Myxococcota bacterium; assembly: GCA_028278345.1. Taxonomy (GTDB): domain Bacteria; phylum Myxococcota_A; class UBA9160; order UBA9160; family UBA4427; genus DUBZ01. The sequence goes on from JANQEL010000090.1 coordinate 7,360, forward strand.
CCGAGTTGGTGATAGGCGACGAACTCGTTGAGCACGGTCTTGATGCCGAGCAGCGAACCGATGGTGCTCGCATCTTCGGGGGCGATGCCGAGAAGGATCGCGAACGGCATCATCAACGTGCCCAGGACGCCCTGCAGAGACAGGTCTTCGGCACCGAACAATCCGCCCAGGCCCCCCATCACGTCGTTGGCGAGTTCGAGCAGCGCGTAGAAGGCGATCAGCAGCGCGCCGACGTAGGCCGCGAGACGAAGCCCCCCGATCGCCCCGTTTGCTGCGGCGTCGATCACGTTGCTGGCCCGCGTCGTCTGCCCTTCGAGGGAGGCGGCCGCGCTCGCGCCGTCGGCCGTCGCCGGGGTCTCGCGTTCGGGCAACATGATCTTCGCGATCAGCAGTCCCGCCGGCGCCGAGAGCAGGCTCGCGGTGACGAGGTGTCCGGCGTACTCCGCGCTCCCGAGGAACTGCACGTAGACGATCAGCACCGAGCCCGACACCGTCGCCATGCCGAGGGTCATCAGCGCGAAGACCTCGCTGTGGGTCATGCGCGGGAGATAGGGCTTGATCACGAGCGCGCTCTCCACCATGCCGACGAAGACGTTCGCCACCGCGGCCAGCGCTTCGGCGCCCGAGACGTTCATCGTGCGCGAGAGCGCCCACGCAAAGGCGTTCACGACACGCTGCACGAGGCCGAGGTGGTAGAGCACGGAGATCAGGCTGCCCATGAAGATGATCACCGGCAGCACGTTCAGCGCGAAGGAAGCGCCCGTATCCATCAAGCCGCCGAAGACGAAGCGCGCTCCCGCCTCCGAGTAGATCAGCAGACGATTGACGAGATCGTTCACCCCCACGAAGAAGGCGCGACCGAAGGGCGTCGCGAGCAGGAGCAACGCGAGGGCGAGCTGCAGGCCGACGCCCCAGCCGACCAGCGGCCACGGGATGGCGCGGCGGTCGCGCGATAGCGCCACGGCGATCGCGATCATGACGAAGAAGCCGAGAGCGGAGAGCGCGCGCAGGCCGGGTTCGCTCACGCCGAACTCCACGCCGCGTGGTCGACGAGGGCGCGGGTCGCGGCTTCGGGATCCTGCGCTCCCACGACCGCCGAAATGACCGCGACGCCCCGGGCCCCCGCTTCGAGGGTGATCGCGAGGCGCGCTTCGTCGATCCCGCCGATCGCCACGACGGGCAGGGCGCCCGCCAGGGAGACGATCTCGCGCAGGGCCTCGAGGCCGCGGGCGTCGTAGGGGCTCTCCTTCGAGGTCGTTCCGAAGAGCGGGCCGTAGGCGAGATAGTCGATGCCTTCGCCGACCGCGCGCTTCGCCTGTTCGACGTCATGGGTCGATCGTCCGATCGCGAGTAAAGCGCGCGCCTGCTCGGGGAGATCGCCGGGAGCGAGATCGTCCTGTCCGAGATGGACCGCGTCGGCCTCACAGGCCAGCGCCAGATCGAAGCGATCGTTCATCACGAAGCGCGCGTTCGCGTCGCCCGTGCACTTGCGGATCTCGCGTCCCCAGCCGACGACCTCGCGATCCGTCGCGTGCTTGGCGCGGAGCTGGATCACCGGAGCTCCGCCGGCGGTCGCCGCGCGCGCCTGCGCGACGGGGTCCAGCGACCAGCGCGGATCGTCGTCGACCAACACGTGAACACCGAGGTAGCTCACGAAACCTCACGCCCCGGAAGCTCGATCCCGAGATCGGTGATCTTCTTGCGCAGGGTGTTGCGATTGATGCCGAGGATCGCGGCGGCGCGGATCTGATTGCCGGCGGTATGGGCGAGTACCGCCTCGAGCAGCGGGCGCTCCACCTGTTCGATGAACTTGCGGTGCAGATCGTTCGCTTCGTCTCCGCTGCCGAGGGCAACGCGGATCTCCGAGGCCAGCGCGCTCTCGAACCCGCTGGCGTCACCCCCTTCGCCTCGGGTGGCGACCAGGAACTCGAAATCCTCGGGGGTGAGCATGTCGCCGCTGCTCATCACGAGTGCGCGCTTCACCGCGTTCTCGAGTTCGCGCACGTTGCCGGGCCAGTCGTGGCTCGCGAGGTAGTCGATGGCCGCTTCGGAGAGGAAGCGCGCTTCGCTCACCAACTCGTTGGCGTAGCGATGGGTGAAGTGTTCGGCCAGGATCGGGATGTCCTCGGCGCGATCGCGCAGCGGCGGGATCGCGATCGGCACCACGCGCAGGCGGTAGAGCAGGTCTTCGCGGAAGCTCCCCTCGCGCACCATCTCGTCGAGATCCTGATGGGTGGCGGCCAGGATGCGCACGTCGACCTTGTCGGCCTTCGTGCCGCCGACGCTCGTGACTTCGCCGCTCTGCAGAACGCGCAAGAGCTTGGCCTGCAGGTCGGTGGGCATGTCGCCGATCTCGTCGAGAAAGAGCGTGCCGCCGTCCGCTTCGCGAAAGCGACCCAATCGCGAATCGACGGCACCGGTGAAGGCCCCGCGTTCGTGACCGAAGAGTTCGCTCTCGAGCAGTTCGCGGGGGATCGCCGCCGAGTTCACCGCCACGAAGGCGTTCTCGGCGCGCGAACTCGCCTGGTGGATCGCGCGGGCGACGAGCTCCTTGCCCGTACCCGACTCGCCGGTGATCAGCACCGGCACGTTGCGCGCCGCGATCTTGCCAACCGTCTTGAAGATCTCGAGCAGTGCTGCGCTGCGGCCGATCAAGCGCTCGCCGACCGGCGCGCGGGTTTCGCGCCGAAGCTGCTTCACTTCGCGTTGCAGCTTTCGGGTGGCCAGGGATTTTTCGGCCAGGGCGGCGGCTTCGGCCAGGGAGAAGGGCTTCACCAGGTAGTCGAGGGCGCCGCGCTTCATCGCCTCGACGGCGTTCTCCATCGTGCTCTCTGCGGTGATCACCACCGCAGCGGTGTCGCTGCCGGTGGCGCGAAGGTGATCGAGCAGTTCGAGACCGGTCTGTCCCGGCATGCGGATGTCGAGAAAGGCGATGTCGTACTGACCGGTCGAGAGGGCTTCGAGGGCGCGGTCGCCATCGTCGACGTCATCGACTTCGTGGCCCTCGGCTTCGAGGGCTTCGCGCAGGACGAAGCGGATGGACGACTCGTCGTCGGCGACGAGGATGCGGGCCTTGCGCCCGCCTTCACTGGGACTCATGACTTGGAACTCGCTTTGGGGTTGTGGAGGGGAAGATGGATGCGAACCGTGGTGCCGTCGCCTTCAGCGCTCTCGAACTGCATCGTGCCGTGGTGACGCGTCACCCAATGGCGCGAAACCGCGAGCCCGAGCCCCGTCCCCTTCTCGCGCGTGGTGAAGAAGGGCGTGGCCAGTCGTTCGAGGTCGGCGGGGGAGATGCCGGGACCGTTGTCGCTGATCTTGATCTGCACGGTGGGGATCGAAGTGCGCTCGGGCCCGGTCAGGCGATGGTCGAGGGACATGCGGGTCTCGACCTCGACCCGGCCCGAGGTCTTGGGCACGGCTTGCAGCGCGTTGCGCAGCAGGTTGAGGAAGACCTGCGAGAGCCGATCGGCGTCGGCGGGGATCTCGGGGATCGAGGGGTCGTAGATACGATCGATCGCGACACCGGCGGCCAGGGGATCCATGCGCGCGAGTTCGATCACGCGATCGAGCACCTGGTGCAGATTCGTCGGGGCGAGCTCGAGTTCGTCGCCGCGCGCGAAGACCATGAGCTCTTCGACGAGGTTCGAGATGCGGTCGACTTCGCCGACGATCAGATCGGCTGCGCGCGAGGAGCGATCGTCGCTGGCCTTCTTCGCCCAGCCGCCGAGCAGCTCGGCCGCGCCGCGAATACCGCCGAGCGGGTTCTTCACTTCATGGGCAATGCCCGCTGCGATCAGTCCGAAGGATGCGAGCTGCTCCTGTTGGCTCACGATCTCGCGCAGGGTGTTGGGGATGGTGCGATCGCGCAGCACGACGACCGCGGCTTCGATCTCGCGCGACCCTCCCACGGTGAGCGGTGAGACCGAGATGTCGAGGGTCAGGGGATTCGAACGCCGGCGTCCGCACTCGACCTCGTCTTCGACGACCGGTTGTCCGCTCGCGAGGACGCGCTTCATCACCCGGGCGATCTCGTGGCCGGTGTCGCCGTGCCGCTCGATCGCGGTGCCGCGAATGCTCTCGACGGAGGCGTCGAGGATGCGGCACGCCTCGGGGTTCGCGTCCTCGATGCCGCCCTTGCGATCGACGAGGAGCACCCCATCGAGCAGTGCGTCGAGCACACTCTCCAGGCGGTGCGGTCGGGTGTCGGGCTTCGGAACGGGCACGGCGTGGAACTTGTTTTCTCGGAGATCCGGCGGGAGCCGGCTGAGGCGGGCGGACAAGGGCGCCCGGGTGCCCAAAAAATAGGCAGGCTAGCGTCCTGTCCCCGCCCTGTCAGGGCGGTAAGGTTCGGCCCATGCAGCGCAATCTGACGGTCGCCCAAGCGCAAGACACGATTCTTCAAGCGGTTTTCCGCCTTCCCCCCGAGACCGTGGAGAGCGCCTCCGCACTCGGTCGCGTGCTGGCCGAGGACGTCCGCTCGACCCGGATCCTGCCCCCCGCCGATTGCTCCGCGATGGACGGCTACGCGCTGCGCGTGGCCGATTGCGCGCAGGCGAGCGAGGGGGCCCCGGCGCGCCTGCAGGTGGCCTTCGAGGTGGCGGCGGGCGGCGAGGCTGAGGTCGCCCTCGAGGCGGGCCAGGCCGCGCGCATCTTCACCGGCGCACCGGTTCCCCCCGGTGCCGACGCCGTGATCATGCAGGAACACGTCGAGGCCGAGGCCGGCGGAGAAGCGATCCTGGTAGCGCGACCGGTCGAGGCCGGGGATCACATCCGACTGGCCGGCGAGGATCTCGCTCACGGTGACGCCGTACTCGCCGAGGGCGATCTCGTGCGACCCACGGTGGCCGGGTTGCTCGCCTCCCTCGGTCGCACGGTGGTTTCGGTGGTGCGCCGACCGCGCGTCGCGATCCTTTCGAGTGGCGACGAACTCGTCGAACCCGACGCGCCGATCGACGGCGGCCGCATCGTCTCTTCGAACTCCTACACCCTGGCCGCGATGTGCCGCGAAGTCGGCGCGGAACCGTACTACCTCGGCATCGCGAGGGATCGCCCGGAAGACCTCGAAGCCCATGTGCGCGCAGCGTTGGTGGCCGATTGCATCGTGACTTCGGCGGGGGTCTCGGTCGGCGATCACGATCACGTGAAGGATGTGTTCGCGAAGTTGGGCTGCGAGTTCGTCTTCTGGGGGGTGCAGCTCAAGCCCGGTCATCCGATGTTGTTCGGTCGCTTCCCGAACGGACCGGCTCCCGGAAGCCCGGGTCCGTTCCTGTTCGGTCTACCCGGTAATCCCGTCTCGGCCGCGGTCACCTTCGAACAGTTCGTACGCCCTGCCCTTCGCAAGATGAGTGGACACAGCCGCGTCTTCCGTCCGACGGTGAGCGCGCGGCTTCGCACACCGCTCTCGAAGCGACCGGGGCGTCTCAACCTGGTGCGTGTCTCGCTTTCGGTCGAAGACGGTGAAGTCTGGGCGACCAGCACCGGAAACCAGAGCTCCGGGGTGTTTCGCTCGATGAGTGACGCCCAGGGCCTCCTCGTCTTTCCCGGCCCGCAGAGCGAACTCGAAGCCGGGGCCGAGGTCACCGTGCAGATCATCGACGACTCGTTCTTCGCCGGCGGCGAACGCGGCTTCGAAGGCGTTTGATGGCGGCCGACCCCGTGGAACCCGTGCGTGGGCGTCTCGCCAACGTCTCGGCTGTGGTCTTCGCCGACGAGACGTCGTCCGCGGATGCAGTGGAGCATCTCGCGAAGCAACTCGGCGACCTCTTCGAGGACGTTCGCGTCGTTCGGCGCGCGGCGGGTGAATCGGCTCTCGAGAGCCTCGTCGGTGCACTCGATGCGGCGCGAGAAGAGCGTGTGCTGGTGCTCGACCCGAGTGTCCCGGCGCCTCCCGCGGTCTGGCTCGGCCTCTGTGCGTGGCCGGAACACAGCGTGGTGACCCCGCGCATCGATGGCGTTCTCCAGCCCTTGTGCGCGGTGTATCTGCGCGACGACGCCGCCCCTGGTGCGCGCGAACTCGCCGCCGCCGGCGAGGGCGAGGCCGCAGCCCTGCTGCGCGAACTCGATACGGGCGTCATCGAAGGCGAAGATCTCACACCCCTTCTCGCTTGAGATCCCCACTGCGCTTCTATCGCCGGGCCGGAAACCGGACGATAGGATGCGGCGATGCGGGTCTCGCGATTGCTTTCTTTCTATCTGGTAAAGGAAGTTCTCCAGTACGGGGCGCTGAGTTTCCTCGCGCTCACAATGATCCTGCTCACCCAGAACGCATTGCGTCGTTTCGAGGATCTGGTTTCGGTCGGAGCGACCCTGGGTGATGGCTTCGCGGTACTGACCTGCCTCGTTCCCCTGCTCACCGCCTACACGCTTCCCATCGCCTTTCTCTTCGGTGTGATCATCGCCGTGAGTCGCATGTCGTCGGAGGGCGAGATCCTGGCGATGGGGGCTTCGGGGCTCGGCATCGCCTCGCTGCTGCTCCCGACCGTGGCCCTGGCCACCGCGATCTCCCTGGTGAGCGCCTGGGTGATGATCGACGTCGAGCACCGCGCCCACCGCGAGCTGCGAACCCTGGTCGAAACCCTGGCCGCCCGCGGCGGCATGCTCGAACCGGGAAAGATCCGCGGCCTCGCCGGACGCACGCTGCTGGTGCAGGAGCGCGATCGCGAGAACAACCTGCGCGGCGTGATGATCTCGGATCGCACCGATCCCGAGCACGGCTTCGTGATCTTCAGCGAGCGCGGTCACTTCGCCTACGACGAGGAGAGGCAGGTGTTTCGCCTCGGTCTCGAAGACGGCGCGCTCCACCTCGAACCCGATCCGAAACATCCCCTGCGCTCCCAGACCATCTCATTCGATGCGCTGGACTACGCCTTCGACGTGCGCCACGTAATCGAGAGCCTCACCGCCGCCGTACGCCCGCGGCAGATGAGCTTCGAAGAACTGCGCGAGGTGGTCGCCCACGCGAAGGGCGGGGGCAGCCTCCGGAAGCTCCACCAGAAGGATCCCGTCGAATACGAACTCGAGATCCATCGCCGCTACGCGCTGCCGCTCGCGCCCGTGGCCTTCGCCCTCGTGGCCGTGCCGCTGGCACTCGGGCAGATCACCCGCACGCGCTCGCGCGGTGCGATCGTGAGCCTCGCCCTCGGCTTCGCCTACTACGGCCTGTTCTCCCAGGCGCGCTTCCTGGCCCTCGACGGTTGGATGGCCTCGAGTCTCGCCCTCTGGCTTCCGAACGCCGCGTTCGCGGGCCTCGCCATCTACCTGATGTGGCGGGTGCGTCGGGCCTAGTCCTAGCGAACGATCACTTCGAGGCGCGCCGGCGAAGACCCCATGTCGGCGAACCAATGCTCGCGATCTTCGTCGACCAGATCGGCGAGCAGCACGTAGCGCCCGGCTTCGCCGATGCGATAGCCCGGGGCTTCGATGTGCATCGTCTCCCCCGGCGCGAGTGCGCGGTCGCGCTGGCAGAAGCGACGGTCTCCCGGAACGTTCGGGGGAGGGGAGATTCCATTCTGGGCGTCGACCCGGAGCGACAAGCGAACGCCGGTTCCTTCGTCGCAGCGCATCGGGATCGCTTCGTCACTCCTGTTCGTGATCGCGACCGAAAGCGCGAAGGGCTGACCCGCGTGGAGGGCTTCGTCCGGCGCGTCGATGGCCAACTCGGCGCGGTAGTAGTCGACGACGTAGGCGTGGGAGACCCAGTCGCGAAAACGTTCGGGGGCATGCGTCGCGCCGGCGTCCGAGAGCCAGGCGCGGTAGCGATCGAGGAAGTCGGGCAGGGGGGAGCCGAGGGTGCGCCCGGGATAGCCGTAGGCGAGTGCGAACTGCGCGGCGGCTTCGTCCAGGCTTCCCCCTTCGAGGAGCAATGCGACCGCCGATGCGAGACCACTGCGATCGGTCCCGCCGTGGCAGTGGATCAGCAGCGGACGGGGCGCTTCGTCGAGGACGCCGATCACCCGCTCCACTTCGCCGGGGCTCGGCAGGCGTCGCGCACTCATGCGCACCGAGTGCCATGTGACACCTTCGGGCCTCTCGCCTTCTTCGGCGCGACCCTTCAGGTTCAGCACCGAGCGAAGGCCCAACGAGTCGATCCAACCCGCGAGTCGCTCCGGTGTGGGCTGGGCAGCGCGATAGATCTCACCCGCGATCACGGGATGGAGATTGCCTTCGAACAACCAGGCGCGGAACGCGATGGCGAGTGCGAACACTCCGATCGAAATCGCCAGACCCGTTGCGCGCCGCCACCCCTGCATGCGCGCTACATCGGAAGATCACGCGCTAACTGCGACCCCGCGCGCGCTCGATCAGGCCCGTCGTGCGCACCCCCGGCACTTCTCGCAAGCGAACCACGCGTCCGCCCCACGACTCGACTTCATCGCCGCCCACGATGTCGGCGCGCGCCCAATCGCCCCCCTTGGCGAGCACGTCGGGACGCACGGCTTCGATCAGGCGCAGCGGCGTCTGGGCAGAGAAGGAAACCACCCAGTCCACGCAGGCCAGCGCCGCGATCAACTCCGCGCGCTCGCGCAGGCGAACGAGGGGCCGGTCCTCGCCCTTGAGCTCGCGCACGCTGGCGTCGCTGTTCACCGCGACGACCAGCCGATCGCCGAGCCCCGCGGCCTGTTCGAGGCTTCGCACGTGGCCGACGTGGAGCAGGTCGAAGCAGCCGTTGGTGAAGACCACGCGTTCGCCCTTGCGCTGGGCGGCGCGCACGCGACGCACCAGGGCGTCACGCTTCATCACCTTGTTGCGTGCCGGCTTTTCGGGTTTCACCTGGCTGGGGTCCTCACTCTTCATTGCCTTCGGTGAAGGCCTCGCGGATCGCGCTGAAGGGGGCCTTCACGAGATCGGGTAGTGGCACGCCGTCCGTGAGGGACTTCATCGGCATGGCGTCGAGAACGGGTTCGTCGAGGGTTCCGCTCACGTCGAAGAAGGCGCCGAAGAGCCCGCGGTCGCGTCCGCCGGGGATCAGGTTGTCGAGCAGGGGGAGGCCTCCGAGCAGGCGATCGACCTGGCGGAAGAGGAAGATGCCGATCTCGGCGTCGATCGCGCGGCTCGGTTTCGCGAAGTCGAAGCGGCCCGAAACGAAGACGCGCAGGGGACCGTCGATCTTGATCTCCTCGCTCGAGAGCGTGCCGCGATCGAAGTGGATGCGCGTGGAGGTCTTCTCGTAGAGCAGGGCGTCGGTGGCGCGGGCGGGGCTCAGGCCCTCGGCGGCGTGGGCCAGTGCCGCAGCCAGGGGAATCGCCTGGCGGATCTCGCCGTGGCGCGCATCGAGATCGACGTGCCCCTGAATCAGCCCGAAGGGATTGCGATCACCGTGGATCGGACCTTCGAGGCGCCCCTTCGCGTGCAGGGTTCCGGTCGCGAAGTCGTCGGGAAAACCCACGGCGCCCAGCACGCGGCCGGCGTCGCTGTCCTCGATGTCGAACTGGGTGGCGAAGCCCAGCGCCTCGCGATTCGAGAGATCGAGCTGCACCGCGGCTTCGAGTCGCCCGCGCGGCGTGAGCCTGCCGCGCAGTTCGCGCAGGGAGAGCACGTCGCCGTCGAAGGTGAAGTGGGTGACGGTGGGACCGACGGGCCAGTGCTTGCCCCCGAGCCCGTCGACGAAGAAGCGCCCCGCGGCCCAGGTGACCACGCGGCCGTCTTCGCCGGCGAGCGGCGGGGGTTCGGGGGCGACGGGGGCGACGGGTTCGCCTGCGCCTCGAGCCTCCCCCGCACCCTCGGCGAAATCCGCACCCGCTTCCGGCGGCCAGACCTTCAAGTGGGCATCGACCGTGGTCTCCTCCGCAAAGCTCAGCTGGACATCCCCCGATAGCTCGGCACCGCCCCAGCGTCCGTGTTCGACGTGGAAGCTCTGGCTATCCGGGAGCAGCACCGCTTCGAGCTTCGCGTTGTAGAGCGGCCAGAGCAGACCGCTGTGTTCGAGGTAGTCGACCTCGATCTCGATCTCGACCGGGGGCGCGTCCGCGTCCGGGGCTTCGTCGTCGCGCGGGCGGCCCGAGAGCACCTTGCCGAGCAGCGCGATGCCGGGGAGTCCGGTGTTCGTGACCCGCCCGGGGTCGAAGCCGCGTGGGTTGTCGAAGAGCGCCGGAAAGCCCTCGACGGTAAGGTTCAGGAGCGGCGTCGCGCGCCCCCTGCGAGCGCCGACCGCGCGCTTGATCTCGATGCGATCGCGCGACCAGCTCGCGCTACCCGAGAGATCCGTCAGCCGCTCGTACGGTCCGAGCTGCAGGGTCACACCGTCGACCTCGGCCTGCATCGACAGGCCCGGCGGCAGGTCGAGGCGCTCGCCGCGCAGAACGGCCTGCCAGGTCGAGAAGCGCTCGGTGCCCGAACCGCCGATGCGCACGATGCGCCCGGCCTCGATGCGCGTGAGGGTCCGCAGCAGGGGTTCGCGCTCGGCCGTGGGCAGGGCCGCGACGATGCGGTCGATCGCCTGGAGGCCGACGTCGCGGAAGTAGACCTCGAAGCGCGCGGGCGACGAGCCACGAAGCGGTCGCTCGATGTCCCCCGATACGTCGAGCTTCAGATCGGGTCCGGTGAGATCGAGCTGTCCGAGTCGGATCCGCTGCGGGTGCAGCTCGATTCGCGTGTGGAGCGAAAGGTGGGGGCTCGCGAGATCGAGGTGATCGTTCGCCCGCGGAATCCCCATGCGCAGATCGTCCGCCGCCCAGTCCAGTTCGAGCACACCGTGCTCGGGCTCCGGGGTCTCGTAGCGAATCACACCGCTCGCCTTCCCCGCGAACGGGCGCGCCTCCGGGTCGAGTTCGCCGGCGTCGCGATCGCGGCGCGCGTGTTCGCTCTGCTCCTGGAAGTAGTAGCGGCCGGCCGCCAGGTCGAGCTGGGTGAAGGCGAGGGAGAGCTGCATCGAACCGTCTTCCCGACGCTCGCCGAAGATCTCGATCGGCACTTCGCTCTCGAATTCGTCCTCGAGGCGGCCGCGCAACTCGAGGGTCGCAGTGTCGCCGAGCCAGTCGTGTTCGAGGCGACCGTCGATCTGCGCGATTTCGACTTCGAAGGGCGTGGCGCCGCGCTCGCGCACGAAGCGATCGACCAGACGCACACGGCTGTTCGTGACTTCGATGCGTTGGGCGATGAAGGGACGCTCGAGCAGGGTTCGCGTGATGCCGTCGATCACCCGCAGCGAGCCCAGCATGCGCTCGAGATCGTCGGGGTCGCGGCTCTCCCCGCGGCGGTCGATCGCATCGATCGGGTAGGGCCCCCAGCGGTCTGCCTCGCTGCGTTCGATCTCGAACTCGAGGCCGTCGATCTGGAGGTCGAGCACGCGAAAGCGCCCCGTCACCAGGCCGATCACATCGATGCGCACGCGAACGTGCCGGCCGAGCAGCCCCGGGCCGCTCGGGCTCGGATAGACCTTCACCCCCTGGCCCTCGATCCACAGCCCGCCGCGCAGGCGCACGTCGGCGCGGTCGATCGTGACGCGCCCGCGCATCAAGCGCGCGAGCTGCGCCTCGGCTTCACGCCGCACCGCCCCCTGTCCGAGGCTCGACGAGAGCCCATATCCCGTCGCCAACGCCGCGAGAAAGAGCGCGCAAATCAACGCCACGCGAATGAATGCCGAGCGCACGGGATCTCCGGATGAAACGAGTGACAAAGATCGGCACTTCGCGTGAATCGATGAATGGTGGCGATCCCCCACGAGTTGCGCGTCACCGAGGGGGAGATGAAGGCTAGTGAGGCTCCGTTATAACGCGCCTTCGCCAGCCATCCCACGGTGTGCAAACGGCTTGTGGAAGACGCGCAGGCGACCGGATCGCGGGCCCCCTCGATCTCTCCATCTCCTGATTTTTTCTAAAGAAATCCCCGCGTCCTTCGAAGTATGGGGAGTGTTCAGCAACGCCTGTGCAGGAAGGGTCCGGGCGAAAGATGTCAGGGAGCGTGATTGAGATGGAAGAGATGAGCGGTCTTTCGACCCGAGGCAACCGCGTGCGGGAGCTGCGCGAAAACAAACTCATGACCCAGGCCCAGCTGGCCCGGAAGGCGCGCGTGGCACTGCGCACCATCCACAGCGTGGAAAAGGGCATGAACTGCCGGATGGACACCAAGCGCAAGATCTTGCTCGCGCTGGGTCTTCGCTTCGAAGACAAGGACATGGTGTTCCCCCCGGTGAAGCGCACCATGCCGGAGATGCCGTCCCACTAGTGGCCTGATCGGCTTCTGATCGGCTGATCGGCGTCTAATCGACTGATCGGCATCAGTTGGCTGCTGCTAACCTCTGCCGACCCATCCCCCCGCTTCTCGGGTGAGGTTCGGGTCGGCGGAGGTCGCCATTCCCGATCGCATTTCAGTCCTCGCCGACGTCTCGGAGATCGTTGCGCGCTCGCACGATCTCGACGAAACGTTGGCCAACGTCGTCGATCTGGTCGCGAAGCGACTCGACGCCGACGTTTGCTCGATCTACCTGGCCGACGCCGAGCTCCAGCAGCTCACCCTCTCGGCGACCATCGGTCTCGACCCCACCGCGGTAGAGAAGGTCAAGCTTCCGATCGGTGAGGGCCTGGTGGGCCTGTGCGCCCAGCGCGGCGAGCCCCTGGCGTACGAGCACGCGAGCGCCGAGCCGGGCTTCCGCTACTTCCCGGAGACCGGCGAAGAGCGCTACGAGAGCCTGCTGGCCGCGCCGCTGATCGTCCAGGACGTGACCACCGGCGTGCTGGTCATCCAGACCCGCAAGTCGCGAGGCTTCGACCAGGACGACGTGAGCCTGATGCAGACCTGCGCCCAGCTGCTGGCGCCGGTGGTGGTGAACGCCCAGCTGCTCAGCATGGTGGCCACCACGCCGGGCGAGCGCTCGCGCATCGTCGGGCAGGTCGCGAATACCATCGTCGAGGCCGCGGGGGGCGAGGCCGGCCCGGAACCGCGCCTCGAATCCAATGCCGAGCTGCGGGGCATCCCGACGGCGCGCGGTGTGGCGATCGGCCCGGTCTACCGCCTCGAACCCGAGCTCGATCTGGCGGTGCTCGACTACGAGCCGAGTTCGGATCTCGAACTCGAAGCGCGCGACCTCAACTCGGCCCTCGCCAAGGCCCGGGTCGAGATCGACGAGATGCGCAGCGTGGTGGGGGAGCGCTTCGGCCCGGAGTTCGCCGCCGTCTTCCACACCCAGATGCAGATCCTCGAGGACACGGGCTTCGTGCAGCAGCTCGAGGAGGCGGTGGGGCGCAGCGGAAACGCGCTCCAGGCCCTGGTCGAGGTGCTCGACGCCTACCGCCGCACCTTCGAGTCGATCGAGGACCCGTATTTCCGCGAGCGCGGGGCCGACGTGCAGGAGGTGGGGCGCCGCGTGATGGCCCGCCTGCTCGGCGTGCGCCACCGCGAGACTCCGCTGCTCGAAGGCGCCATCGTGGTGGTGGACCAGATCCTCCCCGAGCTCTTCGCGCGCCTCGAGATGGACAAGGTGCAGGCCCTGGTCGCCGAGCACGGCGGTGCCACCTCCCACGGCGCGATCTTCGCGCGCACCCTCGAGATCCCCGCGATCACCGGTGTGGGCGGCATCCTGCGCGAGGCGCGGGCCGGCGAGACGGCGATCGTCGATGGCAGCGCGGGGCGCGTCTATCTCTCCCCCGACGATGCGCTGCTGCGCGAATACCAGAAGGCCCAGCGCAACTACGAGATCGCGGTCGAACACCTCGACGCCCTGCGCGAGCGCCCGGCCGAGACGCGCGACGGAAGGCGCATCGTGCTGAGCGGTAACGTGGGTCTGCTGAACGATCTGCGCCTCGTGAACAAACACGGCGCCGAGGGCATCGGGCTCTTCCGTACCGAACTGCTCGCGCTCGCCCACCGTGGTTATCCGAGCGAAGAGGAGCAGGATCAGCTCTACCAGCGCGTCGTCGAGCAGATGGGGGCGCGCACGGTGACGATCCGCACCCTCGACCTCGGGGGCGACAAGGGCATTCCCAACATCGGTGTCGGCGACGAGGAGAACCCGCAGCTCGGCTGCCGCTCGATCCGGTTGATTCTCGACAACAAGCCGGCCTTCCGCGCGCAGCTTCGCGCGATCTTCCGCGCCAGCGCCGAGGGCAACGTGAAGCTGCTGCTGCCGATGATCTCGGGGACGAGCGAGCTGCGCGAAGCCCGCGAGGTGATCGCGGACGTCAAGGAGCAGATGCAGCGGCGCGGCGAGCCCCACGATCCGAACCTGCCCGTGGGCATCATGATCGAGGTGCCCGCAGCGGCACTGATCGCGCCGGCCCTCGCGCGCGATTGCGACTTCTTCAGCATCGGGACCAACGATCTCACCCAGTACGTGCTGGCCGCGGATCGCGGCAACGAACGCGTGGCCCACCTCTACAACCCGCTGCACCCCGCCGTGCTTTCGCTGATCGACATGACCGTACGCGCTGCCAACCACGCCGGCATTCCGGTCTCGGTATGCGGCGAGGTGGCGACCAGTCCGCTTGCGGTGCCGATCCTGATCGGCCTCGGCATCGACGAATTCTCCGGGGCCCCCGGTGCCGTGCCGATCGTGAAGGAGATCGTGCGCGCCCTCGATTCGAAGAGCGTGAGCGACGACGCGCGCGCCGCCCTCTCGGCCGAGAGCCCGGACGAAGTCGAGGCGATCGCCGCCGGCCGCCTGCGTAAGGCCGGCCTGCTGCAGCATCCCGACCTCGGCGAGTGGCTGCAGAGCCTGATCGACGAACAGCTGGGCGGGGTCTGAAGAAGACCATGAGCGGCGAACCCCTGCCAGACCGCGAGCAGTATCAGGTCGTGCTCGATCGCGCAGGGACGCGGACGCCTTCGCATCCGGTGAACGACGACATCCGGCTGCTCTCCCCCGACTTCTACGCGCGCATCGACGAGCTTTCGATGTGGATGCGGGAGAACGCGCCGGTCTACTGGGACGATGCGACGGGCATCTGGGGGATCGCCCGGCACGCCGACATCATGCACGTCTCGAAGCACTGGCAGGAGTTCGGCTCGGGGCAGGGCTCGCGGCCCGACAGCCATACGCCGATGATGATCAACTTCGACCCGCCCGAGCACGTGCAGCGCCGCGGGATCATCAGCGCGGGGTTCACGCCGCGTCGGGTCGCGGAACACGAACCGTTCCTGCGGCAGAAGGTCGCCGCCTTGATCGATGCGGTGATCGAGCGCGGGGAGTGCGACTTCGTGCGGGATATCGCGACGCCACTTCCGATGTACATGATCGGCGAGCTCATGGGGCTGCCAGAGGCCGACTACGAGAAGCTGCTCCACTGGTCGGATCTCTTCGCCACCGGGGGCGACGAGGTTCGCGAAGAGGCGGGGCCGGCCGTCGAGGCGTACGCGGAGTACATCCTGGAGAAGATCGCGGCGCGCCGCGGTGGCGACGCCGAAGACCTGATCAGCCTGGCGGTCAACGCCGAAGTGGACGGCCAGCCGCTGAGCGATGTCGACCTGATCTGGGAGACCATGCTCGTGCTGGTGGGCGGCGACGAAACGACGCGGCACGTGATCTCGGCCGGTCTCGAAGCGCTGCTACGCAACCCCGACCAGCTCCAGGTGTTGCGCGACGACCCGGCGAAGCTCCCCGTCGCCATCGAAGAGATGCTGCGCTGGGCGACGCCGATCAAGAACATGAATCGAACGGCACAGCGGGATCTCGAGTTCGGAGGCCAGAAGATCCGCGAAGGCGACCGCATGCTGCTCCTCTATCCCTCGGGCAATCGCGACGCCGAAGTGTTCGACGACCCCTTCCGCTTCGACGCGACGAGGCAGCCAAACGAGCACGTGGCCTTCGGTGGCTACGGCCGCCACCACTGCCTGGGGGCACAGCTCGCGCGCCTCGAACTGCGCGTGCTCTTCGAGGCGGTGCTCGCACGCCTCGACGACTTGCGACTCGCCGACCCGGACGCGAGCGTCGTGCGCCGGCGCGGCAACTTCGTGCTCGGAATCGAATCGCTACCCATCGAGTTCGCACCGGGGGAGCCCCTCGGCCGCTGAGCGGAGGATCGAGATGAGCGAGACGAGAAAGGCGCAGACCCTCGGCGTATGGATCGCGACAGGGGCGCTGCTCGCGTCTCCCGCCCTCGCGATGAAGCCGAAGACGCCGAAGCCCCCGGTGGTCGACGTGGTCTACAGCGAAGAGCGCGAGCCGTGCGCCGACCGCAATCCCACGCGCAACGCCTACTTCGGCGATCTGCACGTCCACACCCGCTACTCGTTCGACGCTTTCGGGAACGGCAACCGCACCTTCCCCGAAGACGCCTACGCCTTCGCCAAGGGGGAGCCCGTCGATTTCCCGCCGTACGACGAAAACGGCAATCCCGCGAAGCGGGTTCGGATCGATCGCCCCCTCGACTTCGTGGCCGTCACCGATCACGCCGAGACGATGGGGGAGATGGCGATCTGCAGCGACGAAATGCATCCGGGCTACTCCACCCCGCGCTGCGTCACCGCGCGAACCCCCGGCATCGAAGCGCCGTTTGCGTTCATTGCGCTCTCGTTCTCGCCGAAGCCCGAGCGCATGCTCGAGGTCTGTGGCGGAACGGTAGAGGGCTGCGAACTGGCCAGCCGGTCGCGTTGGGCGGAGATCCGCGCAGCCACCGACGCCGCCTACGACCGCACGTCGGCCTGCACCTTCACTTCACTCCACGGCTACGAGCACACACCGACGCCGCTCGCCACGAACCTCCACCGCAATGTGATCTTCCGCAACTCGAAGGTGCCCGAATCGGTCGTGTCGATGGTCGAGGCGCCACAGGAGCACATGCTGTGGGAGCAACTCGACGCGCAATGCCTACAGGGGATTCCCGGCTGCGACGTTCTGGCGATTCCCCACAACTCGAACCTCAGCAACGGCCGCATGTTTCGTCGCGTCGAAACCGGGACCCTCGAAGGCGATCGAGATCGCGCGAAGCTCCGCAGCATCGTCGAGCCCCTGATGGAGATCTTCCAGCACAAGGCCGCTTCGGAGTGCAGCAGCGAGTCGCTGGAGGGCCTGCTCGGCACGCCCGACGAGCTGTGCAACTTCGAGGAGGTGCGCAGGCTGGGTACGCCGTACTCGTCGAGCGTCGAGATCGAAGGGATGCAACTCGAAAGCGGCGTCGTGGAAGACTGCAAGGGTGAAGTCGGCAACGGCGGAATGGGCAACGGAGGCTGTGTCGCGAGCACGGACTTCCTGCGCGGCGCCCTCGGGCTCGGTTTGCAGGAGCAGGAGCGCCTCGGCGTCAACCCCTTCAAGCTCGGCGTGATCGCTTCGACCGACACCCATCTCTCGAACCCCGGCGATGTGCGCGAGGCGACCTGGAACGGACACCTCGGTTACGAAGTCTCCCTCGCACAGCGCCTGAACGACGGCCTCATGCCGTCGAACCGCAAGGGCAACGCAGGCGGGCTCGCGGGGGTCTGGGCGGTGGAGAATTCGCGCGACGCGATCTTCGATGCTCTCGAGAGTCGCGAGGCCTTCGGTACTTCGGGGCCGCGCATTCGCCCGCGTCTATTCGGCGGCTGGGAATACCCCGAAGATGCCTGCGAGTCCCGGGATCTCCCGGCGTTGGGCTACGCGGGCGGCGTCCCGATGGGAGGTGATCTTCCCGCGCGCGCGGGGAAGGGGGCACCGCGCCTGATCGCGACGGCGATGCGCGACGCGGGGATGGACTCGGCGCCCCTCGAACGGCTGCAGGTCGTGAAGGGTTGGCTCGACGCGGAAGGCCAGGCTCATTTCGAAGTGCACGATGTCGCGGGCGCCGCAGGCGACGCGGGGCACGCCACCCTGTGTAGCGTCTTCGAGGACCCGAACTTCGACGCGTCCCGCCCCGCCTGGTACTACCTGCGCGTCCTCGAGGTTCCCACCAAGCGTTGGGATACGTTGCAGTGTGAGGCCGACGGTGCGAACGCGCCCGAGGCCTGCACCAGCGTGGGTACGAAGTGGATTCGCGAACGGGCCTGGTCGTCGCCGATCTGGTACGCGCCGTAGGCGGGAAGCGCTCGTCTAGGGCGAGGCCACGGGATGGGGCTGCACTCGAACGCTCGGGTTGGTGAGGGCCTGGACTGCGACGTTCGTCAGTGGAAAGTCCACTCCGATTCGCAGGGCGGCCTCGACCTCGTCGAGGTCGTCGGTGCAGCAGTAATTGATGCGGAGCCCGAGGCGCTTTGCGTGTGCGACCTCTTCGGCGTCGGGGAAGCCGCGACTCCAGTGCAGCTGTACGAAGTCCGCGCCGCGCGCGGCCGCAGCTTCGATGTAGCGCTTCCGGGTGAATCGGCGGTCCATGTCGCAGATCCAGGCCACGGGAGCGATCTGGCGGACCGCCAACGGACCTCCTTCGCGGGTCGCGAAGATTACGCGATCGAGTTGATCGCGCGCGGCGACCACGCGTACGGCCGCTCGCGCTTCCTCGGCATCGCCCTTGACGTCGAGGTTGATCCAGCGATCGCGCGGGATCGCGTCGAGGGCTTCTTCGAGGGAGGGGACGCGCTCTCCCGCGAAGCGCTCGTCGAACCAGGATCCGGCGTCGAGGCGGCGGATTTCTTCGAAAGAGAGATCGGCGACTGCGCCTCCTCCGTTCGTGGTGTCGTTTACGGTCTTGTCGTGCATCAACACGACGCGTCCATCGGCGGTAACGCGGGAGTCGATTTCGATTTGTTGGGCGCCCGCGTCGACCGCCGCTCGAATCGCCACGAGCGTGTTCTCGGGATGGGTCGCGGATGCGCCCCGGTGTGCGGAGATTCCGCGCGCGGGCAGGTCGGGGTTCTCGTCGCGAGGTTCACTCGGGAGCCGGTCCTCCTCCGGACACCCGGTGAGGCCAACGAGCAGTGCGATCGAGAGCGTGAGCCACGCGGCGCGCTGCATCTCAGCTCGCGAGCACGCGGTCGAGGATCTCGCGCACGTTCACCCGCGCCTTGATGCGACCGCAGAGCAGCAGCGTCCCGTCGAGCTTCCGGTGCAGGAACATCGTGCGCGCCGGGGGCGTGCGCAGGTAGCCGTGCTTGAAGGCGAGTTCCATCCCCTGGGCCTGGGCGCGCTTCATGATTCCTGCGCTCGCGAAATCGAAGGGGCCGTCGTGGGCGACGGGCTCGAAGACCATGAGGAAGAGGTTGACCAGACCGTTTCGCAGGGCAGGGCTGTCGTCATCGATGATGAAGCCGATGTCGCGCGCTGCGGCTTCGACCCCGTCGCGATCGGCGTCGCGCAACGCGGCGAAGAGATCGCGGTATTGATCGATGAGATCGGCGGGGATCTCGCTGCTGCTCCCGAAGTCGAGCAGGCCCAGCGGCCGTCCCGGTTCGTCCAACAAGAGATAGTTTGCGAAGTTCGGATCCGTCTGCATCAGGCCGAACTCGAACAGCTCCCGGAACAGCAACTCGAAGAGCCGCGCACCGATCTCGTC
Source organism: Myxococcota bacterium (assembly GCA_028278345.1). GTDB lineage: Bacteria > Myxococcota_A > UBA9160 > UBA9160 > UBA4427 > DUBZ01. The sequence continues at coordinate 26,691 of JANQEL010000090.1, forward strand.
GCGCAGCGATTGTTCGTGCTCGGGGCCCGCGAGGTCTTCGAGGGGTGGACCGAAGAGCCGCTCCATCACCAGGATGCGCTCCGTGGTGAGCTCTTCGATGCGATTGGGCACGCGGAAGCGGTCGTCGCCGGCGAGATGCTCGCGGTAGCGCTCGAGGTACTCCGACTCGAGGACGTAGTCGGCTTCCTGTTGTAGCTGGCGCTTGGCCTCCTCCACGATGCCGTCGATGTCCATGCCCACGGGCAGGATGCGCGCGGTCTTGAGCGCGCTCGCGAGGTTGCTCACGTCGCTGTCGATGCTCTCGGCGACGCCCGGGTACTGGATCTTCAGGGCCACCTCGCGACCGTCGCGCAGGGTCGCGGTGTGGACCTGGCCGATCGAAGCACTCGCGATCGGTTCGTAGTCGAACTCTTCGAAGTGCTTCCACCAATCGCGGCCGTACTCCGCGATCAGGCGCTTGCGGACCTGGGCTTCGGGCATCGTGTCGGCCGAGTCGCGCAGGATCGCCATCGCCTCGGCGAATTCCTTCGGCAGGATCTCCTCGTCGAGCAGGGAGAGCATCTGCCCGATCTTCATCGCCGCGCCGCGCATGGTCGAGAGCCGGCGTGCCAGGCGTTCGGCGCCGGCGGCGTTGAGGAAGATGTTGTCGCCCTCGCTGTCGCCGCCGACCAGGCGTCGCACGCCCTCGGCGGCGCCGCCCAGGGCGAGTTCACCGGTCATCCAGCCGATGCGGGCTAGGCGCTCGACGCGACTCGTTGGCACGCGCGTGCTGCGGGAGCGTTTCTTCTTCTCGTCGTCTCTGCGATCGGAACTCAAGGAGCGGGTCCAGCGGGCGCGGGGTCGGAGTCGGAGTTGGGAACAGGGCCGTCCAGGGCTTCGATCTGGCGGTAGCGGAAGACACTCGCGCCCGACTCACCGAGGCGCAGGAGATCGCCGTCCGCGAGTTCACGGTCGCTCGCATGGGGCTCGCCGTTGATTTCGACGCGGCCAGTCGCGCCGCTCGCGACGACCGTGGTTCGGCTGCCTGCGCTCTCGAATTCAACGTGGGACGGTTGGATGCCCGGATCGTCGAGACGCAGGTCGCAATCGCTCGCGCGCCCGACACGTGTGCGGCCGCGCGGGATCACGAAGGCCATGCGATGAAGCGGGCCCGAGAGGCCGACCAGCACCCCCGCGATCTCTTCGTCGCTGCGCAATCGATGGGGAGCGGCCGTGCGCGGTACGGGGCGAATCGAAGGTGGCGGGCTGGGCTTCGGGAAGACGTCCGAGCGCTCCTCGCGCAACTCGGCCGCGGGTGGGACGACGCCGATCACGGTTTCGCCTTCCGCTGGCGCGGCTGGCCCCGTGTGTGTGGGCGACGGTGGCGGCTGAGCGGGCTCTGGCGGGATGCCGATCGCGGTTTCGTCCGCCGGCGGAACGACGGCCGTCGCGGGCTCGACCGCTGCGGGCTGCACTTGACCAGGCTCCGCGGGTGCGGGCTGCGGCGGTGCGACGAGAACGGTCTCCTCGTCGGTCCCACGCCTGTCGCCCAGAGGCGAGGGGGACGAACCGGAGGGCCGGCTTCCGCGGTCACGCAGGCGATCGATCCAACTGCGGATTCCCATCTTCCTTTCTCTCGGCGCTCGGTTCGCGAGGCGGCTGGGGCGGGGTTCAGGGAGTCGTTGGAGACTCGGCTGCAGGGGAGTCGTGTGGTCCGTCCGGAGCGGCCAGGTTCGAGACGACGAACCACGTCGTGGCGGCCGCGGCCAGAAGGATGGCAGCCCCGGAGAGCCAGCGCAGGGCGGTGGCGCGACGTTTCGCAGGATCGCTTCGCCTCGCGGGCGTCGCCGGCCTCGCGTCGGCGCCCGTCTCGGGCACCGCGACGACCTGCACCGTGACGTTGTCCGGCCCGCCGCGTGCGTTGGCCATGCCGACCAATCGCTCGGCCGCGGCCTGCGGGGTGTTCTCGCGCACTACCTCGCCGATCTCGTGATCGCCGACCGGCCCCGTGAGGCCGTCCGAGCAGAGCAGGAAGTGATCGCCCGGGGTGGCCACCACCTGCGCGACGTCGATGTCGACCTCCGCCTCGACACCGATCGAGCGGAGGATCTCGTTTCGCCGCGGGTGGACGTCCGCCTCTTCACGGGTGATCAAGCCGCGTCGCACCATCTCGCCCACCACCGAATGATCCTGGGTGAGCTGTTCGACGCCTTCGCGATGCAAGCGGTATGCGCGGCTGTCGCCCACGTGCGCCACCCAGACGCGGCCGTCGGAACCGAAGAGCATGCACACCACTGTGGTCCCCATGCCGCGAAGCTCGGGGTCGTCGACCGAGATCTGGTGCACGCGCGCGTTCGCGGCGCTGATCGCGTCGAAGAGGGTGTCGGCCGCATCGGCATTGGCCGACGCGAAGACCTCGCCGATCGTTTCGGTCGCGACGCGGGCGGCGGTCGCACCTCCGCGGTGGCCCCCCATGCCGTCGGCCACGACGAAGAGACGGTCTCCCTTCGCCGACTCGAAGACGTCGAAGTAGTCCTGGTTGCTGGAGCGCACCTGACCGGTCGAGGTGAGTGAAGCGCAATCGATCGCGCTGGGATCGATACCACTCATGCTGCGAACACCCCGACGCTCTCCACTCTCGACACTCTCTTCGGGTTCGCCCTGTTCGCCAGCCTCGGCTTTTTCGGCTGACGCGATTGGGGACGCCGCGTGCAAATCCACCCCCCCCTACGGTGACAAGGGGGCCGATCTTAGTGCATTCGCGCTCCCGTGTGGGTGAACCCCGCGGTCGGAGACGGCATTTTGACTGTCTCGAAACGGCGCGGTGTCGCGCTCAGCCTCGATTGCGGTTCGGCCGATTCATCGAGGGTTCGAATCGTCGTCGACACCTGCTCGAAGCGGGGAAGGGGGACATCGACGTGACGCTACTCGCGCTGCTCGCGCTTTCGATCGCCTTCATCGTGGTGGCGACGTCGCGTCTCGGCCTGCATCCATTTCTCGCCCTGCTCGCGACGGCTCTGGGTTTCGGGTTGCTGGCCGGCATGCCGGCGGCCGAGGTGATCACGGCGGTCAACAAGGGCTTCGGTGGCACGATCGGAAGCATTGGCATCGTGATCCTCGCGGGTTCGATCATCGGCACCTACCTCGAACGCTCGGGCGGTGCCCTCGCCCTGGCCGAGCGCATGCTGCGCATCTCGGGCGAGCGGCACGTGCCCGCGACGATGGGCGCGGTGGGCTGGCTGGTTTCGCTTCCCGTCTTCTGCGACTCGGGTTTCGTGATCCTCTCATCGCTCAATCGCGCGCTCGCGAAGCGCGCGGGCATCACCCTCGCGAGTGGGGCGATCGCACTCTCGCTCGGGCTCTACGCGAGCCACACCATGGTGCCGCCGACTCCGGGGCCCGTGGCGGCGGCGGGGATCCTCGAAGCGGATCTCGGTCGCGTGATCCTCTGGGGTGCGGTGGTGAGTCTGGTCGCATTGGTCGCGGGTTGGTTGTTCGCGACGCATGTCGCGGGCCGCGTGCAGATCGATCCCGACGGGGAGGGGGCCGAAGCCGAGGTCGCGACGGAGACGACCGTTGCGAGCGACCCGCCGGGCGCGGGGCATGCACTGCTCCCGATCCTCGTCCCGATCGCGCTGATCGTGGCGCGCTCGATTGCGCGGTTGCCCGATGCGCCGTTCGGACGTGCGGAGGAGAGCCCCTTCGTTGCTGCGATCGACTTCGTGGGACATCCCGTCGTGGCGTTGCTGGTCGGCGTGGTGATCGCATTCACGCTGAAGCGCGGCGGTGGCAATGGCGACGGCTGGGTCACCGACGGCATCGTGGCCGCCGGCAGCATCATCGCGATCACCGGAGCCGGTGGCGCCTTCGGCAAGGTGTTGCAGGGCAGCGGCATCGCGGACGTGATCGGGGCGGCGCTCGGCGACGCCCAACTCGGCATCGCGCTTCCCTTCCTGATCGCCGCGGGGATCAAGACCGCCCAGGGTTCGTCGACGGTCTCGATCATCACGACGGCCGGGCTGGTCGCGCCATTGTTGGAACCACTCGGCCTCGATGCTCCGAACGCACGCGCCTTGGTGGTCGTCGCCATCGGTGCAGGCGCGATGGTGGTCTCCCACGCGAACGACAGTTACTTCTGGGTCGTCACGCAACTCTCCGACATGGATCTGCGAACGGGGGTGCGCCTGCATACCCTGGGCACCCTGATCGAAGGCAGCGTCGCCGCGGTGATGGTGATGCTGCTCGCGCAGTTCGTCGCCTAGCGGCGCCTCACTCTGCAGTGCGCGTGCGTTGGCGCAGCAGCAGTTCGCGCACCACGCGGTCGGGCCAGTTGGTCGTCATGCCGTTCGCACCGAGGTCGATTGCGCGATGCATGTGGCCGTCGTTCTTGATTCGCCAGGCGCGGATTTCGAGCCCTTCGTCCTTCGCGTAGGCGATCAACTCGGGGGTGAGGTCTTCGGCCGCAAAGGCCACCTGGTCGAAGCCCGCTGCCTTCGCGCGTTCGATCGCCTTGCGCTGGAGCGATGCGGTCGAGACCTCCGGCCCCGCCCCCGCTTCGCGACGCAAGCGCGAGGCATCGCGCACGAGGAGGCCGGCCGGGATGTCGGGCGCGAGCGCTCGCGCGCGGGCAACCTGCTCGAACTCGAACGACGTGAAGCGCACGTTGCGTTCGAGCTGGTAGGCGCGGATCTGGTCGAGGGCCCTGGCGGCCAGGGCTTCGTCGCCACTCTTGAGTTCGACGTGGTAGTGGAGCGTGTCGCCGAAACGCTCGAAGACTGCGGCGAGGGTGCAGAGCCGGGTTCCGGTGAACGACTCTTCGACTTCGGGGTGCGTGCGGTCGAACCAGCGTCCGATGTCCATCTCGAGCAGGTCGGAGGCGTCGTAATCGCGCACGGTGCCGCGTTCGCCCGTCTTCTCGCGCAGGGTCGAATCGTGATACAGCACGACGACGTCGTCCCGGCTCAGCTGGATGTCGAGTTCGACGTCGACCGCGCCCATCTCGCGGGCCTTCTCGAAGGCCGCGATGGTGTTCTCCGGCGCGTACGCCGAAGCGCCGCGATGCGCGATCACTTCGAAGGGCGTGGGAAAGGCCTCGCTCTCGGGGGTTCCCGCACACGCGACACACGAGGACACGACGAGGAGCACGAGCCATCGGGCGGAGCGGATTCCGTTCATCGGGGTCCTACGATACAGCGAGTACCGTGCGCACGAAAAGCACCATCAACACGAGCGAGGCCAGGGAGAACACGGCGAAGCGTGCGGGGATGATGTTCACCGTCGCCTGGATCAGGGAGTGGACGACGCGAAGTCCGACATACCCCCAGGCGAGTCCGACGTTCAGCCCATCGGCCGCGCCCGCAACGTGGGCGGCGAGGGCGAGGGCGTAGAAGAGCACCGGCTGCTCGTGCAGATGGTTGTAGTTGTCGGCGACCCGGCTGATCTCCGGGGGAAGTACGAGCGCTGCGCCCGTGAGGCGAAGCTCTTCCATGTCGACGTTGGCCTTCTGCATGGCGGGGATGCGCGTGACGTATAGCCAGAACCACATCACGAAGGTCCAGCCGATCAGGGCGAGAACGGGGGCGATCATCGAAAGAGCTCCTGTGTTGCGAGGCCGGCGCAGTGCTCGTCGCGCGCGGACGATAGGGGCGGACGGCGCTAGCGTCGACGCTGTGGAAACGGCATTGGATCGAATCGGCGTGGGTCACCTGCTCGCGATCTTGCTGGCTGCGCAGCTGCTCGCCTGCGTCACACCGCCTCCCCCGCGAAGCTCGGATGCCGAGGCCCTGCGCGCATTGGAGCAGGCCCTCGTCGCGCTGCCGGGGATGCCGGAAGCGCAGGCGCGGCGTATCGCCATCGCGGCTCTCGACGTGACGGCGGAACTCCACACCCGCTACAGACCGCAGCGGCCGCCGCAGTTCGGCAACATGGCCTTCCACCTCGGGCTGCGCGATCGCGCATTGTGCTGCCACTGGGCGAAGGATCTGTTGCGCGAACTCTCGGCCCTCGAACTCGAGGGCGTCGCCCTGCATTGGGGGGTGGCCCATCGCGGCAGGACCTTCCGCGAGCACAGCGCCGTCGTCGTGGTTCCCGAGGGTGCGCGCTTCGAAGAGGGCCTGGTGCTCGACGCCTGGCGCAACGCGGGTCACCTGCACTTCGCGCGCGTCGATCGCGACCGCTACCCGTGGAAGCTCCACCCTGCGGACGAGGTGCGGCATCGCATCTCGTGCAGCGACGGGTCGTGAGGGCTCAGTTCACCGTACCCTGCTGCTTGAGTTCTTCGATGCGTTCCCACGCGATCCCCATTTCGAGCAGGATCTCCTCGGTGTGTTGGGCGTGTTCGGGCCCCTTGCTCAGCTCCGGGGGCTCTTCGTCGAACTGCACCGGGCTCGCGACCAGGCGGAACGTATCACCGTCGCCGATCTCGACGTCGCGGATCAACTCGTTCGCGAGCACCTGCGGGTCGCTCGGGATCTGCTGAAGGGTCTGGAAGGGCGCCCATTGGCCCTTCATCGGGCCGATCGTGTCGCGCCACTCTTCGAGGGTGCGGGTTTCGATGATCGACTGGATCTCCGCGCGCGCCGCGTCGGCGTTCTCGGCGAACGCTTCGGGTGTCGCGAAGCGCGGATCGCTCGCGAGTTCCGCGCGTCCCATGTGTTCGACGGTATCGGCCCAGTAGTGATGCCCCTGCAACATGGTGAACATCAGCGAGCCGCCGCCCTTCGCGCGGTAGATGCCCACGAGGGGGTTGATGAACGCCGCCCCCGCCATCGGCGGTGCGCCCCCCGACTGTTCGGCGAGCATCGATCCCGCGAGCCCCGCGCCCATCGCCCACATGCCGGTGCTCAGGAGCGAGATGTCGACCACCGAGGGCTCGCCCGTTCGTTCGCGTGAGAAGAGGGCGGCCGCGATCCCGCCGGCGATCGTCATGCCTCCGATCGAATCGCCGTAGCCCGGCCCCGGCTGGATCGACGGGGCCTCCGAGGGCCCGCGCTGCCCCATGCCGCTTCCACTGCGCGCCCAGTAGTCGGTCGAATCGTAGCCCCCCTTGTGCTTCTCGGGGCCGCGCACCCCGTGCGCCGTGCCGCGTGCGTAGATGATCTGCGGGTTCACCTCGCGGAGATCTTCGACACTGCACTTCAAGCGTTCGAGAGCACCGGGCAGGAAGTTGGTGAGGAAGACGTCACACTGCTTCGCGATCTCGTAGAGGATCTCGCGGCCCTCGTCGCTCGCGATGTCGAGGCCGAGGCTGCGCTTGCCGCGGTTTGCGTGCTCCATCAGGAAGTTGATGTTCGCGGTGTTGTCCTGGCCCCCGACGCGAATCAGACCGCGTTGGCCGTCGCCCCGGGTCGGGTGCTCGATCTTGATCACGTCGGCACCCCAGTCGGCGAGGACGGCGCCGGCCGAAGGCACGAAGGTGTATTGCGCGACCTCGAGGATGCGAACGCCCTTCATCACTTCGCGCATGGGAGGCTCCTTTCGGATGTCAGTCCTTCGGCAGCCCCAGGATACGCTCCGCGATGATGTTGCGCTGGATGTTCGGCGTGCCGCCGCCGATCACCGTGCCGTGGAAGCCCAGGGCCGTGCGTTGCCACTCCCCATCTTCCACCGCCTCGGCTCCGAGCAGGCCGAGGGCGAGGTCGTGCATCTCGATTTCGAGCGGACCGCGTAGCCACTTGTTGACCGAAGTCTCGCTGCCCGGGAGTTCGCCCTTCAGCTGGTGGGTGAGGTGACGCATGCCGTTCAGGCGCATGGCGGCGATGCGGCAATCGAAGCGAGCGATCTGGCGGCGCACTTCGGGGTCTTCGAGGGCGGGGCGGCCGCCGCGCTTGGCGCGTTTCGCTAGCGCCTTCAAGCGATCGAGCTGCTGCTCCATGGTGGTCGATTCGGAGATCCCCGTGCGCTCGTTCGCCAGTGCCCCCATCACGACGCGCCAACCCTGGCCCTCCTTGCCGAGGCGGTTCTCGACGGGCACCCGCACCTCGTTGAAGAAGACCTGGTTGAAGCTGTGGGTGCCGATCAGGTTGGGGATCGGGCTCACCTCGATCCCCGGGCTCTTCATGTCGACCAGGATGCAGGTGATGCCGCCGTAGCGATCGCTGCTCTCGGTGCGCACGAGCATGAAGCACCACTTCGCCTTGTGGGCGAGGGTGGTCCAGATCTTCGACCCGGTGACCACGTATTCGTCGCCGTCGCGCAAAGCCCGCGTCTTGATGGAGGCGAGATCGCTGCCGCTATCGGGTTCGGAATAGCCCGTGCACCAGACCGAGGTGCAGTCGAGCAGGCCCGGTAGCCAACGCGCCTTCTGCTCTTCGGTGCCGTAGCTGATCAGTGCCGGCCCCACCCAGGTGAGGCCCATGAAGTCGCTGCCGAGCGCCGGTGCCCGGGCCGCCGACATCTCTTCCTTCAGGATGAACTGCTCGATCAGCGTGCCGCCTCCGCCGCCTGCTTCCTTCGGCCAGTGGAAGCCGATCCACTTCTTCTCGATGAGCGCATCGTGCCAGGCACGCAGGGTGTCGGGATCTTCGTGCTTGTCTTCCGGCGGGTTGTGTTCGGCGATGAACGCACGCACCTCGGCGCGGAAGGCCTCTTCCTCGGGGGTGTAGTGGAAGTCCATGTCTACAGCCCCCGCAGACGGGCGACGCGTTCGAGGTGGTGGTTTTCGTCGCCGAAGGCCGGCCGCGCCCACTTCGAGCGTTTCAGGTAGAGCTGCACGTTGTACTCCTCCGTGTACCCCACCGCACCGTGGAGCTGGATCGCGCCGACGCCGATGTTCGTGAAGGCCTCGCTCGCGAAGGCCTTGGCGCGCGAAGTGGCCAGCGGCACGTCTCCCGGTTCTTCCTCGATCGCCCAGGCGGCGTAGTAGAGCAGCGAGCGGAGGGATTCGAGGTCGACGTACATCTCCGCCAGCGGATGCTTGACACCCTGGTAGCGCCCGATCGGCGAGCCGAACTGCTCGCGGTCCTTGGCGAATTGCACGGTGATCTCGTGGATCGCCGTGCCGGCGCCGAGGATCTCCGCGGTGGTTGCGATGGCGCCGCGGTCGAGGGCGCGTTCGCGGGCTGCAGCGGCGTCCGCCCCCGATGCGAGGATCGCGTCGCGGTCGACATGAACTGCGTCGAGTTCGATGTGGCCGATCCGCTTGGTGCGGTCGAGAGTCTCGCAGGGTTTGACGCGGACCCCCTCGCTCGAAGCCGGCACACAGGCGATGTGCTGAGCGCCGCCTTCGTCTTCGAACAGGACGAGCAGGAGGGTCGCGTTGGGGGCGTCGATGACGTGGCGCTTCCGACCGCTGACCCGGAATCCCTCGCCGTCCCCGGTGGCGCGGGTCGTCGCGGTCTGCGAGGCGGGATCCGAGGCATCGTCGACCAGGGCGAGGGCGCCGATCTCGTCACCACTCGCGAGGGCGGGTAGCCAGCGTTCCTGCTGGGCGTCGCTCCCCACGTCCGCGATGACGCTCCCCGCGATCAGGGTGGAGACCAGCGGAGAGGGGAAGAGGGCGCGCCCCGTCTCTTCGAGCACGACGATCAGGTCGATCCAGCCGAGGCCCGTCCCCCCGAATTTCTCGTCGGTGATCAGGCCGGTCCAGCCGAGTTCGGCGATCGCCTTCCACTGATCCGCGGCGTAGCCCCGCGGCTCGGAGCTCACCCGGCGAACGACGTCGAGGGGCGACTGCTCAGCGAGAAACTTGCGCGCTTCCTGGTGGAGCAGTTCTTGTTCTTCGGTCAGACCAAAGTTCATTTCGTTCTCGCAGTGGGCGGGCTGGTTTTGGAGCCTTTCTCGGAAGGTGCCGCGAATGTGAGCGCGTGGGTTCGCGAAGGATGGCTATGGTGCGCGTCGTGGCGTCGCGTCCGACGCTCGAGTTCGAGGCCCGACCGCTGCCGATCGACATCAAGCGAAGAAGCTGCACGCGGCGAAGAGACAGCATGCGAAAGAGCGCGTGGGTTCGGACACTCGCATTCGTCGGCCTCCCGTGCACGGTCTGGCTCGCGGCGCAGTGCTCGATCGCCGTGCTCCCGGCTTCGGCGAACGAAACCGCGCCCGGTTCCGACGCGCCCCCCGGCAACGAACCGCACATCTTCGATCCCTGGCAGGGGCTCGATCGCGACGGGCGGATCCCGCAGGCCGAGATCCCCGACGACATCCCGAACCCCGATCGCTGGCGCTACTACCCCGAAGGTCGCATCCGCCCAGGCAACCCGTTCGAGCGCTTTCTCGTGACGACCTTCATGGCGCCCTACGCGTTCCACGACAGCGACATCGGGACCGTGGGCGGGATGGCGTTCACCGACATCGACTTCCGCGGTCAGCGCCGGCGGGAGTTCGCCGGCGCCTTCGCGTCCTACAGCACCGAGGGGCAGCAGTTCTACACGACGGTCTGGGAGCGCTGGCTGCATCATCGCGACCTGCCCGGGGGCGGGGTGTTGATCGAAGATCGCAGCCACGTCCGTGCGCGTGCGAGCTACAGCAAGACCCTCACGCGTCGCTTCTTCGGCATCGGGCCGAATAGCCGCGAGCGCGACGAGGCGAGCTACACCGACGAACTCGTGTGGCTCGAAGCGGGCTTCGAAAAGACGCTGCCCGAGCCGGGCTCGGACTGGCTGGTCGGGGTGAACCTGCGCGCCGAACTCCACGAACTCGGCGACGGCCACGTGGGCGGCGCCCTCGACGTCGACGAACTCGACCCGGCTTCCTTCGAGGCGGCCGAACACCACGACCTCGGGCGCATCCTCGTGACGATGCGTTACGACACCCGGGACAGCCCGGTGAATCCCTACCGCGGTTGGATGCTGGGCGGTGAGATCGACGCCGCGCCGCTCCAGAGCGAAGGCGATGTCGGGGCCCTCTATCGCCTCTACGGGGCGTGGGTCAAGGCGATGCCCCCGCTGTTCCACGACGGCGGCGACGAGGACGAAGAGAATCCGCCGACCGACACCTTCAGTATGGGCGCCCGCGTCGAACTCACTTCGGGTGATCTGCCCTTCTTCGCCCTGCCGACCCTCGGTGGGCGCAACGATCTGCGCGGCTTCATCACCGGGCGCTATCGCGGTGGCGCCTCCTGGGTGGCGGGCGCCGAGTACCGCTTCTACTTCATCCCGCGCGGATTCGGCGTGCCGAAGTTCCCCGTGATCCGGGTGGAGCGCGTGGGGGCGGCCCTCTTCTACGAAGCGGGCAACGTCGCGAAGAACGGCAACGATCTCTTCGACCACAAGGTGCGCCACAGCTATGGCGTGGGGCTTCGCTTCATGGTCGAACGCACGGCACCGTTCCGCGTCGACATCGCCTTCTCGGAAGACGGCTACGAGTTCAGCGCAGGTTTCGGCTTCACCTTCTAGCTGTACCCGCTGGCGCGACCGTCCTAGGATGGGGACGTGTCGAGAACCGGGAATCCGCGAAGGCGTTTCTCTACGGTCGACGGCCTCCGCCTTTTCGCGGCCGTGCTGGCGATCGTGGCCCCGGCCTGCGACCCGAATGCTCCGACGGCGCAGGCACGAGAGCGGGTCATCCTGGTCACGATCGACACCCTGCGATGGGACACGTTCGAGGGCAGCGGAAACCAGGCTTCGGCTCTCCCCGAGACCCTCGCCTTCGCACGTCGCGGTGCCATCTTCTCGCGCGCGTACGCGGCTTCGAATGTCACCCAACCGACCCACGCGAGTCTCTTCACTGGCCTGCACCCGTGGGAGCACGGTGTCACGCGCAACGGGCAGCTGCTCGACTTCGAACTCGAAACGGTGGCAGAGACCTTTCGCGATGCGGGCTTCTCGACCTCTGCGATCGTGGCCTCGTTCGCCCTCGATTCCGATTTCGGTTTCGACCAGGGGTTCGACGCGTACGAGGCCATCTTCGGGCGCGAACTCGCCACGTTGCGCCAGTGGGAGGGACGCAGGGTTCCGCAGGGACTGTTCTACGAACTGGCCGATCGGGTCGTCGAGCATGCGCTCGCGCGGCTCAGCGCCGCCGAGGGAGAGCGGCAATTCTTCTGGTTCCACTTCTTCGACACCCACGATCCGTACGGGGATACCGTGACGGACGAAGCGGACCTCGGTCTGCCCGAATTGTACGCCGCGGCCGCGTCGAAGCGCGATGTCCCCGCCACCCTGGCGCGTGCCCGGCATCTGTATCGCGCGGATGCCGGCGCCCTCGATCGTGCACTTGCGCGGTTGTGGCAACGCATCGATGCCGAGCCTTCGATCGTCACTCACGTGGTGTTCACGGCCGATCACGGCGAGAGCTTCGGAGAGGGTGGGGCGTTGGGGCATGGCGATGCGCTGACCGCGTGGGAGCTTCACGTTCCTCTCTTCGTCGTTTCCCCCCGCGTCGATCCCGGTGAGCGCGACGACGTGGTCGGGAGCGTCGACATCCCCGCCACGCTGATGGGCCTGGCCGACATCCCGCACGCCTACCCGGGGCGCTCGCTGCTCGCAGTGGGGGATTCGGACGCGCGCGTGTGGGGCATGTCGAGCACGGCTCCCGACAAGCGCGGTCGAGATGGCCGCTACTTCGCCGTCGTCGACGGCACGATCTACGCGGGTGCAGCGGACGGCGTGCTCTTCGAAGATCGCGCCGGCCTCGCAGCACCGGAGGCGATCGACGAGCAGCTGCGAAAAGCATTCGCGATCTTCGACGGCGCGCGCGGGCGGGGCGTTTCGTTGACGGATCCCGAGACGCGCGCCGCTCTCGAAGCCCTGGGCTACGCAGTTCCCGAATCGGTCACAGAGGAGCCGTGAAGCGTCGACCGCGAATATGTGCGATCCGCTCTCCCGCGGTGGCTCAGACCAGCCCGTACGCCAACATGGCGTCGGCGACCTTCACGAAGCCTGCGATGTTGGCGCCGCTCACGTAGTCGACGCTGCCGTCTTCGCGGGTGCCGTATTCCTTACACCGCTTGTGGATGTCGCTCATGATGTCCTGCAGCCGCGCGTCGACTTCCTCGCGCGACCACGATAGACGCAGGGCGTTCTGGCTCTGCTCGAGGCCCGAAACCGCGACGCCACCGGCATTGGCCGCCTTGCCGGGCCCGAAGAGGACACCCGCCTTCAGCAGGGCGTGCATGGCGTCGGCCTCGGTCGGCATGTTCGCCCCCTCGCACACGGCCTTCACGCCGTTGTCGAGCAGCACCTTGGCGTCGGCCATGGAGAGTTCGTTCTGGGTCGCGCAGGGGAGCGCCACGTCGACGGGCACCATCCAGGGACGCTCGCCGGCATGATAGGTGGCCGTCGGGTAGCGCTCGACGTACTCCGAGATGCGTCCCCGCTTCACCGTCTTGAGATCGATGATGAACTCGAGCTTCTCGTGATCGATGCCGTCGGAGTCGTGAATGAAGCCCCCCGAATCCGAGAGGGTCACGACCTTGCCACCGAGTTCGGTCGCCTTCTGCACGGCATAGGTCGCCACATTGCCCGAACCTGACACGGCCACCGTCTTGTCGCGCAGGCTGTCACCCGTGTTCTCGAGCATGTGCTGGCAGAAGTAGACGCAACCGAAGCCCGTGGCCTCGGTGCGCACCAGCGAACCGCCGAACTGCAAGCCCTTGCCCGTCATGATGCCGGCCCAGCGATTCTCGAGGCGCTTGTAGTGGCCGAACATGTAACTGATCTCGCGCGCGCCCACGCCGATGTCTCCGGCGGGGACGTCCGTGTCTTCGCCGATGTGTCGGTGTAGCTCGACCATCAATGACTGACAGAAGCGCATCACTTCGGCGTCGCTCTTGCCCTTCGGATTGAAGTTCGAGCCGCCCTTGCCGCCGCCCATCGGGAGACCCGTGAGGCTGTTCTTGAGCACCTGCTCGAAACCCAGGAACTTGAGCACGCTCTGGGTGACGGTGGGGTGGAAACGCATGCCGCCCTTGTAGGGGCCGAGGCTGTTGTTGAACTGCACCCGCCAGGCGCGATTGGTGCGCACGTTGCCGGCGTCGTCCTGCCAGACCACGCGGAAGATGATGATGCGATCGGGCTCGGTCATGCGATCGAGGATCGCGGCCTCGCGATACTTCGCGTGATCGCGCAGGAAGGGCATGAGCGAACTCGCCGCTTCGAAGACGGCCTGGTGGAACTCGGGTTCGTGCGGGTTGCGCCGCACCAGGCCGTGCATGAAGGCCTGGACATCGGGATCGTCGGTGGCGAGTACGGCTTCGTCTTCGGTCATTGCAGTCTCCGTCGAGTGGGTCGTGCACCGGTTCTGTGGCCCGCAGGCTAGCGGCGATCGCGCCTACTGACGATCGACCCGATTCAGTCGATCGAACCACGCCGAGAGTTCTTCGTGCATGCTGCGGGCGATGATCTGGCGGCCCTGGTCGTCGGCTTCGCTCGCGCCCGCCGGTCGGTTCTTGTCGATCAGGGTGATTTCGCCGCGGGAGTTCTCGAGCAGCTTGCGATCCCCCTTGCGCAGGCTGCGCAGCGCGACCGCCCACTTCGAGGTGTCGAAGTCGGGGTGGCGGTTCTTCCAGTACTCCTCGCGCAGGGTGACCGGCTCGGCGTACTCGGCGAGCAGCGGGCGCTCGCGGGTAAGCGAAGGCGTATCGAGCAGGCTCAGGCCCTCGAGGTCGGCGGCCGATTCCCACTCGTCGATCGCGTGCAGCACGGTGGGGACTACGTCGAGGTGCGAGACGGGGAGGGCGACCCGCCCGCCCGAGGGCACGCGGCCCGGGAAGCGGAACACCAACGGGATCGAGAGCACGTCGTCCGAGAGGGTGAACTCGTGCCCGGTCATGCCCGCGCGGCCGAGTTCTTCGCCGTGGTCGGCCGTGATGACGAGCAGGCTCTGGTCGAGGAGTTCGCGTTCGCGCAGGGCGTCGATCAAACGGCCGAGCTGGCGATCCTGGTAGGCGATCTCCGCGAGGTAGAGGGTGCGGGCGAGTTCGAACTCCTCGGCCGTGCCCTCGCGCGTGCCGGCCATGATGGCCTCGGCTTCGGCGATCGAGAAGACGCGTCGTTCGAGGCTCGCCGGATCGACGCGGATGGCTTCGAAACCTTCGTCGGGTGGCGCGTAGGGGAGGTGGGCTTCGAGGTAGTTGACGAAGAGATGAAAGGGGCGGTCCGCGCTTGCGGCTTCATCGAGGACGGCGATGGCGAGATCGGTTGCGCGTTTCGCTCCCTTGTCCGTCATCTCGTCGACGTTGCCGAAGGCGACCTCGAAGCTGTCGAAGCCCTGGGCGAGGCCGCGGCTCTTCGTCACCCACGGGTTGCTGCTGACAGCGTGGGTCGCGTAGTCGCGGGTCTTCAGGAACTCGGCGAGGGTCAGGTACTGGGGGCCGAGCACGAAGTTCTCGTGCACGGCCTTGTGCTGACTCGGGGCGAGGCCGGTGAAGAGGGTGGCGTGGGAGGGCAGCGTCCACGGCGCCACGGCGTAGGCGTTCTCGAAGCGCGTTCCTTCGTCGGCCAGGCGGTCGAAGACGGGAGTCACGGGAAACTCCCCGAGCTTCACGCCCACGCCATCGGCCCGCACGGTGTCGAGCACGATCACCACGATGTGGGGCGGCACGGGTTCGGGTTCGCACGCGGTGAGCGAGAAAACGAGGGCGATGGCGATGGCCGTTCGAACGCCGCTTCGGATCACGCGGTCCCCACCGCGGCGAGCAGCGTGTCGCAGATGCGATCCGCCGTCGCTTCGTCCATGTAGGGATGCATGGGCAGGCTGAGGATGCGCTTCGATAGCCCTTCGCTGATCGGCAGGGATCCGACGCCCCTTCCGTGGGCGGCGTAGGCGGGCTGCAGGTGCATCGGCATGGGATAGTAGATCGCGCTCGGCACGCCGGCTTCGGCCAGTGCCCCTTGTACGGCATCGCGATCGTCGAGCAGGATCGAGTACTGCGCCCAGGCGCTCGACTTCCCGGCTTCACGTCGTGGGGTCGTCACCGCCGACGCAAGACGCGCGTCGTAGTGATCGGCGAGGCGTTCGCGCGCTTCGAGTTCGCTCTCGAATACGGCGAGCTTCGGCAACAGGACGGCGGCCTGGATCGTATCGAGGCGGCCGTTGATGCCGATGCGGACGATGTCGTACTTGCCCGCGCCCTTGCCGTGGGCGCGGATCGAGCGCAGCACGTCGGCCCGCGCGTCGTCGTCGGTGAAGACGGCACCGCCATCGCCGTAGCAGCCAAGCGGTTTCGCGGGAAAGAAGCTCGTCGTCGTGACGGGGCCGTGGGTGCCGACGCGCGCCTCGCCGATGCGACCACCGAAACTCTGCGCGGCGTCGGAGATCACGAGCAGGCCGTGTTCCGCGGCCGCCTCGGCGATCGCCGCGTGGTCGGCGGGCAGGCCGAAGAGATCGACGGCGATGATCGCCCGGGGGCGCAGCTGCCCCTCGCCCGCAGTGGCCTCGATCTGCTTGCGCAGATGATCGACGTCGATGTTGAACGAGCGCCCATCGACGTCGACGAAGACCGGCGACGCTCCCGCCAGCAGGACCACCTCGGCCGAGGCCGTGAAGGTGAAGGCGGGCAGAAAGACCGCATCTCCCGGACCGATGTCGTCGGCGAGCAGCGCCATCGAGAGCGCATCGGTTCCGCTCGCACACGCGATGGCGTGCTTGCAACCCGCGAAGTCGCAGAGCGCCGCTTCGAGTTCGGCGACTTCCGGGCCCATGATGAAGCGCCCGTGGTCGAGCACGCGCTGGATGCCGGCGTCGATCTCCTCTTTCAAGCGCGCGTACTGCGCTTTGAGATCGACGAAGGGAAGGTTGCTCACGGGAAGGGCCTCCGAAGGTCGCGCGCGAATCGCCTGGGCGATTCGAGAGGTTTTCGGCTAGCGATCGCTGGCCTTGCGAAGCTGCCCATCGCGATCGAGTTCGTAGCGATCGCCCGTGCGCGGGCAGATCAGGTCTTCGCCGAGGCGCTCACCGCTCGCGCTCACCCAGCCGACCTGTCGCGCCGGGTTTCCGACCACGAGCGCATGGGGCGCAACGGGATGGGTCACCACCGCCCCGGCCCCCACCATCGCGTGGTGTCCGATCTCATTGCCGCAAACGATCGTCGCGTTGGCTCCGATGGTGGCCGAACGACCGACCCGGGTCGGCAGGAATTCGTCCTTGCGTTCGACCTCGGCGCGCGGGGTCAACACATTGGTGAAGACACAGCTCGGTCCGCAGAAGACGCCATCTTCGAGGGTGACGCCGTCGTAGATGGCGACGTTGTTCTGGATCTTCACGTTGTTGCCGATGCGCACGTTGGGGCCGGCCATGACGCCCTGGCCGAGCACGCAGTCGCTGCCGATCCGGGTGTTGCCGAGTACGTGGACGTGGTGCCAGATGCGCGTGCCGGCTCCGATCGAGACCCCTTCGTCGACTTCGGCGCTCGGATGGATCATGACGCCCGGGTGTTCGAGGGCGCGGTCGGGCCCGCCGATCGCGATCTGCGGCGCGCGCGCGTCGACGGCTTGCTGGGCGGCGTTCAGCACCGAGAGCACCCGCGTACCCTCTTCGCCATCGGTGCGCGGGGTCTTGCGCGTTTCGATGCAGTCGAGGAAGTGCTCGACCTCGTTGCGCAGGGGTTCGCGGTCGTCGATGGCGATGGGCTCGGCGTCGGCCTTGTTGGGCTCGGGTTGTCCCCCGCGCCAGCTGACCGAGTGCGGGTAGAGGACGAGCTTCTCGGCGAGGGGACGCGTGTCGTCGAAGACGGCCATGCCGCTATCCCCCACGACCACGAGCCGCTGCTCCTTGTAGGGGTGGAGCCAGGAGACGAAGACGTGGGCCTTGAGGCCGCTCGAGAACTCGAGGTGGGTGGTGGTGATGTCCGGGTTCTCGCCGTGGAGATAGGCGTGTCCGGTGGCGTCGACGCGGGAGGGCATCGCGTTCGCCAGGCCGAGGATCATCGAGATGTCGTGGGGCGCGAAGCTCCAGAGGATGTTCTCTTCCGTTCGGATCTTCCCGAAGTTGAGGCGGTGGGAGTAGATGTACTGGAGTCGCCCGAGGCGCCCGGCATCGACGATTTCGAGCAGGGCGAGATAGGCGGGGTGGTACTGGAGCAGGTGCCCGACCATCAGGATGCGGTCGTGCTCGTTCGCCAGGGTGCAGAGGCGGCGCGCGTCTCGATCGTCGAGGGCCAGGGGCTTTTCGACGTAGACGTCCTTGCCGGCGGCCAGGGCGTTGCTCGCCAACTCGAAATGCGAGATCGCGGGGGTCGAGACGACGACGGCCGTGACGGCGTCGTCTTTCAGGATGGGCGCGAGGTCGTCGACCAGGGTCGCACCGTGTTTCTGGGCGATCGGGCCGGCCACCGCCTCGTCGGGATCGCAGATGACCCGAAGCCGCCCGAACTCCCCGAGCACACGAGCGAGGTTCTTGCCCCAATAGCCGGCGCCGACGAGGGCGATGTTCTTCATGGTGTTGGCTTCGCTTCTCGAGATGAAACGAGGTGTCTCGGGAGGGGCGGGCAATCCTAGCATCTGCCCGGTCCGAAAGACCCGGGACGGCGGGGAGATGGCCCGCCCCGGTCCTCCGGAACGAGCCCGCTGGTCTGGCCTCCGCGGCCGCAGGCTGTAGTTTCTGCTCCGCGCCCACAAAGACCCATGGACGTCCATCGTTCATCGGGTGAACGATCTGGAGAGAGTCGTGAGTTCTTCTGCCCAGCCCGTCACCGAGATTCTCAGTCGCGATTTCTGGAAACTCCCCCTCGCCGAGCGCATGGCGGCCTTCATCCCCTGGCGCGAGGAGTCGGCCTTCCACCCCCTCGAGTTCGTCCATCCCTTCACCGGGGAGAGCGAGATCTTCCACGCAGTGATCCGGCACGCCGAGGTGCTCGAAATCTCGAAGCGTGCCGAGGAGTTCTGCTCGGGGCAGGGGGCCGTCTCGATCGCCGACATGCCCCCCGAGTTTCGCGACTACTTCGGTTCGTTCATCAACATGGACGACCCGCGTCACACGCGACAGCGCACCATCGTCTCGCGTTCCTTCACGCCAAAGCGCCTTGAGCAGGTGATCGATTCGGTGAACACGATTTCCACCGAGGTGATCGACGCCTTCTGTGAGAAGGGCGAAGCCGATCTGGTCGACGTGCTCTCCCAGCCGCTTCCGCTGCTCGTGATCTGCGACATGATGGGCATCCCGCGCAGCGAATTCAAAACCGTGCTCGATGCCACCAACGTGATCCTGGGTTCGGGAGATCCCGAGTTCCTCGGCGACGCGGATCCGGGGGACGCCGTGATCCAGTCGGGCATGCGCCTCATCACGCTGATGAACGAGCTCGCCGAGCAGCGCAAGAAGAATCCGACCGACGATCTCACCTCGAAGTTGGTGAACGCCGAGGTCGGAGAGGACATGCTCGCGCCGAACGAGATCGGCCCCTTCTTCATCCTGCTCGCGGTCGCGGGTAACGACACCACGCGCAACGCGATCAGCCATGGTGTGAACCTGCTGTGCCAGAACCCGGATCAGCTCGCGCTGCTGCGCAGCGATCTCGATCGCTACATGACCGGGGCGGTCGAAGAGATCATCCGTCTGGCTTCGCCGGTGACCTTCATGCGGCGCACGCTCACGCGTGACGCGACTCTCTCCGGCTACGATTTCAAGACCGGCGAGAAGGTCGTGATGTTCTACGGCGCGGCGAATCGCGATCCCCGTGTATTCGACGACCCGGAGAAGATGGACATCACGCGCGACCCGAACCCCCACTGCGGCTTCGGCGGCCCCGGCCCGCACTTCTGCCTGGGGGCCAACCTCGCGCGTCGCGAAGTCGCGGTGGTGTTGCGGCATCTGCTCACGCGCCTGCCCGACCTCGAGGTGACCGGCCCGGCCGTGCCCCTCGACGCCGAACTCGCGCCGCCCCTCGTGGGTGGCATCAAGCGCCTGCCCGTGCGCTTCTCGCCGACCGCCCGCGTCGCAGCGTAGCGGCGGGCCTCGCTATTTCGCGCGAAGGCGTTCGGCCAAGCGTCGCGCTTCGGCGAGCAGTTGGGTGTAGCGGTTCGGGATGCTCAGCGACTTGAGGGCGATCGAGCGCGCCATCAGGACGCCATCGGATTCGCGGTAGAGCTCGAAGTCGAATTGAAGGCGCAGCACTTCGGTGCGCAGGGGATCGCCGCGTCGCGGCGGCTCATCGAGATCCACGGCCGCCGCCCGCACGTGGATCGCAACGCCGTCGGTTTCCTGGGCGTTGGCGAACATGAAGCTGCGGCGGCGCGCGGTCGAGAGGAAATGGATCAGCGGCTGGGAGACGGGCCGGTCGAGGCGATCGCGCAGGAAGATGCGCTCGGCCCGGTTCATCATCGCGGCGTAGCGCGCGAAGTAGAGCAGGCCCGCGCCGTTCATGTCGTTCTCGAGTTCGATCCCGTAGTGGATCGGCGAGGTGTCGCGCGCTTCGATCGGGGTGAGGCGGTCGGCGGCGTAGAAGGCAGGCACCTCACCCGTCTGCTGCACGCGTTCGTGCTGCGTAATGCCGGCCGGCTTCTCGGGTGCGGTGGCGACTTCCTTCTCGGCGAGGCCCGCCGGGCTGAAGGTCTTGAGCCGGGTGTTGTTCGCGACCCGGGCCACCATGGCGTTGACCATGGAGATCCAGGTGCCGCCATGGGCTTCGAGGTCGGCGTGGGTTCGGATGTTCGCGAGGGCGTCTTCGGGGATCGGCTTCTTGTCGAAGAGCGTCCAGCCCTCGACGAAGTGCTTCGCGTGGAATTTCACGTGCCCGCGGCCGTGGACCTCGTCTCCCTCCTGGTACTGGGCGATCGAGTTGTCGCTGCCGAAGTGCTCCTCGAACTGGATCACCGAAGCGTAGAGGCGTTCGCCGTCTTCGCTCGCCAGCAGGTGGGGCGGGCAGTCGAGGGCCTCGCCGATCTGGTTCCACTGGAACTCGGCAAAGAGCTTCAAGAGCTCCACTTCGGAGAGCTGGTCGGGAACCATGTTCGGCATGCCGACGGTGAATGAGAATGCGGGGTGGCGCTGCATGGCGTGCAAGTATAGTTCGGTGATGCCCAAAGCCCACTTGAACCTCGCGGCCGCGCTCGTTGCACTCGCTCTTCTGATCGTCTGCGTTCCGGTGTTCGGTGGAGCGCCGCCAACCGAAGCGACCGAGGAGCTCAGCGGCCGCGAGATCTATCGCCGCCTGTTGAACAATCGCTACAAGCGCGGCGTGCAGAAGATCCAGATCGTCTCGACGGATCCGGGTGGCAGCGAGCAGACGACCGTCTTCGTCGCGAGCCTCGAAGATCACCGCGACGAGAACGACGAACCCACCGACGGCAAGAACGCGTCGCTACTGATCGAGGTCAGTCGGCCCTTCGACATGCGGCATACCCGCTACCTCGTGGTGTCGAAGGAGCCGGGGCCCGACGACGAGTTCATCTACCGCCCGAGCGAACGCCGGGTGCGTCGGGTCGATCTGAAGGGTACGCCGCTGCTGGGCACGGATTACACGTTCCGCGATCTCGCCTATCACGATCTCGAAGGCGCGCGCTACCAGCGGCTGCCCGACGAGACCCTCGATGGAGTACCGGTCTTCGTGGTGGAGGCCCACGTCACCGACACCTTCGAAGATCGCGTGCACAAGAGCCTCTCCTACGTCGAACAGGAGCACTTCGTGCCCCTGCGCGTGCGCTACTGGGACGAGTACGGGGTCGAGATCAAGGAGCTGCGGGCCGAGCACGCTTCGATCGAGAACTTCGGCCCGATGTGGGTGGCCACCCGCTCGAAGATGATCGATCTGCTGCAACGCACCGAGTCGCGCTCGACCGTACTCGAACTCGACGCCAACCCCGACTTCTCGCCGATGCAGTTCAGCCTGCGCCGTCTGGCCCAGGGCCGTTAGCAGCCCGTCGAAGAACCCTTCGGTCGCCATCCGCGGCCCTTCGACCCGATCTCTGCGTTGCGAAATCACGGCCGTAGCTACGGCTACGCCCGCGATTCCGCGCCTTGATCTCGGGCCGAACGACCACGACTGGCTCGGTCAGGGTCCTTCGAAGGGCTGCTAACGATCGAGCTTCACCAGAAGGGCGGGGAGGAGCAGCAGGTCGGTGGCGAGGCAGACCGCCATCGTGAAGGCGGTGAGCACGCCGAACTCCTGCAGGGTGGCGAAGCCCGAGATCGTGATCATCGAGAAGCCGACGACCAGCATGATGCTGGTCAGCACGATTGGTCGGCCCACGCTGCGGATGCAGGTGCGCGCCGCCTCTTCGGGGCTGCGGCCGGCTTCGCGTTCGGCGCGATAGGCGGCGAGGAAGTGCATGGTGTCGTCGATCGCGATGCCCAGCGCGATGCTGCCGATCAGGCTCGTGGGTAGCGAGAGCTTCGCGACCCCCGACCCGAGCAGCCCGAAGAAGATCAGCACCGGGGCCACGTTCGGCACCATCGCGATCGCGGCGACGCGCACGGAGCGGAAGACGGCGCAGATGAGGACGAAGATCGCCGTCACCGCGAACCCCACCTGGGTGGCCTGGTTGCCCGCGATGCCGTCCGCGCTGCGGTTCAAGAGCACGGCGTTACCGCTGACCTCCGTTGTGAAGCGGGCGGGGAGATCCGCTTCCGCGAGCACGCGACGAATGTCGCTCTCGAGTGCGCGCACCGCCGCCGAGCCCGCCTCGCCGGTGCGCACTAGCAGGTTGATGCGGCTGTGGTTCGAGTTCGCGAAGCGACGCAGCTCGCTCTTCGGCAGCATGAAGGTGGCTTCCGCAACGGCTGCGCGGGTCTCGGGGATCCGATCGT
The DNA here is from genome assembly GCA_028278345.1 of Myxococcota bacterium. Lineage (GTDB taxonomy): Bacteria > Myxococcota_A > UBA9160 > UBA9160 > UBA4427 > DUBZ01. The sequence goes on from JANQEL010000090.1 coordinate 49,287, forward strand.
GGACGGGGTCGTCCCCGTGGCTCGCGCGGTTGGCGACGCGCAGGAAGTCGATGGACGAGAGCACGGCGTCGACCCCCGGCAGGGCTTCGAGGCGCTGCTGCAAGGAACGCGCGTGGGCGAGGTTCGCGGGTTCGCGAAAGCTGCCTTCCTCGCCGCCGTCGATCATCACGTAGAGGGGCACGGCGCCGGTGATGAGATCGTTCACGGCGGTGAAGTCGGTGCGGACATCGGAGCGGGCCTTGAAGAAGGTGATTACGTCGGTGTCGATCGAGATGGCGGGGATCGATGCGATGGCACCCACGGTCGCGAGCCCCCACGCGAAGAGCACCGTACGCGTTCTTCCCAGCGCGACCCGTTCGAACGCGTCGAGTGCGACCTCGAGGCGAGCGGCGAACCAACGGCTGGCGCGAAGGCGTCCGTGGTCACGCAGGGGCAGGGAGATCTTCGACATCGCCGCGGGTACGAAGGTGAGCGAGAGCAGGGTGACGGACGCCACCCCCAGGATCGAGAACCAGCCGAGTTCGTTGGTCGCGGGGATGTCGGCCAGCAGCAGGGCTCCGAAGCCGATGCCGGTCGAGAGCCCCGCCATCATCACCGGCATGCGCGTGTAGTGAAGACAGGCGAGGGCGGGGGGCTCGCCTCCCGCGTGCGCCCCCGCGATCCGCTCGAAGCGCGCGTAGACGTGCACGCCGTAGACGCTGCCGATGCAGATCATCAGCGAACCGAGCACCAGGGTGATGAGGTTCACGTCGATACCGAGCGCCGCCATCGCACCGAAGACCCAGAGCGTCGCCATCGTGCACGAAGCCAGTGGGATCAGGACACCGAAGATCGAACCCGTCATCAGGCCCATGGTGAGGGCTGCGACGAGAACGGCCACCGGAAGCAGCCGAACGATGTCCCCCACCATCTGGTGGTAGGCGCGGGCGCGCACGTGGGGGCGGCCCGCGACGTAGAAGCGCCGCTCTTCGTTCGTTTCCTCGACGAGGAGTGACGCGATTCGCCCGTCGAGATCGCGCTCGACGAAATCGCCATCCGTCATCGGTTGGAAGGTGATGTTGATCGCCGTGGCCCGGGTGTCTTCCGAGAGCAGCACCTTGCGATAGATCGGATCGGCCAGCGCCCGGGCCCGCAAGGCTGCGATCGCCTGGTCGTCTCCGGGCACGCGATCCATGAAGTTGCGAATGCGCAGGGTGTCGAGGGGGGCGTCGTATTCGACCGAAGTCACGCGAGCGAGGCTCTGCACCTGGGCCACGCCGGGCAGGCCGCGCAGGCGGTGGGTGAGGCGGTGGAGGGCTTCGAGGTTCTCGCGCGCGAAGGTGTCGGGCGACTCCATCACCACGATGTAGAGGTCGTCGTGGCCGAAGTCGCGAATCGCGCGGTCGTACACCGCGATGCCCGGGTCGGCGGGGTTGATCAACGGTTCACTCGCGGGATCGACGTCGATCGTGAGCCCCGGTGGATCGAGGCGGATCAACGCGGCCAGCGCCAGAACGCTCACCAGCGCGACGCACGTGAAGACGATCCCCGCGTGACGCAGGATCGCCTCGGGTCGCAGGCAGGCGACGGCGAGAGCGAAGGCGATCAGCGACGCAGCCGAGATGGCGAATGCCTGTGCGTCGATCAAGTGATGCCTCCGCCCGCGCAGATGGGCTTCGCGACGAGCCTATCACGCAGTGGAAACGTCGACGCCCTTTGGGCGCTTCCATATCCTCCCGCTCCCTCCATTCGAAGCCGTCGAAACGGGAGATCCATCGAGATGTCGAAGACCCTCGCGGGCAACGCCGTGATCGGGCAGTCGGGCGGGCCGACCGCCGTCATCAATCAATCCCTCGTGGGTTGCATCGAAGGCCTGCGCGGTTGCGATGCCATCGGTCGCATCCTGGGGGCCCATCACGCGGTGCGCGGCATGGTCGAGAACGACTTCATCGATCTCACCGACGTGCCGCAGGATCGCCTCGACCGCATCGCGAACACGCCTTCGAGCGCCCTGGGCAGCAGCCGGGACAAGCCCGACGAAGCCTATTGCCAGAAAATCTTCGAGCGCTTCGCGGAGAATGACGTCCGCTACTTCTTCTACATCGGAGGCAACGACAGCTCGGATACCGCGCGCATCGTGAACGAGACCGCCCGCAAGGAGGGCTACGAGCTGCGCGCCTTCCACATCCCGAAGACGATCGACAACGACCTCGAGTGCAACGACCACACTCCTGGCTTCCCCTCGGCGGCGAAATTCGTCGCCCAGGCCTTGATGGGCGATCAACTCGACAACGCGGCGCTACCGGGCATCAAGATCGACGTCATCATGGGGCGCCACGCGGGCTTCCTCACGGCGGCCAGCATGATGGCGCGCACGCGCGACGGCGACGGGCCGCACCTCATCTACGTGCCCGAGGTGGCCTTCGATCTCGGCCGCTTCGCGGCCGATGTCGATCGGGTCTACAGCCAGCGCGGGCGCTGCATCGTGGCGGTGTCCGAGGGCATCCACGACGTCGAAGGCACGCCCATCGCGACCAAGCTGGCCGGGAACGTGGAGCGGGACGCCCACGGCAACGTTCAGCTTTCAGGAACGGGGGCTTTGGGCGATCACCTGGCAGCTCACGTGAAGGATTGCCTCGGCGCGAAGCTGCGCGTTCGGGCGGACACCTTCGGCTATCTGCAGCGCTCGTTCGCGGGCTGCGTGAGCGAGGTCGACCAGCGCGAGGCGCGCGCCGCCGGGCGCAAGGCCGCCGAACTCGCGGTCGAGGGAGAGGAACACGGCTCGATTGCAATCGTGCGCACCTCCGACGATCCCTACTCGGCCGAGCTCCAGCGAATCGAACTCACCGACGTCGCGGCGAAGACACGCACCCTGCCCACCGACGTGATCATCGACGGCTGCGACATCGACCCGAGCTACCGCCGCTACTTCAAGCCGCTGCTCGGCGGGCTTCCCGCGATCGAGCAGTTCTAGAAGGCCCGCGCCACACCCGCGCCGACGTTCCAGGTGCGGCCGGGGGCGGGCTCGAAGAAGCGATCGAAGCTCGCGTTGATGCGGAGGTTGTCGTCGTATTCCTCGTCGCCGAGGTTCTGTACGCCGAAGAAGCCTTCGACGGACCACGCGCCGATCCGGTGGCGCACGCCGGCGCGTAGATCCATCAGCACGTAGTCGTCGGCCTCGGCGCTGTTCGCGTTGTCGGCCTCGCGTTCGCCCACGTACTGCAGGTCGAAGTCGGCGAACGCCCCCTTCGGGCTCTCGTAGCCGAGGCCGAAGTTGGCGAGGTGCTCGGGCACGCCGGGGATCGTGTTGCCGTCGAAGTCGTTTCCGTTGCCGTCGGTGAAGCGGTCGAACTCGAAGTGCGACCAGGTGTAGTTCGCGCTCGCGCGTACGCCCGGGATGAGTTCGGCCGAGGCCGCGACTTCGATGCCGATGCGGTCCGAGCGCTTGGCGTTTTCGTAGAAGGTCGAGAAGTCGCGGGTGTAGGGGAGCAGTTCGTCGTCCACCCGGATGTAGAAGAAGGCCGCCTCGTATTCGACGCGGTCGGCGAGCACGCCCCTGCTGCCGACTTCGTATTGCACCGAGGTCTGGGCATCGAGGTCATCGTTGAAACCGCCGGCGCCGGTGTCGGGGTTGGCCAGCGCGGTCGTGGTCGGCGTCTCGAAGGAGGTGCCGATGCGAACGAAGGGATTCACACGGGGGTCGGGGGTCCAGGCGAGAGCGCCTGCGAAGCTCCACTCGTCGAAGAGCAGGTCGTCCGAGTCGTCGCCCCCCGCGTCGCTCGTCAAGGTGTCGTCGACCTCGAAGTCGACGCGGTCGTAGCGGATCGAGGCCGAGAGCGAGACGCTCTCGGTCACCGCGACGCGGTCATGGGCGAAGACGCCGAAGCTCACGACCTCCTGCACCTCGTCGACGGCGAGCGCGCCCACGGCGCCGGTCGCGACGTCGATGGCACGCTGCTCCCGCGTGTCGCTCTGGCCCTTGAGTTCGAAGCCCAGCTGCAGCCGGTTGCCGCGGCCGAGCAGGTCGCTCTGCCAGGCGTGGATCGCGCTTCCGCCGGCGAAGATCCGATCGAGATCGATCGCACCCCGGGAAGCGGAGGGGACGCGCCCGTCGAAGTCGCGCACGGCGAAGAAGGCGGTGGCGCGGGTCTCGTGTTGGGCATTCCAGCGGTGTCGCAGTGCACCGCCCACCGTGGTGTTCTCGAGATCTTCGCCGCTCTTCATGTCGACGTTGCGTTGATTCGCCTGTCGGCGGTCGTCGTCGATCTCGTCCTGGGTGAGGCCCCCGGGATCGTCGGCCCTGGGGGCATCGGCGTGGCTGATCACCAGGGTGAGGTCGGTGGTGTCCTCGACCTGGAAGCGGAACTTGGTGTTGAACACCGTCGTCTCGTGATCGCTGTGGGCGCGGTGACCTTCGTATTGGGTGTGGGCGAGGCCCAGGGCGTATTGCACCTGACCCGAGTGTCCGTGCCCCTGGGCCTGGTACTGGCGATAGCCATCGAAGCCGAGAGCCACCCGTGCCGACGCTTCGGGTTCGCGGATCGGATCGAAGCTCGTCACTTCGATCACGCCACCGGCCGCGCTTCCGTAGAGGGAGGCGCCGGGTCCGCGCAGCACTTCGATGCGCGAAGCGGTCGAGAGGTCGAGGCTGTCCACCTGCCCCTGTCCATCGGGCAGGGTCTGGGGGATGCCGTCGACGATCAACTGCAAGCCGCGGATCCCGAACGGCGTGCGCGCACCGAAACCGCGGATCGAGATGCGCGCGTCCTGGGCGAAGTTGGTCCGGTTCTGCACGAAGACGCCGGGCAGATGGCCAAGGGATTCGCCGAGGGTGAGCTGCGGTTGTGCGCGTCGGATCTCGTCGCGATCGACCAGCGACACGCTCGCCGGGGTTTCGAGCCAGCCGGTCTCGCTGCGCTCCCCCACGACGAGCATCCGCTCGACCGGTTCGCCGTCGTCGGCTTTCGCGATGGAAGACGCAACCAGTACGAGGCAGAGTGCCAGCGCCGCGGCACTCCACGACCGCGCGTCGGGGGAGGGGTTCACAAGTAGCTCTCGCTCAGCGTGTGGGAGTCAGCGGGATCGGAATCAGGCGCGGGCGACGGTCTTGCCGAGGGAGCCGAGGTCCTCGAACGCTTCGTGCAGGCGCGCCGCCATGCTCTCCTCGCATGCACGCACCCACTTCCGCGGATCGTAGAACTTCTTGTAGGGCGTGCCGTCTTCGGGATCGATCTGATGAAGGAAGGCCCCCGTGTTCTCTTCGACGTATTGCTTGAGGGGCTTCGAGTAGGCGAACTGGGTGTCGGTATCGATGTTCATCTTGAACACGCCGTAGTCGACGGCCTCGTGGATCTTCGCCTTTTCGGAGCCCGACCCGCCGTGGAAGACGAGGTTGAGCGGGTTGTGCGCCGTGTTCTGCTTTTGCTCGATCAGCGCCTGGCTGTTCTTCAGGATCTCCGGGCGAAGCTTCACGTTGCCCGGCTTGTAGACGCCGTGCACGTTGCCGAATGAGGCCGCCACCGAGAAGTGGCCCAGGGGCGTGAGTTTTTCGTAGGCCTGCAGCACGTCCTCGGGTTGGGTGTAGAGCTTCGAATTGTCGGCGCTCTCGTCGATGTCGGCGCCCACTCCGTCTTCTTCGCCGCCCGTCACGCCGAGTTCGATCTCGATGCTCATGTCGATCTTCGCCATGCGATCGAGCAGGCGGGCGCTCTCGCCGAGGTTGAACTCGATGTCGTCGGCCGAGAGGTCGAGCATGTGCGAGCTGTACAGCGGCCCGCCGGTCTCGCGGTAGAACTGCTCGCCGTGTTCGACCAGGGCTTCGACCCAGGGGATCAGCGCGCGATTCGCGTGGTCGGTGTGGATCACCACGCAGATGCCGTACTGCTCGGCGACCAGGTGGACGTGCCGCGCCGCCGATACCGCGCCGAGCACCTTGGCCTGGAAGTCGTCCTCCATGCCCTTGCCCGCGTAGAACTGTGCACCGCCGTTGCTGAGCTGGATGATGATGTCGCTGCGCGTCTTGGCGGCCGCTTCGAGGGCGGCGTTCAAGGTCGACGAACTCGTGACGTTCACGGCGGGAAGTGCGTAGCCGCCGTCCTTCGCGGCGGCGACGAGATCGCGGTAACGCTCGCCGGTGACGACTCCGGGACGCATCGGGGTGCTGGACATGCTGGGCCTCCTGGCTTGGTCGGTGCTCGCGCCTGGCGCAAGCCTAGGTCAACACGCCTTCGGCATCAGTAATGCATTCGCATCTTGACGCCGCGGTCGTGCAGGTACTGCTTCAATTCGGTGACGGTGTATTCGCCGTAGTGGACCATCGACGCGATGAGCGCGGCATCCGCACCGCCCGCCGTGAGCGCCTCGTAGAGATGCTCGGGCTTGCCGGCGCCCCCCGACGCGATCACCGGGACCCCGACGGTATCCGCCACCTTGCGAGTGAGTTCGATGTCGTAGCCGTCCTTGGTGCCATCGGCGTCGATGGAATTGACGACGAGCTCGCCCGCGCCGAGGCGTTCGCCCCGCTTTGCCCATTCGATCGCATCGATTCCGGTATGCGTGCGCCCGCCGTGGGTCACGATCTCGAAGCCGCTCGGTTGCCTGGCCCCGCCGACTCGCAGCACGTCGATCGAGAGGATCGTGCTCTGGGCCCCGACCGCGTGGGAGATCTCAGAGATCAACTCCGGGCGTTCGACGGCGGCGGTGTTGACGTTGATCTTCTCGGCGCCGGCCCAACGCAGATCCGTCGCGTCCTTCACCGAGCGGATGCCTCCGCCCACCGAGAAGGGGATGAATATCTCGGCCGCCACCGCCTCGACGGTTTCGAGCATGATGTCGCGGCGATCGCTCGACGCCGTGATGTCGTACATCACGAGCTCGTCGAGGCCGTCTTCGTAGTACTGCCGCGCGCGGCCGACGACTTCGCCGATCTCCTTCGTGTTCACGAACTTCACGCTCTTCACGAGCTTGCCGTCGCGCACGTCGAAGCACGAGATGACGCGCTTGCTCAACATCGGGGGGTCCCCAGGCGCGCGCTCATTTGCCGTTCCATTTCGCGAAGCGCGAGAGCAGCTCGAGCCCGAAGCGTCCGCTCTTCTCCGGGTGGAACTGGGTGGCGAAGAAACTGCCGCGCCCGATCGCGACGGCGAACTCGCCGCCGTAGTCCGACACCGCGAAGCAGTGCTCGTCGCTCTCCGGATCGAGGAAGTAGGAGTGGACGAAGTAGAACTCGTCCCCCGGCTCGAGACCGTCGAGCAGGGGGTGGGGTTGGGTGACGCGCACTTCGTTCCAGCCGATGTGAGGCACCTTGAGGGTGGGGTCGTCGAGCTGGAAGAGGCGCGTGGTGCCGGGGATCAGGCCGAGGCACTCGGTGTCGCCTTCTTCCGAACGATCGAGGGCCACCTGGGCGCCGATGCAGATGCCGAGGGTGGGGATGCCCTGTTCGACACACTCGACGAGGGCCTCGACCACCCCCATCTCGCTGAGGTTGTCCATGGCCGAGCGCGCGGCCCCGATGCCGGGGAAGATGATGCGCTCGGCACGTCGCAGACCGTCGACGTCGCGCACCACCTCTTCTTCTTTTCCGATGGCGCGGCAGGCGCGTTGCACGCTGCGCAGATTGCCGGCGCCGTAGTCGAGGATCGTAATCACGCGGAGGGTTTAGCACCGCACCTCCGCGGCGGCCCCCGGCACCCCGCGTCTCGGTGAGCCGTTCTATGCTCGTGCGATGGGTACGGGTGGGGGAAGCGAGGCGACGATGCGGCGAGGGCTCGTGAGCGTCGCGGTCTGGTTCGCGGTGGCGGTCGTCCTGCGCAGCCTCGACTTCTTTCGCGTCTTCGTCGGCGATGGGGAGGTGGTCTTCGCGGCGGGGGATGCCTTCTACCACGCGCGCCGGGCGTGGGCGAGCTTCCTCGACTTTCCCGCGCTCCTGCGCTTCGACCCGTGCATCAATCATCCCGACGGCGCCTTCATCCCCCATCCGCCGCTGCTCGACTGGGGCACCGCGGCGATCGCGCGCCTGTTCGGCGACGGGCCCGTGGCCTTCGAATGGACGGCGGCCTGGATACCCGTGCTGCTGGCCTCCGCGGCGGTCTTTCCGATCCATGCCCTGGGGCGACTGTGTTTCGACGCGCGGGTGGGGTGGCTCGCGGCCGCGATCTACGCGGCGCTTCCGATCTGCATCAACTACGGGCAGCTCGGCAACTTCGATCACCATGCACCGGCGGGCCTGATCGGGGCGCTGCTCGTGTGGCTCTACGCCCGGCATCTCACCGGCGACGGCGACGATCCGCGCGCCCTGCGAATCGCCGCCGCTCTCGTCGTGGCGCGGCTTGCAATGTTGCTGAGCTGGACCGGGAGCCTCCTCTATCTACTCCCCGGCGAGGCCGCGCTGATGGTCTTCGTCGCCGAGCGCCGCGATCCGGGCCAGTTGCGCCGCTTCGCCGGCTTCGCCCTCCTGACCGGCGTCGTCGCGCTCGCGCTGGCGATCGGCCTGCGACCGGCGACCGACCCGCAGCCCTTCACCGCCGTCGAGTTCTCGCGGCTTCACGGGTTGATCTACCTCTGCCTGGGGGCCCTCGCGTTCCTCCAGGCGGGATACTTGTCGCGCGATGCCAGCGGCGGCGTCGCACGCGGGCGCTGGGTGCTCGTCGGGCTGGGGAGTGGGATCGCGCTCGTGGCCTTCGCGCTCGCGGGGGTGCGGGATGCCTTCGTCGAAGGCCTCGCCTTCCTGGCGGCCGACGATGGCTACACCGAAACCGTGGTGGAGCAGCTGCCGCTCTTCTTCGGGGAAGGGGAGTACAGCTTCGCGATCGCCCACGCGCGCATGGGGGCCTTCGCCTACCTGATCCCCCTGGTTCCGATCGTCTATTTCCAACTGGGCCGCGACGCACGTGAGATCGACGGCAGCGCTGCGCGCTGGCCACTTGCGATCTACCTCGGCGGCTTCGGCTTGTTGATGAGCTTCCTCGCCTTCGGGCAGGTTCGCTACGCACACGATCTGGCGCCGCTCGGTTGCGTGGCCTTCGCGTGGTGTTGCGTTCGCGCGGCCCGTTTCGTCGCTTCGCGCGTTGGAGATCGCCCCGGGATCGGCGTGCTCGCAACCGCGATCGCAGTCGTTCTCTGGCTGCCTTCGATCCCGGGCTTCTTCGCGCCGGTGACGGGGCTGTTGTGGCACGGCGTGAAGGGGGATCTCGACGAAATCGATCGTGCACTGCTCAGCGTGGCGGGAAGCCAGCTGCGGTTCGCGCAGCTCGTCGAGAGCGAGACGCCGGACGCAGCGCAATGTCTGCCGACCGCAGGGGAGGGCCCCGAGCTGGGCATCCTCGCCCACGTGGGGCTCGGGCACGCTCTCCACTACAGCGGTTCGCGTGCAACCCCCGCCGATCCCTTCGGCCCCTACATCGGTCGCCAGAACTTCGCCGCAGTGGAGGCCTTCTTCGCCGCGAGGCGGGAAGAGCGGGCCGTCGAGATCGCCGACCAGCTGCGAACGCCCTTCATCGCCACCGCAGCCGACGCCCTCGAGCGTTCGCCCCTTTCGATGGCGCGCCGGCTTCACGAGAACGACGGCAGCTTCGCAGACGGCGTGCCAGCGCTGGGTCGGTTCCGTCTGGTGAACGAAGGGCCGGTCGGCGGCAGTGCGATGGAGGGCCTGTTCGGCGGCGAAGACGAACACTACGCCCCCTACAAGCTCTTCGAGCGCGTGCCCGGTGCCGAACTGCACCTCGCCACGAGCGGCGGCGAGTTCGTTACCGTCGAACTCCCGCTCAAGACGCCCTCGGGTCGTCGTCTCATCTATCGCACGGCCGTGCAGGCGAACGCGGGCGGCGTCGCGCGACTACGCGTGCCCTACGCGAGCCCACGCGATCGAACGCGCATCGGGATCCGCCAGCGCGTCGAACGCGTGACACCGCTGGGCGCCTACGCGGTCGAGTCGGGCGGACGCCGTTATCGGGTCTATGTGACCGAGGACGACGTGCGCGCAGGGCGGCGCCTCGACGTGGCGAGCTTCCCTTCACGTACGCTGGAGTAGACCCGAACCGGGATCAGGTGGGCTGCTCGCTGGTATCCCAGGTGAAGTCGATGTCTTCGAGAAGCAGCAGCTCGGCGTCTTCGGCGATGTCGTCGGCGTTGGTCGCGCCGGTGAGTTCGACGAAGTTGAGGGTGCCGGTGATGCGGTTCTCGGGTGACGCGCCCAGGGTGCGTCGCAGGGTGATCGAACCCCCGACGGCCAGGAAGTAGCGCAGGCCGTTCTCGGCGTCGTAGGTGACGAGCAGCGCATTCATCGTGTGCTGCATCGCGAGGATGCCCGCGGTGTCGGTGAGCGCCTGGGTGAGCATGGGATGATCGCCGGCGATGTCGTCGGTGACGCTGTTGGTCTCGCCGAAGTCGTAGGTCGTGATCGCGTCGTTGGTGTTGCAGGTCGGCGTGTAGGTCTGCTCGGTCGTGATCGAGGTGAAACGCAAGCCGATCACCAGGGCCTGGAAGTTGCCCGTATCGTCGACAGCGACACCGAGTGCGGCACCCGGCGAAGAGGTGTCGTCGAAACCGCCTTCTTCGTCGAAGTCGAACTCGATCACGGTGCCGTCTTCGAAGAGCAGGCAGCCCGAGCCACCGCCCTTGCCGGTGCAGCCGAGGGGCGCCTGGAACAATGCGGCGATCGCGCCGAGCAGCGCGATGCGGCGAAGCGCGCGCACGACGGCGCTCGAATTCGGGTCGCGGGTCATGAACATCCCTCCCTGGATGCGCGACTTATCGGCAGTGCGTGTGCAATTCCTCAGGGCAATTCGTGGGCCTGCGGGGCGGATCGGTCTCGCTGGACTCGGGGGTGCGGGCGTGCCGCCGCGCTTCTCGCAACCCAAGAGGGACCTGGTTGTGCCTCCGATGTAGAGATTCAGTCGGACTGGAAGGCCGCCCCGGCGGTGCGTTCGATCAACGCGCGGTAGAAGGCGATGGCCCGGGTCAGCGTGTGGATCGCAATCCGCTCGTCGGTGCCGTGCATGCGCTCGCGATCGCGCGCCGTGAACTCGAAGGGCATGAAGCGGTAGATGTTGTCGGTGAGCCCGCCGAAGTAGCGCGAATCCGTGCCGCCGACGACGAGGTAGGGCGTCACGATCGCGCTGGGGAAATGGCTCGAGATCGTGGCTCGGATCGCCTCGAAGGCCGGTGAGTCGATCGGTGCGATCGCGCTCGGTTCGCGGTTGGCGTCCATCACGCGCACCTCGATGCGCTCGTCGTCGATCGTGCGCAACACGTGTTGGCGAACGTCCTCGACCGAATCCCCCGGAAGCACGCGGAAGTTCACCACGGCGTCGACCCGGCTCGGCAGCACGTTGGGTTTGACGCCGCCGTTGAACACGGTCGCGGCCGTGGTGGTGCGTTGCATGGCGTCGAGGGTCGGTTCCGCGGCGAAGGCGGCCGAGAGCAGGGGGCCGAAGAGCCAGCGGTTGGCCATCACGAGTTTCAAGGGGAAGTCGAGCTCGGGACCGAGATGATCGAGCATCACGTCCACCGTGCCGTCGATGCGTCCGGGCATCGGGTTGGCTTCGAGGGCCGCGATCGCCGCGGCCATGATGCCGACCGCGGACTGCGGGGGCGGCATCGACGAGTGCCCCCCGGCCGATCTCACCGTGAGAGCGATCGAGGCCATCCCCTTCTCGGCGACCCCCACCACCGCGACGGGATCCTGCACGATGGAGATCGTGTCGAGGGTGACGGCGCCGCCTTCGTCGAGCACGAAGTCGACCTTCTCTCCGCGCTGCTTCAGGAGATTGGCGATCGAGGTGGCGCCTTGATCGCCGCCGATCTCCTCGTCGTGCCCGAAGGCGAGTAGCAGCGTGCGCTCGGGTTCGAAGCCCAGCGAGACGAGGGCTTCGACCGCCTCCAGGATGGCGAACATCGAGCCCTTGTCGTCGATCGCTCCGCGGCCCCAGACGAAGCCGTCGGCCACCACGCCCTCGAAGGGAGGGTGCGTCCAGGCGTCGATGGAATTCGGATCGACGGGCACGACGTCTTGATGTGCGAGCAGCAGCACCGCGGGCTCATCGGGGCGCCGCCCGCGCCAGGTGTAGAGCAGGCTCCACTCCGCGACGGTTTCGCGTTCGAGGGCATCGTGTACGCGGGGGAAGTCGCGAACGAGCTGGGCGTGCAGGGCCTCGAAGGCCTCGGCCTCGACCGGTCCCTCGAGGCTGTGGGAGATCGTGCGATGGCGAATGCCGCGCGCGAGACGCTCGGCGACCGCTTCGGTGTCGATGGCGGCGATCTCGGCCTCGGACACTTCGATCTGCTTCGACGTGAAACCCAGCGTGCGAGTCACGAGGACCGCGACCAGAAGGATGACGATTGCAAGTACACCGACGAAGAAACGCTGAATGGACGACATATCGCCAGCGAGGCTAGCGTCTATGCGTGGTTGCCGGAGTCCAGGAACCCCTCGTGGACGACGAATCCCTCGTCATCCCTCCCTCGAGTCGCGCGGCGCGATGGTCGTACGCCTGTGCGATTCCCGGCGTGATCGGCCTCGTGACGGCGCATGCCGCGACCCTCGTGATGGAGATGTCCCTCGCATCCGTGCCCCTCGTCATCGTGGCCCTTCTGCTCGGTGCGCTGCTCGCGGATCTCGTGACGGCGGCCGTCCACTGGGCGTGCGACACCTGGGGCAGTTCGCGCACGCCGTACCTCGGGGCGGGCTTGATCCACGCCTTTCGCGTTCATCACCGGCGCCCCCGGGCCATGCTCGAACACGACTGGCTCGACGTGAACGGCGGCGCCAGCGCAGCGATCTTCGCCTTGCTGCTGGTGCTGACCGCGAGCGGTCTCCTGCCGCTCACCGGGGGAGAAGATGCCGGGTGGCTTCGTGCCCTGGTGCTCGGGTTTTCGCTCGTCGCCGCGCCGGCGAACCAACTCCACTACTGGGCTCACGCCGTGCGCGCGCCGAGCTGGGTGCGCGCGCTGCAGCGTCGCGGTGTGGTGCTCTCGGCGGCGGCCCACGGGCCCCATCATCGCGCGCCCCATACCTGCGGCTATTGTATTTCGCTCGGTTGGCTCAATCGGCCGCTCGACGCGATCGAATTCTGGCGTCGGCTCGAACGCGGGCTTTCGCGTCTGACGGGAGCACGGCCGCGCGGTGAGCCGGGGGCCGTACGAGCTGCAGATGAGGTCGCTGCGTTTCGCGAATCACAGGAGTTGAAATGAAGCTGGTGGATTGGTTGAAGGCCCAGGTGATCGACGATCACCGGGCGCTCGCGTGGTTCGACGAGGAGGGCAGCGACGATCGCATTGCGAGGGCATTCCAGGAGTTGTTGGCGGGCTATCGGATCGATCCCTCGACGGTTCTCAAGACAACGCGCATGCTCGAACCGGGAGAGAAGTCGGGCCTCGTCGAGGTGAAGGAGATCGGCTTCCACTCGCTGTGCGCCCACCACTTCCTTCCCTTCTACGGGCACGTCGACGTCGCGTACGAACCCGGTGATCGCATCCTCGGGCTGGGGAAGTTGCCGCGCCTGGTCGACGTCTACGCCCGGCGCTTCCAGATCCAGGAGGATCTCGTGCGCGAGGTGGCGGGCACGATGATGGAGCACGGGCATGCCCGCGGCGTCCGGGTGCGCGCCCGGGCCCAGCACCTGTGCATGTGCAGTCGCGGGCCCTCGAGTCCCGAGTCGATCACCCACACCGAGTTCGCCCTCGGCACCCTGGCTCGTGACGACTGAGGGGGTTCGACGCTCTGCGGAGCGGTGGGGCCCCGTCATCGCCATCACCGTTGCGCTGGTGAGCGCGGCCGTGCCGGTCGCGGGGGAACCTTCGGAAGCCCTCGAGTTCTCGTTGCGCGGGGAAGCGCGCGACACGCGTCCCCTGGTGGCGTTGGTCGAGCAGTTCCCGGCGGAGGTGATCGAGGTCTTCGAACCCTACGAGAGGCGCAACGTGCGTTTTCGCGCACTGCCCTTCGACCGGGTGCTCGACGCGGTCTACGGCAAGGCCTGGCGCGACGAAGAGGAGTTCCTGCTCACCTGCAGCGATGGCTATCAGCCGGGCTTCCCGGTGAAGCGGGTGCTCGAGCATCGTGCGTGGTTGGCCTTCGAACGTCTGGGCGATGCGGGCTTCACGATCCTGAAGCAGGAGTCGGGTGAACAGCGACGCGTCTCCCTCGGTCCCTTCTACCTGATCTGGCAGAACCTCGACGATGCGGTGGTGCTGCAGGAAGGCGACTACGGCTGGCCCTACCAGCTCGTCGGCGTCGATCTCGTTCGCGCGCGCGATCGCTTTCCCGCCATGACCCCTCCAGTCGAAGCGGGTGCGAAGGTGAACGCGGGCTTCGCCGCATTCCGCGTGCACTGCTCGAAGTGCCACCAGATGAACGGCGAGGGCGGCACGATCGGGCCCGAGTTGAACGTTCCCCTCAATCCCTTCGAGTATCGCGAGCGCGATTGGCTACGCGCGTGGATCGACGATCCCGCGAAGTTGAGACCCGATAGCCGCATGCCCGCCTTCAACCCCGCGCTCCCGGGGCGCGACGAGCGCATCGATGAGATCCTGGCCTATCTCGAAGCGATGGTGGGGCACAAGGCGGGTCTCGCCGCAGCGGAGTCCCGAAGCGGCGGATGAACGGAGTGGAGATGGGCACGTTCGAGAGCTTCTACAACAGTCCGATCCAACACCCCTGGTATCTCTGGGCCGCGGCCCTGCTCGCGGCGGCGGTCGTGGCCAGGCGTACGGACATCCATCCGTCGCTTCGCGGCTACCTGTTCGGGCTGGTCGGGCTCTCCCTCGCCGACGCCTGGATGAGCAGTCACCACGTCTACGGCATCGGTCAACTCAGCGGGGTCGCGGCAAGCGTCGTGCCGCTCTTCTTCGTGCTGGCCGGCGATTGGCGCTTTCTCTTCCTCGCGGTCGCCGGTGGCGCGGATGGTCGCCTCGAGGCCAGCGGGCGCAACGTGCTCACGGCTCTCGGGCTGATGTTGATCGTGCCCTTGTCGACGCAGCTGCTGCTCGCGTTGCTCCCCGAGCGCTTCGATACGCCGCGCGTGATGTTCTTGATCTACGAAGTCACCTTCGTGCTGCTCGCGATCGGCTTGCGTCGCGCGCACGCGAATGTGATCGAGCACGACTGGCTCGGACGGGTCAGCGCCTTCGTGATCGTCTACTACAGCCTGTGGGCCACCGCGGATGCGATCATTCTCTTCGCGGGTTCCGATCTGGGCTTCGCCCTGCGCGTCGTGCCGAACGGGCTCTACTACGGCGGGCTGATCGCGGCGATGGCCATCTTCGCGCCGCGAGTGGCCGACGAACGACCCTGAGCGTCTTCGCGGTCAGTCCGCGTCGCTTGACCCGATGGCTTCGAGTCGCTCAGCGAGCGCCTTGCTTCCCATGATGCGCAGGCGTTCGACGTTGCGCGCGGGGATGCCCGACGGATCGGGATGTGTGGCGACCGCGCGCCCCACCGCGCTCTCCCACAGCAGATGCAGGGTCGGCCAGGGCGCGCGGTTGGTGTAGTGGGCCGGGTCGTCGTCGGGTGCGTCGGCGAAGCGGTAGTCGGGATGGAAGCTCGCGAGCTGGAAGACCCCGACGAGGTCGAGATCCTCGAGGATGCGATCGGCGACCTCGAGAAAGGCGTTGAAGGCGAGGAAGTCCTCGAGCCCATCGGGCACGACGAGGAGGCACGATTCGACGCCTTCGGCCTCGGGTTCCTGCAACGCGCCGAGCTCCGCGATCAGGGCGTCGGCAATCGTTTCAGCGGAGCAGGCCTCCGTGACTACGACGCGCAGGGCGTCGCGCTCGAGGGAAGGCGCCGCGAAGGGACAGAGATCGAGGTCGATGACCACCTCGTTCACCCAGGCGCGCGTCTGCGCTTCGATCCGCTCCTTCGACACTGCGCCCTCAGCGCCCGTACATCACGAAGCCACCGTCCACGACGAGGGTCTGCGCGCTGGTCCAGGAACCCGCGCGGGATGCGAGGTAGACCGCGGCCCCGGCGAGATCCTCGGGCTCGCCGAGACGCCGCAGCGGGGTTCGCTCGATGCGCGCCCGGGCGAGCGCTTCGTCCTGCCAGAGCGGCCCGGCGAACTCCGTCTTGACCAGACCGGGCACCAGCGCGTTGGCCCGGATGCCGTCCTTGCCGAACTCGGCGGCGATGTTGCGCGCCAACTGGATGATGCCGGCCTTCGAGATCGTGTAGGCACCCAGCAGCGAGTTGCCCGCCAGGGCCCCGACCGAGGAGACCAGGATGATCGAACCCCCGCCCGCCGCCTGCATGTCCGGGATCACGTCCTGACACAACCGCATCACCCCTGTGAGATTCCCGTCGAGGGTGTCGTTGAAGGCTTCGGGCCTGGTGTCGAGGAGCGAGCCCTGTTGCAGGTTGATCGCAGCGTTGGCGACCAGGATGTCGACGGGGCCGAAGGCTTCACGGGTCTTCTCGACGAGGGCGCGTTGGCTTTCTGCGTCGCGGATGTCGCAGGCGATTCCGATCGCGCTTCCTCCGTGTTCGGTGATCTCGCTGGCTGCGGTATCGCATCGGGCGGGGTCGCGTCCGGAGACGACCACGCGCGCACCGTGGTGGACGTATGCTTCGGCGATCGCGCGGCCGATTCCCTTGGTGGAACCGGTGACGATCGCCACCTTGTCGGTCAGATCGAAGAGTCCTCGTACATTCATGGCGCGCAACGTAGCGGGATCGATCGATGATGAGAATTTCCGTGGACGCACGAAATGCGACGTGAGGTGCGAAGGCTCCGCGACGTCGATCTCGTAGTCGATTCGAGGGTTTTTCGGGTGAAGTGGCCCGTTGCATCGCGTGTCACCTCGCTAAGGCGAAGCTGCTCGAGTAGGATCGCGGCGTCGATGTCGCTTCTCTCCCCGCGCCTCTGGTCGCCTCTCGCGCTGATTGCGGTTTCTCTGGCCGTATTCGGGGTGGTTCAGCCTCCGCGAAGCGCCGCGGAAGCCGCCGGAGAGGGCGCCTCATCGGTTGTGAGAACGAGCGCTGCGCCGACCACGGTCGAAGAGATCGGCGAGTGCGCCGCCGCGAATGCCCCAGAGAAGAGCGCGCGCCAGCACTTCCGGCTTCTCGTGCACGACCGCGGCGGGGGCGTCCAGACCCTCGAAGCCACGCTGCACTGGAAGATCGACGAGAAGGGGCTGTCGAAGGTGCTCGCCGAACTGCAGGCGCCACCCGATCTGCGCGGCTCGTCGGTCTTGATGATCGAGCGCGAGGGGGGCACCGACATGTTCGCCTACCTCCCGGAGTTGAAGCTCGTGCGCCGGGTGACTGGGCGACATTCCGAAGGCTCGGTCTTCGGCTCGGATCTGAGCTATCGCGACATGGAGCAGCTCTATCACATCGGGCAGCGCGCGACGTCGAAACGCCTGGCCGACGAGGAGTTCGCTGGACGGCCGGTGTACGTGCTCGAGAGTCGCGCCGCGAAGGACGAGGACGCCGTCTATCACCGAGGCCTCGCGCGCATCGACAAAGAGACCTGCGTCACCCTCGAGACGGTGCTGTACGAAGCCGAGGACGAGGTGCGCAAGACGCTGACCGCCGAAGTTTCGACCCTCGCGAAGCAGGGTGACGTCTGGTTCCCGAACCGCGTGCGCATCGAGGATCGCAAGACGGCCACCCACACCGTGCTCGAGGTCGATCGCATCGAGTTCGACGTCGACGTGCCCGACCGGCTCTTCTCGCGCTCGTCCCTGGAACGCAGGGGGCGCTAGCGAGGCGAATCCGACGAGCAGCGCATAGCGCGACGACAGCCCACCACGAGGTATCGATCTGCCGAAGTTGAGACACTTCTGGGTGCGCAACGCGGGTGTGGTCGTGGTCGCGACGCTGCTCGTGACGGCCTGGTTCGCCAACCAGATCTTCGACTTCGGAACGGGCACCCTGCGGCTGAGAGTCGATCCCTCGACGGATCGATTGCTCGCGGCCGGCGACGAGCGCCAGGAGCAGATGGCGCACTTCGCGAAGGTCTTCGGCCAACGCGAGTCGCTGCTGGTCGCTCTCGAAGCGGAGAACGTCTACACGGTCGAAGCCCTCGAAGCGATCGCGCGCACGAGCGACGCCTTGGAAGACCTGCCCTTCGTGCACGAAGTGGTGAGCCTCGCGACGGCGCCCAACATGCGGAGCTTCGAGGGGGCGGTCGAGATCGAACCCTTCCTCGATCGCATTCCGAAGAGCCCGCAGGAACTCGCGCGCCTGCGCAGCGACGTCGAACGCAATCCCCTCTACGCCGGCCGGCTCGTTTCGAACGACGGGAAGATGACGTCGATCGTCCTGAGCCTGAAGGACATCCCCCTCGATCGCCTGATCAGCGAGAACCTCGACCTCGAAGTCGAACGGATCGCGCGCGAGAACGCGCCGAACATGGGCGTGCGACTCACCGGCGCGCCCCACATCAAGGCCACCACGTCGCGCCTGCTGTTCGCCGGACTCGGGCGCATCCTGCCGATCTCCTTCCTCATCATGGGCGTGCTCGGCGCCCTGGCGTTCCGCAGCATTCGCGGTGTGCTCGCCCCGATGGCGACGGTGGTGTTGACCACCGTGTGGACCCTCGGCGTGGTGGCGTGGTTCGGCGTGTCACTCAACCTGGTGACCAGCATCGTGCCGCCCCTGCTCGTGACGATCGCGGCGGCCTACGCGCTGCACGTGGTCTCGGAGTTCTATCGAACCGTGCGTCCCGGCGAACGCGACTTCCTGGGAGTCGAGGGGCCGGTCGCGCGGGCGGTCGGCCACGTGGCGTTGCCCGTGGCCCTCACGGCCCTCACCACCGCAGCGGGCCTGCTCGCCCTCGCGATGAGCCCGTTCGAAGCGGTGGTCGAGTTCGGGCTGATCGCCGTGCTCGGTGTGGTGATCTCGGCGTTCATCTCGCTCACCTTCGTGCCCGCGCTGTTGTCGCTCGGCGGCGCGCCGAAGCGCATGCCGGCGCGTCGCCACGAAGACGGTCGCACCGGGCACGGCCTCGATCGTCTGCTCGCGACGCTCGGACGCTTCGACGTGCGTCACCGCGAGGCCATCCTGGTGGCGGGCGCCGTCTTGTTCTGCGTGGCCGTCGTGGGGATGAACCGCATCGATCTCAACAGCGATCTCGTGAGCAACTTCTCGAGCGATCATCCGGTGCGCGCGAACTTCGAGGCGATCAACCGCGGCCTCGAAGGGGCGATCCCGATCTTCGTTGTGCTCGAGAGCGACGAGCCCGATGCCTTCGCGAAGAGCGAGAGCCTGCGCGTCGTGGACGAACTCGCGGAGTGGCTGGGCCAGCAGCCGAACGTCGGTGGGACCACTTCGCTGGTCGACTTCGTGAAGACGATCCATCGCGTGCTCCACGAAGACCGTGATGAGGCGTTCATCATCCCCGACGAGAGCGTGCGCTACGTGAAGCAGATGCTGCTCTTCGGTGCCGGGGAAGGGCTTCGCACGGTGGTCGATGCCGAGAAGCGCACGACCAACATCCACGTTCGCAGCCAGGCGATGAACACCGGCGACATGGCGCGGCTGGTCTCGCGGATCGAGGAGCGCCTGGAGAAGCTGCCCCCGGGTCTGCGCGGGCAGGTCACGGGCAACATGGTGATGCTGACGCGCTCCCTCGACGAGGCCGCCCAGGGGCAGATCGAGACCCTGAGCGTCGCGTTCCTATTCATCTTCGCCATCCTGCTGGCGCTCTTCGCTTCGGCGCGCGTGGCGCTCTTTGCACTGGTGCCGAACGTGCTTCCCGTGGTGGTCTACTTCGGCACCCTCGGCATCACGGGGATCCCCCTCAACACGACGACGGGGTTGTTCGCCTGTATCGTGCTGGGTATCGCGGTCGACGACACGATCCATTTCCTCACGCGCTTCAACCGCGAAGCGCGAGAACGGGCGGACGAGAAGCGCGGGGCCATCGAGGCCCTGCGCGAGGTGGGTCGGCCGGTCACGATCACCACGGTGGGGCTGTGCATGGGCTTCGCCGTGATCGCGACCAGCGAACTCAAGAACCAGGTCGAGTTCGGCCTGCTCGGTGCCTTCACCCTCGCGATCGCCTGGCTGGTCGATGTGACCTTCACCCCGGCGTTGTGCGCGGGCATGCGCGTCGTGAATCTCTGGGATCTCCTGACCTTCGATCTCGGCCGCGAGCCCCAGCAGACGGTTCCGGTGTTGCGGGGGTTGAACAACGCGCAGGCGAAGATCGCGGCGTTGATGACGAGCGTCGAAACATTCGATCCGGGGCAACCCATCTATCGCGTGGGCGATCCTGGAGACGGGCTCTACGTGGTGCTCGACGGCGAGTTGGTGGTCACCATCGAAGGGCCCGAGGGAGAGCCGATCGAGCTCTCACGCTGCCAGCGCGGCGATGTGGTGGGTGAAGTGGCGCTCTATCACGGAGCCCGCACCGCAGATGTCGACGCGGCGACGCCGGTGCGTGCGCTTCGCTTCGATCAGACGGCCCTCGAACGCCTGCGCGCGCGCTACCCGCGCATCGGAGCCCGGGTGCTGTGGAATCTCTCGGAGGTGCTGGCGTCGCGTCTTGCGACGGCGACTTTGCGGGTGGGCTAGCTTCGAGCGCGATGCGGCAGACGATCCGAGAGAAGTCGAGACGCCGAGGCGTGATCCTGCTCGCCATCGCGTCGTGCATCGCGGTCACGACCGGTTGCGAAAACGTCGCCTTCTACGAGAAGGGTGCTTTCGCGAATCCGCAGATGACCGCCGAAGACGGCCCCGACGAACTCCATTGGCGCCAGAAGGTCCACTACTCGCGCGAAGCGTCGATCGGGGGCATGGGGAAGACCGCCGGAGGCGGCTGCGGTTGCTATTGAGGCTGCCCCGGGCCGTTGGCGTCGCCCCAAAAGATCGGCGGCGGGCCCACTCGAGGTGAACCCGCCGCCGGTGTCTAGCAACTCGTTGTTCTACGTCTAGAACTCGTAGAGCAGCTGAGCCAGGATGAGCGCGGCGATGTCTTCGCCAGCTGCACCCTTGTCGTCCGGGAAGCCATCGTCGGCGTGGAAGTCGAGCCGGAGCTCGGCCTTGGCCGTCAGATGGTCGGTCAACGACTTGTCGGCGGTCACGGTGGCCGAGTAGGTCTCGGTCTCGCCCGCGTCGAGGTCGGTGATCACGGCTTCGCCGCGGACCGCAACGCCCATGTCGTCCGCGAGGGCCATGCGCGCCGCAACTGCGATGCCGTGGACTTCGCCCTCGGCCGCGCCGTCGTCGTCCTGGACGATCGTGTAGTTGAACCACATCGACACGTCTTCCATGCCGTCGTAGGTGAGCAGCACGTCGCCGATGAAGCGATCGACGTCCTGACCCACGCCACCGTTGGCACCGACATCGCCCCAGGAACCGCTGAACGCTGCGCTCATGTCCTCAGCGCCCCAGGCGAGCTGCCACGTGATGGCCTTCTCGTTGTCGGTGTCGTTGAGCAGATCGCCCGTGAGCTGGTCGTTCAACACACCGAGGGTGACCGAGATCTCGTCCGTCAGGTTCGTGCTGAGGCGCGCGCCCGTGTTGAGCGTGGGCTGCAGATCCCACACGATGCCGCGAGTCACATTGAAGTTCTCGGTCGTCTTGTCGACTTCCGCACCGATCAAGGTGGGCATCAGACCACCCTGAACCATCACACCGTCACCGATCGGAGCGAGGTAGCTGATCGACACCTCGTAGAGGGCGATACCCGCGCCACCACCGTGGACCGCACCGGCCGTGAGGTCCATGTGCGCACCCGCGCGACCGTTCTCGTCGGCCGGGTTGTCGATCGAGATCCAGGCCTGGTCGATCTGGAAGGAGTTCGAGGTTCCGTGCGACGAGTTCACGTTGTTCGCGAGACCGGCGCTGTTCTCGAAGCCCTCGAAGTTGTAGTTGTAGCTGGCCGCTGCGTGGCCGTTGATGTCGGTGTTCTCGATCAGCGCGCCGAGGCCGCTGCCCGATTCACGTTCCGACTGGAGCGAGGCCGTCTCGCTCTCGATCTGGCTTTCCAGCTGCGCGATCCGCTCCTGCATCTGTCGAAGCTCCGCTTCGACATCAGACGCAAACGCGGACCCCGAGAACAGCAGGAAGCCGGCTGCCGTGATGGCGATAGTCCTACCAATGGATCGCATTACAGTTCTCCTAGAGTTTGGCTCCCGAAGCACTCGCTCCGGGGATGGCACACTTGTTTCAATTACGAGCTCTGCGCGCTCGGCGCTCGGGCCACACTGTGCTGGCCCTACGACCTCGAAAACGCGCTGAGGTCGGTGGAACGAGTTCGGGGGACGAACCGGGGGGTGGAAAAGGAAGGAGTGGGGTCGAACACGGGGATCGACGCGATCGCGGTTCCCAAGCGAACTGGTGATGCTTCGATGTCGTCGCCAGACGAGGAAGGCCTTGGTCGACTCTTCTGCATGCTCCGTTCGCCGTCCGGGGGTGGGTTGTGACTGGACTGAAGGGAGGGAACCGATTGCTGGGAGAGGGAAGTGTTTCTCGTATCGCCGCATTCAAGACCGCCACTGACTACGCCCTATGAATGCGGGCCATAGGCTGACGAACTTGATCTTGTTTGAAAAGACTTGAACACCCCAAAAAGTTCCGATCACGTTCGAATTGATTGGACCGCTGCCTACGGTTCGTTCAAGTAGAAGAACACACCGCGTGTCGTCGAACGCACACGACGTGTGTCTTCGAACGCACGCCTTCTCATACACACACATCGAATGTGTGCCGTATTGCTCCACTTGTGCGGGTGTGTTCACAAGGCATCGGGTGTCAGAATTCCGTCACCCCTGGAGCCTTCGCGTGTCGTTCAGTGCACGAACGTGTGACTTTGCCCTCGCCAGGGGCGCACCCATAACCCGTTGAACCGCAAGCGGATTGTGACCCTATGCGGGGTCCGCCCCGTGTGCGGCGAGGTGGTGGACCGACAACGGCGGACGTTCTTCGAGCACGCGATTGATCTCGTAGACCCGGCGATAGCGTGTGTCCTTGATGGTCCAGCGTCCATCGACTTTGAGATAGCGATCCCAGTAGATCGCCGTGCCGGTGGTAAAGAAATCGAAGTTCATCACCCACATGTTGTCGGCGAGGTACCAGAGGCCGGTTGCCTCATTCTCATTCAGGATCTGGATTTCGGGGTGATGACCGTTGTGATGCCCGACGGCCTGGTTGGTGAATGAAGCCTTCACCGCGTCGAGATACTCGTCCCGTCCCTGAAGCTTCCATTCATAGTTCCCACCCGTGAAGTGCACCGTGACGTCTTCGTGGAAGAGGGTGGCGAGCTCTTCGAAGTTCGCTGTGTCGATGCAGCGGAAGTAGGCGTGCTTGAGCTGCTTGATGGCTTCGATGTCGAGCAGCATCTGCACTCCGCGCTGAAGCGACTCCGCGCTGCCATCGGCGAGTTCGAGGGGGAGCCCCGACTCGATGCCCATCTCGGCCTTGGTGAGGGGTTGTCGGGACTTCTCTGCGAGGGGGTTCGAATCGCTCATGGGGGTGCTCCTCGGTGGTGTGGGGGGAGGGAAGCTCGGGTTGGGCGCTCAACGATAGAAGCGCGCGCGATGTGCGCAACGACGGCAGATCGGCCCCTTGGATTGCCTACGGAGGGAATCCCGACGGCATGGCGCGCGCCCTCGCGCGATCGCAGGGCTGCGGCAGGCGAGGGCGGAGCGCGGCGTGGGCGAGGGCGAATCGGCCGCGTGACCGGTCGCGGCATACAAATTGCTCCCAACACGAGACATGGCGATCGAGTTCGTGCACCTGCTGGGGTGGGGATGCGTGGCCTGGACCGTGGTCGAGTTCTTCGGCCTCGCGACCCGGGCCCGCCGGATTGCGCGCTTTCGCCGACCGGCCGGGTCTCGCTTCGACACGCGCGACCTGGACGCCGAGGCGATCGACATCGACGTCGCCCACTGATCGAGGGGCCTGCGCGGTTCCTGCGCGAGACGCACGTGCAAGCTGCGTGGCGCCGATGGGGCGCCCCCCGAATGATCGGTTTCGAGAATCAAGGATTCCCGTCACAGGTCGATCAGTTTCTGGATGGATTCCCCCGGTTCCAGGCCCTCGCCCGTGCGCGTGGTCATCGCTGCACTTGCGCTTGCGCTCGCATCGTTCGCGATCGATGCGAGTGGTGTGTTCGCGCCCGTCGACGCGCGCGTGCGCGACGCACTGATGCAGCGTGCCGCGACCCTCGCACCGCGCCCGGTCGTACAGGGAATTCCCGATGCGACGGTGGTCGCCCTCGACGCCCAGAGCCTGCGCGCGCGACCCGACTGGCCGTGGCCGCGTAGCCATCACGCGCAGATCATCGAACGGCTGCACGCAGCCGGTGCGCGCACGATCGCCTTCGATATCGACTTCTCGACGCCGAGTCCCGGGGACGAGGACGCCGCGCTCGCCGACGCCGCGCGCCGTGCCGGCAACGTGGTCTTCGCGGCGTTTCGTCAGCGCGAGAACATCGCGGGGGTCGGCGAGATCGAGATCACCAATGTTCCGGTTCCCGAGATCGCTGCGGCGTCGTCGGGGCTGGGCAGTGTGCTGGTGCCGGTCGATCGCGATGGCGTCGTGCGCGAAGCACCTCTTGCTTCTTCGATCGGCGGGCAGTCGATGCGATCCCTCGCGATTCGCGCCCTCGAGATCGCGATCGGGCGCGACGAACTCGCGGTCGAACCGGAGACCAACGACGCGGGCTACTTCGCCATCGATTACCGCCGAATGGACCCGGCGATCGCGCGCATCTCGGCCGTCGACGTGTTGGAAGGCCGCTTCGACCGCGACCATGTCGCGGGAAGCGCCGTCTTCATCGGCGCCACCTCGGCCGAGTTCCAGGATCTGTGGACGACCCCGCTCGGGCCCGCCGTGCCCGGGGTCGAGATCCAGGTCATGGCGTACCGCACGGCTGCCGCCCGCCTGGCGGGCCACCCGGCGCTGCGCGTGCCCGAGCCGGAACTTCGTGCGCTGGCGTTGATCGCGCTTTCCCTGGCCCTGGCCCCGCTTGCCGGATCGCGTCAGCGAACCCGCCTCGCGGTGATGTCTCTCATCGGGGTCGCCGTGGGCGGCACATCCCTCGGTCTCGCGCTCTTCGGTTCCTGGTTGATCTCACCGCTGGCCCCGTGGATGGTGCTCGCCGGTCACTACGTACTCGGTATCGAGGGTGTGCAGCGTCGCACCCTGCGCGACATGGAGGCGCAGGCGTCCTCCCTCGCCGCGGTGGCGAGTGTGGGTCAGATCTCGACCGGACGACCCGGGACCGGCGATGCCCTCGAACTCACCCTCGGCATGTTGGGCGATGTGGTGGGCGCCACCTTCGTCACCCTGCTGCGTTCCACACCGCAGGGGGATCTCGACGGTTCGCGTATCGCCTGGGCGATGAACGGGGCCGACGGTGCTTCCGTCTGCGAGGTCGAACTCGCCCAACGCACCCTCGACGAAGGTTGCGGGCAGACCCTTCCCCGCGCGGCGGACCCGCGCGGAGGCGTGATCGTCTACACGCCCCTGCGTTCCGACGAGTCGCCGATCGGTGTGCTCGTGGTCGAATGCGCGAACACCCGTGAACTCGATCTCACGCAGCAGCGCACGATCGCTTCGGTCGGTGCGCAGCTCGCCCTCTCGGCCCAGAACCTCCGCCTGATCGAAGAGCTGCGTCAGACCTTCGACTCTTCGATCGCCGCGATGGCGAGCGCGGTCGAAGCGCGCGACGGCTACACGAACCTCCACTGCCGCCGCCTGGCCGCCTTCAGCGCGATCATGGGCGAACGCCTCGGCATGTCGGAAGAGGACATTCGCGCCATCACCCTCGGCGCGTTGCTGCACGACGTCGGCAAGATCGGCGTCTGCGATGCCGTGCTCAACAAGCCCGGCCGACTCACGAGCGAAGAGCGGCAGCAGATGATGGGGCACCCGAAGATCGGCGCCGACATCGTGCGCCCCGTCCGAGGGCTGTCCCAGACCACTCTCGACTGCGTGATGCACCACCACGAGCGCTGGGATGGCACGGGCTATCCCGATGGCCTGGCGGGCGAAGAGATCCCCCTGGCCGCGCGCATCGTCTCCGTGGTCGACGTGTGGGACGCGCTGTCGAGCGAGCGTCCGTACAAGAAGGCCTTTCCCCAGGAGGAGGTGCTCGAACTGCTGCGCAAGGGTCGGGGCGTCGAGTTCGATCCGGCCATCGTCGACCTCTTCCTGCAGGTCCTCGACGAACAGGGCGAGGAGATGCTCGAACTGATCCATCGGGACCATCTGGAGTTGACCGCGTGATGCTTCTGCAAACACTGCCCCGATTCGTTCTTGCGCTTGGCATCGGCCTGCTCATCGCGAGCCAGGCGAGTGCGATCTCGTCTTCGCCGATCGAGAGTGCGCTGCAGCGCCTCGAAGCGGCGATGGCGGCCCACCCCGACGATCCCGACCTCGAGTGGGCCTATGCGACGACACTTTCGCGCAGCGGCCAAGCCGATCGCGCGGCGACGCGTCTCGAACGCTATGCGGAACGCTGGCCCAATCGTCGGGACGATGTCGACTTCACCCTG
>JANQEL010000121.1 GCA_028278345.1 Myxococcota bacterium
CGACCACAGCGCCTACTTCAAGGAAGACGCCCGGCGCCTGCTGATCGGTCTGTTCGAACCCGTCGCCAAACCCTGGCCGGCGGGTTCCGTGCCCAATGATTCGTTCATCGAGCTCGACGCCGACCTCGATCACGTGAGCCCGCTCCTCGAGCGCGCCTTCGACCGCGTGCCGCGTCTGCACCAGACGCCCCTGCGACAGATCTTCTGCGGACCCGAGAGCTTCACCCCTGACGATCAGTTCCTGCTCGGCGAGACTCCGGAAGTGGCCGGGTTCTTCGTCGCGGCCGGCTTCAACTCGATCGGCATCCAGGCGGCCGGCGGTGTCGGTTGGGTGCTGGCGGATTGGATCCTCGACGGCCATCCCCCGATGGATCTGTGGGACGTCGACATCCGGCGCTTCGAACCCTTCGCGGCGCGCGAGGACTACTTGCGCAAACGAACGGTCGAGACCCTCGGCCTGCTCTACGAGATGCACTGGCCCTACCGCCAACCCGCGACGGCGCGGGACGAGCGTCTCTCACCTCTGCACGAACGAACGAAGGAAGCCGGAGCCTGCTTCGGCGTGCTCGCGGGATGGGAACGCCCGCTGTGGTACGCGCTCGAGGGGGAGCCGCCGATCGAAGAGCACTCCTTCCATCGCTCGAACGCCTTCGAACGCATCGCGGAGGAGCATCGCGCGACCCGCGAAGCCGTTGCGCTCTACGACCAGACTTCCTATGCGCAGTTCCTCCTCGAAGGGCCCGATGCGCTCGACGTGATCGATCGCACCAGCGCGAACCAGATGGACGTCGAAGTCGGTCGTGTCGTCTATACCCAGTGGTTGAACGAGCGCGGCGGCATCGAAGCCGATCTCACCGTGACGCGTCTGGGTGAAGATCGCTTCTGGGTCGTGACGGCACCGGCGACGCGCGTGCGCGACCTCCACCATCTCGCGCGGATGGCTTCCGGGCGAAACGTCCGCCTCGAAGACGAAACCGAGCGCTGGGCGACCCTCGGGCTGATGGGTCCGAAGTCGCGTGAGCTGCTCGAAGCCGCGGCCGAACGCGCCTTCCCGAACGAGGAATTCCCCTTCGGTACGTCACGCGAATTCGAGATCGGGGGTCACGCGGTTCGGGCGCTGCGTGTCACCTACGTGGGTGAGCTCGGCTGGGAGTTGTACACCCGGGTCGAGCACGCGCCCGCCGCCTTCGACCGCCTCGTCGAACTCGGCGATCCCCGCGGCCTCCGCCTCGCGGGCTTCCGCGCGATGCTCTCGTGTCGCATCGAAAAGGGCTATCGGCATTGGGGGCACGACATCGGGCCCGACGACGATCCCCTGGCTTCGGGCCTGGGCTTCGCGGTGGCGTGGGACAAGGCGGCAGACTTCGTCGGCCGCGCCGCCCTCGAGAAGCGCCGCGGCGAAGCGCGCACGCGTCGGCTCCTGCACTTCGCGATCGACGACCCGGCCGCCATGCTCCACCACGACGAACCCATCTTCCGAAACGGCGAGCCGATGGGGCTCACCACCTCCGGCACCTGGGGACACACCGTCGATGCCGCCGTCGGCCTCGGCTGGGCCAGCCGAAACGACGAGGCCATCGACCCCGCGTGGGTACGCGAAGGCGAATGGCAGATCGAGATCGCGGGAACGCGCTTCGACGCGCGCGCGTCGTTGCGAGCGTTCTACGATCCGCGATCGGAACGCGTACGGAGCTGAGCGTCGCCTTCTACTTTCCCTTGAAGACGGGGTCGCGCTTCTCGAGGAACGCCTTCGGCCCTTCCTTCGCGTCTTCGGACATCATCACGGCCATGCCGTGCTTCTGTTCGATCACGAAGGCTTCTTCTTCGGGGAGGGTCTCGGTCTCGCGCAGGGTGGCGACGATGGCCTTGACCGCGAGGGGGCCGTTGCTCGCGATGCGCTCGGCGATCTCCTTCGCCTTGGCCAGGGCCTGGCCGTCGGGAACGATGTGGTTCACCAGGCCGAGTTCGTATGCGCGGCGCGCGGGCAGGTCTTCGCCGCAGATCAACATCTCGGCCGCGACGGCGTAGCCGATCTGGCGGCGCAGGCGCACGGCGCTGCCCGCCATCGGGAAGAGGCCGCGCTGCACTTCGGTGACACCGAACATCGCGCTCTCCCCGGCGACGCGGATGTCGGTGCCTTGCAGGATCTCGGTGCCACCGGCGCGGGCGAAGCCCTCGGCTGCGAGGATTACCGGCTTGCTTGGGCGATAGGTCTTGAGCCAGGCGCCATAGATCACGCCCGGGTCTTTCATCGCGCGTTCCATCCACTCGTTGTCCGGTTTGCCCGAACTCATCTTGCCGATCTCCGAGAGATCCATCCCCGCGCAGAAGGTGTTGCCGTTGCCGGTGAGGATGGCGACGCGCAGATCGTCGTCGTCATCGAGCTGGTTCCACGCGTCGTAGAGCCGGCACATCACCTCGCTGTTGACGGCGTTGCGCTTCTCGGGTCGGTTCAGGGTGACGGTGAGGACGTGTCCGTCCTGTTCGACGATGACGGCGGGGTCGGCCACTGGGAAGGCTCCTGTCTGCTGTGGGATTCGCGCGCTGGATCGCGGGCGGGGGGCCTACTTGTAGGACACTTCGAGCGGGCGGTGGGCTTTCGCGAGCCCGGCCCGGGAGGGGGCGGACGGGGGACGAATCCAGGACAGCCTCCTGAAATTGTAAGCATTTTCGGGAGGTTCATGGAAATCGAGACTCGGCGAGGTTTATGTTGACTAAGTTTAGTTAATTATGTTCACTGAAAAGCATGGGACGACCTCCTTTCTCCGAAGAACAGATCGAGGCCCAGCGCGAAGCGGTGATCCACGCCGCGGAGGGTCTCTTCGCAGAGCTCGGATACGACGGCGTCACGATGCGCGCCATCGCCAAGATGACGGGGCAGAGCGCGGCCGCCGCCTACCGCTACTTCGAGAACAAGGATGCGATCTTCAACGCCGCACGCGTTGCCGCCTATGGGCGCTTCACGGCCGCACAGGAAGCATCCCTCGCCGGCGCCCAAAACTCCGTCGAAGAGTTGAGCCAGATCGGCGACGCCTACATCCAGTTCGCCCTCGATGAACCGGATGCCTATCGGCTGATGTTCGAGATGAAACCCTCGGACGCCACGCGCACACCCGAAGTCGAGGAGTGTGGAGCGGCCGCCTTCAAGCCCATTCGCGACACCATCGCGCGCGCCATCGAAGCGGGCGTGCTCGTCGGCGATCACGTCGAACTCGCACACCTCTTCTGGGCGGGGCTTCACGGAATCGTCTCGCTCCACGTTTCGGGAAAGCTGCGCCACGGATTCGACCTGATGGCCCTCCGCGATCCGATGAAGCACCTGCTCCTCGCAGGCGGGCAGGGTCCACCCACCGTTTGACGGCGACGCAGCGCCGGTCGCCATCCAAGGGAGAAACAAGCATGAAATCGATCGAGACCGATTGGGATGTGATCGTCATCGGTTCGGGCCTGGGAGGATTGACCTCGGCCGCGCGCATGGCGCAGAGCGGGCTGCGCGTGCTCGTGCTCGAGCAACACGTCTACGCCGGCGGCTACGCGCACCACTTCCTGCGCAAGGTGAAGGGCACGAAGATCGTTTACGACTTCGACGTCGCCCTGCACCAGACGGGGGATCTGCTGCCCGGCCGCGGCATGCACACGACCCTCGGCAAGCTCGGTGTGCTCGACCGCATTCGACTGCGCCGCTTCGACGTGGCCTATCGCACGGTCGGGCCCGAGCACGACCTCGAGATCCCTGCCGACATCGACGCCTACGAGGCCCTGCTCTGCAACGAGTACCCCGAACACGCGGGCGGCGTGCACGGTCTGTTCGAAACCCTGCGCGCGATCGACGAGCGCCCGAGCGGTGGGCCGAGCCCCGCCGCCTTCGCGGTGATGGGCAAGTCGTTGCAGGAACTGCTCGACGAGCACGTCCGCGACCCGCGCATCCAGTCGATCTTCTCGACGCTCTGGGGATATCTCGGTCTGATTCCGTCGCAGGTGTCCGCCTTCATCTATTCCCAGATGTGGCTCAGCTATCACGCTGGCGGTTGCTTCTATGTCGAAGGGGGAGGGCAGGCGCTCTCCGATGCCTTCGTCGACGTGATCGAAGCGCACGGCGGCAAGGTGTTGCTGCGAACCGAGGTCACGAACATCGAAACCCAGGGGGGCCGCGTCGTCGGCGTCGAGACGAGGAATCGCGGACGCTTCCGCGCACCCGCCGTGGTGAGCAACGCCCCGGCCCCGCTCACCTTCCACCAACTGCTCGACGACCGTTCCCTCGCCACGTCGGAGATCGAGCTCTCCGATTCGCTCCCGCTCTCCTGTTCGATCCACCAGGCCTACGTCGGCATCAAGGGCGACGCCGCGAAGCTCGGGCTGCCCGATCGGTCGATCTTCCATTCGCGCAGCTACGACTTCGATGAAGAGCTGGCGGCCCTCGAAGCCGGCGACTACGCGCGGCAGGGCTGGATGGTCGGCAATCACACCGTCGCCGATCCGACCCACGCGCCCGAAGGGCGCTCGATCCTCCACGCCACCGTCATGGCGGACGGACGCCTGTGGGAGGGGCTCGACGAAGCGAGCTATCGCGAGAAGAAGGCCGACCTCGAAGCCTTCCTGATCGACCGCCTCGCCGATCGCATTCCCGACGTGCGCGATCGCATCGAGATCTGCGAGACCGGCACCCCCCACACGATGCAGCGCTACTCGTTGAATCCGCAGGGGGCGATCTACGGCTACGCCCACACCCCGACGGCCCACAGCGTCCTGCGACCGCAACCGCGAACGGGTGTGCCGGGGCTCTACCTCGCCGGCGCCTGGACCTTCCCGGCACCCGGTTTCACGGGAAGCATGATGTCGGGCTGGAATACGGCCGGGCTCGTATTCGAAGACGTGGAGGGAAAGAAGGCATGAAGCACGATGACGGACGTCCCGGTTGGTATCGCCTCACCTGGTTTCTCGGCCGCCCTCCCCAACTCACGCCGCGTCAGTGGCAGGTGCTCGGGCTGGTCGCGATCGTTTCGCTCTTCGAGCAGTACGACCTCTACCTCTTCTCGCTGAGCTTGAAGCAGATCCAGGCCGACCTCGCGGTGAGCGAGGCCGACCTCGGTTGGCTCGGTTCGACGGTTCGCCTCGGGGCGCTCTTCGCGTTGCCGATTGCGCTTGCGGCGGATCGCTATGGCCGCCGCAAGCTGCTGTTGCTCACGGTGATCGCCTACACGGTGCTCACGGGAGCGACTGCGTTCGCACCCAACGCCGAGACCTTCGTGGTGTTGCAGTTCCTTGCTCGCGCGTTCGCGGTGGCCGAGACCTTGATCGCCGTCGTCGTGATCGCCGAGGAGTTCGCTCCCGAACACCGCGGGTGGGGGATCGGTGCCCTCGGTGCCATCCAGGCCTGCGGGGCGGGATTGGCGTCTCTGGCTTTCGGCTTCGTCGAGGTGCTTCCCTGGGGTTGGCGCTCCCTCTATCTGATCGGCCTGATCCCGCTCACGCTGGTGGCCTACTGGCGACGTGTGCTTCCCGAAACCGATCGTTTCGCGAAACTCCAGCGCGAGCGTGAGGCAAGCGCGCGAGTGACTCCGGCCCTCGAGCCTTTCCAGCAGCTGGCGAAGAACCGCCGCGCCCACGTCGTGGCACTGGTCTCGATCTGTCTCGTCTTCGGCCTCGCTCACGGGCCTGCCTCGTTCTTCGCGCCGAAGTATCTGCAGGACGTACACGGTTGGTCGCCTGCGTCGGTCGCAGGCCTCATGGTGTTCGGAGGCATGTTCGCCATCATCGGCAATCCCCTCGCCGGTTGGCTGAGCGATCGCCACGGGCGCCGCCCCATGGCGTCGCTCTTCTCCTTCGCCTTCGCCCTGGTGACGATCGCCTTCTATTCGATCGCCGGTGTCTTCGCGCCCGGGCTCTGGATCTTGTTGATCTTCGCGATGATGGGCACCGAGGTGACGATCGCGGCGTTCGGCGCTGAACTCTTCGACACCTCCCAACGCTCGACCGCTTCGGGCATGCGCGCCGTTTCGAACGCGATCGGGACCGTGCTCGGCCTGGCCGCCATTTCGATCCTGTTCCCCATCCTCGGTTCGAACTGGACGGCGATCACGATCCTGGCGGGGGTGTGCTGCGTCGTTCCCCTGATCGCCTGGTTCGCCTTCCCCGAAACCGCCCGCCGCACCCTCGAACAGATCGCGGGGCGTCCGGAACAAGAGGCCGAGGTTTCACCTTCGGCTCCGATCGCTGCACCGACGGTGCACGCCAAGTAGGAGCAGAAAGAAAAGGAGGAGGTTCCCATGAACGAGTTTCTCATCTGGAGCACGGCTCTGCTGAGCGTTCTGGTGCTGACCGGCATGGCCGCTCAAGCCACCGAGGTGGTGATCGACGTCGGCGGCGTCGTGCCGAAGGGCGGCGACATCCGCGTCGCGGCATTCGCGAGCGCGGCCGACTACGAAGCCGGCCGCGCAACGAAGGGTGTGATCGTCGAAGCCACGGGGGATCGGGTGCGCGCCGTGATTTCCGACCTCCCCGAAGGCGTCTACGGCTTCGCGATCTTCCAGGACGAAGACGGAAACGAAGAAGTCTCGAAGAACTTCATCGGCATTCCGAACGAGCCCTACACCTTCTCGAACGATGCGCGCGGCCGGTTCGGTCCGCCGGGCTTCGACGAGATGGCCGTCTCGGTTTCGGGAGATCGCGTGGAGCTCGCGGTCACCTTGAAGTAGCGGGCCGCGCTCTCGGGCTGCAGCGCTCTCAGCCAGTCGATCGCAGGCCGCGCAGGTTCAGCTCGTGTACGCCGCGCACCCGTTCGAACAGGCAGCCGACACCGAAGAGCACCATGATCACGCGGACCGCCACCCCGACGAAGGGGATGATGGCCGCGACGGTGAGGATCAGTGTGCCCACCAGGTACGACGGGGCGAACCCTCCGAGCCCCGGTGCCTTCGGCGGCATCACCGCGCGTCCGATCATCGCGGCGACCACGATGCCCCCCGTGTAGAGCGCGAGCAGGAAGAGGAAGAAGCCGAACAGCGCGATCGGCAGCCCCACCACCGTGAGTCCCACCAGGAGCATGGCGACCGGGCCCGCGAGGATGATCATGAAGCCGATGCCCATCGCGCGGAAGAAGCCGCGCGCGTTCGGCGGGTCGGCATCGAACAGACGCGGATCGAGCAGGTAGACGAGCAGACCGAAGACGTAGCCCGCGGCCGCGAACATGAGGGCGCCGAGGTAGAAGCCCGGGTCGCGGTAGCGCGACATGACGTGCTCCTTCACGAGGCTCTCGTGAGTGATCTCGACCTGACCCCCGACCTCCGCGCCCGGGGCGCGATCGACGGCTTCGGGGCCGTCGTGCAGGTGGCCATGTACGTCGCGCCCGATCTTTGCACTATCGAGCAGGGTGATGCGCTCCGCCTCGAGGGCGTGGAGATCACGCCCGATCTCGCCGCGCAGCTCGAGCCATTCGCCTCCGAAGGTGACGTCGCGCTTCGCCACGCCATCGAGTTGCACGCCCTCGCCAAGGAAGGTGGCATCGCGCCCGATCTCGGCGCCCTCCGCCACGGTGAGGCGTTCCCCTCCGAGCAGCGCCGAACCGGCGACCTTTGCCGCCAGCCGCGTGGTTCTGGCGAAAGTGATCACGGTGCCCTCGACTTCGCCGTCGATCTCCACCTCCTCGCCGAAGACGAAGAGGTTGCCGGTGATCTTGCCCCGCACGCTCACGCGTTCGGCGCCGGCCACGAGGTCGCCGTCGATCGTGCCGTCGATGGTGACGACGTCGCCGACGCAGAAGAGGCTCCCGTCGACGGTTTCGCTCGCGCCGATGATCGTGTCCTGATCGATGCGCAGCTCGATTGCACGCGCGACCTCGGGCGCCATCAAGGCGACCGCGAACACGATCATCAGAGATGACGAATTCAACAACCGTTGCGAGAGGGCGTGAACGAGGGCGCAACCGATCGCAGAGACCGCCGCAACGACGCCCACGGCGGTGACGAGTTCGAGGAAGCCGGGAAGCTGATCGCGCACCATGAACACCGAATCGAAAGCCAATTCATACGCTCCCATCAATCGTCGTGGGTTCAACAGGTCGAGCACGCCGGGAAGGCGGAGTTCGATGAGCGCCCCCACGATCGTGAGCAAGACAGTGACGCTCGCGATCGCGAGCGGAAGCCCCCAGGCGAGGTCGCGGGCGGGGGGGGCGACCACCGGTGCGGCGGCGCGCCGGGTTTCTCGTTCGAGCATGGCGTGGGTGAGGGCCTGCCCTTCTTCCTGCAGCGCCACCACGCGCGTGCGGCACTCGCGGCAGGAGACGAGGTGGAGCTCGCTGCTGCGCAGCTCTTCGTCTTCGAGTTCGCCGTCGACGTAGATCGACCAGGTCAGTTCGCTCGGACAACTCACGATCGACCCTCCTGCATGTCGTAGAGCAGCGTGCGCAGCGATTGCTTGCCACGGAACAGCAGGCTCGCCACCTGCGAACGCTTCACCCCCATGGTTTCGCCGATCTCGTCGTAGCCGAGGTCGAGGAAGTAGCGCAGCACGAGCGGCACCCGGTAGTGGTCGGGTAGGCGGTCCAATGCGCGTTGCACGGCCGCCTGCTCTTCGGCCTGGATGAGCCCATCGAGTGCGGTGCGGCTCCCGGCTGCAAAGTCATCCCCATCCGAATCGGTGTCGTCGAAGAGCCGCTTCTCGACGTTCTTGCGGCGCAGGCGATCGATGCAGCGATGCGAGGCGATCGAGAGCAGCCAGCGGCGAAAGGGTTGGCCCTGGTCGTAGGTCTCGAGCTTCTGCTGCGCGCGTTCGAAGACCTCGCTCAGGGCATCTTCCGCATCGATCGGGCCGACGAGACGCGTGCAGAGCTTCTGCACGTCGGATCGAAACGCGTCGAAGAGTTCCCCCGCCGCTTCGTGCTCGCCCCGACGTGCGCGCTCGACGCACTGCCGGATCGCCTCTTCGTCCATCCGCGCTCCACCGGCCCACGAGCGCAGGGGGCTCGCCGCCTTCGTTCGGGAGTCTACTCGCACACCGCGCCGGGCTCTTTCGAACCAGCGCTCGGCACCGCCGAGGACGGCGGGGTTGATGACGGCAGATCCCTGGATCACTTCGCAGCTCCTCGTCTTTCTACTACGAGTGAGGCGGCGCGGAATTGCGGCCGAATTGGCGGATTGTCCCGCGGGGCGCGCTCAAGCGGAAATCCCCGGCCCGGGTGCAATTCACCGGGCGCTCATGCGTATGGATAGGAGGAAGAAGTCGTGCGGCGCTCGCGCCCGGAGCCGCTGCAGAACGAAGGAGAAAGACCATGCGCACGATTGCGCTCGCCACTCTCGCTCTGATTCCGCTCACGGGCTGCGTTTCGCTCCACGCCGAGTTGCCCGAGGAGATGGTCCGCCACATCGCCGCCGAAGACGGCGTCGAACTCGCGGCGCTCTGCTCCCACGAAGATCGCCACTTCTCCGAGGGGGCGGTGGCCTGCATGGAAGCCCGGCCCATGGCCTGCGACCCGACCGGTCGCTGGATCGAACTCGAGGGCGGCTGCAACTAGCGGGCCTTCGCCTGTGCACATGGGTTGCGCGTTGCGCCTCTGCGACCGCCGAAGTCGGGTGTGAAGCACTTCACAAGCGCTCGCGTCTGAGACCCTCCTCTTTTCCGCCTGGGAAGGAATTTGGCCCTGTGTCCACTCTGGTGCGGGATTCGTTGCCCGTGCCTGCGCGCGACTTCGCTTTCACAATCGAAGGCCGCGAAGTCGGGAAAGAGTGGAAGCGGCCGATGGCGAATTCAGCGCGGAGCGGGTCGACGACTGACCCCCCGCGAACGTTCCACAGGAGTGAGATCGGAAGGCCCGATCCACCTTTGCCCCGGCCCGTGACCTCGACACGGGTCGGGGTCTTTCATTTTCGGCGAGCGGCTACGGTGCGAGGGTCTGCTGAAGGCCCGAACTCGCGTGCGGATCCCCCGCCATGTCGATCACGATGGCCTCGACGCGCGGGAGACCCTCGACGAGGGGAATGCCGCGTTCGGGGCCCATCACGCAGAGGGCCGTTGCGA
This sequence comes from Myxococcota bacterium, assembly GCA_028278345.1. Classification (GTDB taxonomy): domain Bacteria; phylum Myxococcota_A; class UBA9160; order UBA9160; family UBA4427; genus DUBZ01. The sequence goes on from JANQEL010000121.1 coordinate 10,012, forward strand.
GGGCATCGGCGAACTCGGCGCTCGGCGCGATCACGCTGGCACTCATCGCACCCTGGCTCGGGTGGCCCGTGCGCGGGTCGAGGATGTGGTGGTAGCGGCGGCCGTCCACCTCGAAGAAGCGTTCGTAATCGCCCGACGTCACCATCGCGACATTCGAGAGGCGGAGCAGGGCGATGAGCTGTTCGGGATCGCGCGGATGCTTGACGGCCACTTCCCACGCCTTCTCGCCGTTGCGACCCAACGCCTTGAGATCGCCTCCGGCGTTCACGATGCCGTGTTCGACGCCGAGGTCGAGGAGCACTTGCATCGCGCGGTCGACGCCATAGCCCTTCGCGATGCCGCCCAGCCCGATGCGCATGCCGAAGGGGAGGTTGACGCGTCCCATCTTCGCGTCGACGTCGATGCGTTCGGCCCCGACGAACTGGAGCCCGACTTCGATCTTGCTTGCATCGGGTATGCGCGGCGGCTTCGCCTTGAAGTCCCAGAGATGACCGACGCCCGCGTAGGTGATGTCGAAGGCACCGCCGGTGAGTCGGGTGATTTCGATGGCGCGCGCAATGATGTCGGCGAGCTCGCTGGGAACCGCGAGCGGGCCCTGGCCCGCGGACGCGTTGAGGCGGGTGAGGGGGGATGAGCGCCAGTCCGTCATCACGTCTTCGACGCGTCGCAGTTCGGCTTCGGCTGCGGCGACCGCGGCTTCGAGGTGCGCGCGGTCGCTTCCGATCACCTCGATCTCGAGGTCGGTGCCCATGACGCCGACGGTGCGTTCGACGCGAACGGGTTCGGCCTCCGCGAAGGCCGTGCCGGCGAGGGCCAACGGCACGAGCAGCGTCGCGAGAAAAAGCCCCACACCTTAGCCCGCTTCGGCACTGGAGTTCGCTTCGAGGAACACCGACCAATCCTCCGGCAGGCGATAGCCGCGATAGAGCACGCGGCCCCCGCGTCCCACGACGACGATCACCGGGGTGCCCGTCACGCGGAAGCGCGTTGCGAGGGCGAGATCGCGATCGCGCACCTGGGCGTGCGAATACCCCCAGGCGGTGGCGGTGCGGCGAACGTCGGCGTCGTCGATATCACCGTCCGGGCCGGATACCACCCCGAAGAAGTGGATGCGCCCACCGAACTGCTCCACAGCATGGGTGAGTTGCGGCGCTTCCTTCTTGCACGAGGGGCACCAGGTCTGCCAGAAGACGAAGACCACGGGCTTGCCATCGTTCGCGATGGCCTCGGCGTCGAAGGCGTTGCCGTCCATGTCCTCGAAGCGCAGGGGCGCGGGGTCGGCGAAGGCCCCAGCGGCGTTCAGGGCGAGCAGCAGACCGAGCAGGGTCGCGCTCCGGTGTCGCGGTGCGAAGTCGGGCATCAGCGGGTCGGCGGTGGCAGGAGGTTGGCGTGGGATGGTGGGAGGCGCGACAGCTTCTCGTCGAGATTCCCTAACGTTTCGCGGAGTGCGGAGGGTGCCGGTTCGCGTGTGCCTCCGCCAATCCCCACTCGCCTGAACGCGGGAAACAGGAGATCGCCATGGCCTCGCACCCCGAATCCCTCGATCACATGCTCGCGGCCTGGAACGAGAGCGATCCCTCGCGTGTGCGGGCGCATCTCGAGAAGGCCCTGGCCCCCGACGCCGTGTTCATCGATCCCGGCATCGAGACCCACGGCATCGACGAGTTCGAGGCCAACGTGCACGAGGTGCATGGACGTATCCCGGGCGCCGTCTATTCGAGGACGAGTGGAGTCGACGCGCACCACCGTGTGGTTCGCTACGAGTGGGCGATCCATCGCGATGGCGAGCTGTTGCTCCCGGGCTTCGACGTGACCGAACTCGACGAGCAGGGACGCGTCGCGCGGGTGCTCGGATTCTTCGGCCCCCTCCCCACGGAATGATCTCCGAACGACGATTTCGAAGCGCCCGATTCGAAAGGAGCATCGAATGATCGAAACCCGCTGTCTGTGTGGCGACCATGTCTGGAAGATCGAGCCGCCCCTCGCACTGCTCCACCACTGCCACTGCACCTACTGTCGCAAGCACCAGGGCAGTGCCTTCACCACGATGGGGGCGCCCGCCGCCTTCGAATGGGTCTCGCGCGGTGAGGTAATCGAATATCAATCCACACCGAACCTCAAGCGGCTCTCGTGTGCGCGCTGCGGTTCGTGTGTGCCGGGAGATCCGGAGGGCGACGCGCCGCTCTTCCTCTTCGCGGGGCCCCTCGAGGGCGAACCGGGAAGCGCGATCGACGGACACATCTTCGCGGCCACCAAGGCGCCGTGGTTCGAGATCGAGGATGGGCTGCCGGCCTTCGACGGCTATCCCACGGGCTACGACGCTCCCGAGGCGCCGACGCCCGAGCCGAAGGATCCGCCGCAGGAGGGGCTGCGCGGGAGTTGTCTCTGCGGCGAGGTTCGCTTCGTGGCTGCGGACGATCCGATCGTGGTGCGGCACTGCCACTGCATGCGCTGTCGTCGCGCGCGCTCGGCTCTTCATGCGAGCAACTTCGTCGTCGCGCAGACCGGCTTTCGCTTCACCGCGGGTGAAGAACTCGTGCGCCGCTACAAGGTGCCCGAGGCGAAGTACTTCACCCAGGCCTTCTGCTCGCGCTGTGGTTCGGCCGCACCGGTCGTCGACGCGAATCGCGGCATCGTGGTCATCCCGATGGGCGCCTTCGACGACGCGCCGAACGATCCCCCCTTCGAGCACATCTTCGTGGGTTCGAAGGCGAGCTGGTACGACATCCCGGACGGTTTCCCGCAGCACGAAGAAGGCACACCGGTGCCCACGCCGAAGGGCTAGCCGGCCCTCCGTGTTCCATCGCTCACTGGTTCCAACCGCCGCTGAACGGAAACGATTGACCGGCGAAGAAGTCGGCGTCGTCCGAGGCGAGGAAGACCGCCAGGGCGGCTGATTCGTGCGGCTTGCCCAGGCGGCCCATCGGGACGTGCTGCTCGAGTAGTGCGTTGAAGGCGTCGGTTTCGGTGAAGGCCGGTGGGAAGTAGGCCGGGTTCTCGGTCCAGTTCTGCGCGATCAGGTTGACCTGCACGTTGTGGGGCGCTGCTTCGAGGCCGACGGTTCGCACGTAGCCCACCTGCGCCGATCGCGCGGCGCTGTAGGCCGAAACGCCGGCCAGGCCGCGCAGCCCGGTCGCGCTCCCGTAGACCAGCACCTTGCCGCGCTTGCGCTCGTACATCGCAGGCAGCACCGCGCGGCACAGGCGATGCAGCGGGTGCACCATCACGTCGAACATCTCGTGCCAGATTTCGTCGGGCATCTCGCTCGCCGCGACACCGAGGTTGGCGGGGGCCGCGAGGTTGGCGACGAGGACGTCGATCGCCCCCGCGGCGCCAACGACGCGCTCGGCCGCATCCGCTTCGCGTAGATCGCTCGCGTCGGCGATCACCTCTGCGCCTTCCGCGCGCATCCGCTCGGCCGCCGCCGGGCCCATGTAGTCGTTGCATTGGGTGATCAGGATGCGTTTGCCCGAGAGTCGGCCTGCCATGAGTCGTTCTCCGCTCGAGGTCCCTGCGAGAAGGGGTGCTAGTGGGATACGAAGTCGACGGCCGCGGGTCGGCGGTCGATTCCGCCGTAGCGCGCCGCGGTTGCCGCGACGGCAACGAATACCAGCGCAACGAAGCCGATCACCACGCCGCCCGGAACGGAACCGGTTTCGGCGCGTGCCACGAACTGCGCGAACGATTCCACCGGCACCGGTTGGCCCGAGAGTTTGATGCACCACGCCAGGAGCTGCACTGCGAACAGGTAGAGGTAGATGCGCCGCAGACGCCGCGCCGCAGCCTTGCGCATGCTCATCGTCGGCGCAGTGCGTCCCAGGTGTGGAGCCAACACGTGCTCGAGGGATTCTTCGGCAGTCGCCTCCTCGGCCTCTGGATCCACCGCCGACCGGATGAAGCCGCGCTCGAGCAGGAGCACCCGCTGCTGCCACAAGTGATAGAAGGTGAGCCTGCGCGCTTCGAGGAAGAGGAAGCTTCCGGTCAGGATCGTCGAGATGAAGACCACGTAGTGGGGGCTCGAGGGGTTGCTTACCGCGAAGGAAACCACGGCCGCGGTGGCACCGATCGCCCAGTTGCTCGTCGCATCCATCCGCGTTCGCCACACATCCGCGCGTCCCACCATGGCGCGGTAATAGTGCGCGAGGACCATCGCGCGATTGCCTGCGTCGACCTTCATGGTCTCTGGGTTCTCCCAAGGGATCGCGAATCGGGCTGCTAGGCTACCCGATCACCCGCGCGGAGACCGGATGGGAGTCGACGAAACGATCAACCAGTCCTTTGCACCGATCGCCAAGGTGTTTTCGGACGTGATCTTCTTCTCCGTTCCCATTGCCGGCGCCGACGTGCAGTTGATCGTGGTGTGGCTCGTGGTCGGCGCGGCCTTCTTCAGCGTCTACCTGCGCTTCATCAACATCCGGGGCTTCAAGCACGCGGTGAAGCTCGTGCGCGGCGACTACGCCGACCCGAGCGACCCCGGTGAGACCTCACACTTCCAGGCGCTGGCGACCGCGGTCTCGGGCACGATCGGCGTAGGCAACGTGGCGCACGTTGCGATTGCAATCTCGGTGGGCGGGCCGGGCGCCGCCTTCTGGATGGTGGTCGCGGGGATGCTCGGCATGGCTTCGAAGTTCGCCGAGTGCCTGCTGGGTGTGAAGTATCGCGTCATCGAAGAAGACGGCAGCGTTTCGGGTGGGCCGATGATGTACATGCAGCACGGCTTCGCGGAGCGTGGCTGGCCGTCGATCGGGCGCGTGATCGCGATCTCCTACGCGGTCTGCATCCTGGTCGGTGCGCTCGGTGTGGCGAGCATGTTCCAGTCGAACCAGGCCTACGTGCAGTTCTTGAACGTGACGGGTGGCGAGGAGAGCTTCCTCGCCGGGCGGGGTTGGTTGTTCGGGCTGGCTCTCGCTTCGCTGGTGGGTGTCGTGATCGTCGGGGGCATCCGCTCGATCGCGCGCGTGGCCGAGATGCTCGTTCCCAGCATGGCCGCGATCTACATCACCGCTGGGCTCTTCGTCATCCTCTGGAACATCACCGAACTACCGCGAGCGCTCGGGCACATCGTGACGGGCGCGTTCTCTCCCGAGGGAGCGACGGGCGGGATGCTCGGCGTCTTGATCCTCGGGTTCCGACGTGCCGCGTTCTCGAACGAAGCGGGCATCGGCTCGTCATCCCTCGCGCACTCGACCGTGCGTACGAAGGAGCCTGCGACCGAGGGGTTCGTGGCGCTCCTCGAACCCTTCATCGACACCGTGATCGTGTGTTCGATCACGGCCCTCGTGATCACGCTCACGGTCTACGAACCCGGAGTGCCCCCCGATGGGGTGAGCGGCGTCGAACTCTCGTCGCGCGCCTTCTCGACGGTGCTTCCCTGGTTCCCGCCCATACTCGCGATCGTGATCATGTTGTTCGCCTACTCGACGATGATCGCGTGGTCCTACTACGGGCTCGAAGGTTGGATGTACCTCTTCGGCCACAGCCGGCTCGCCAAGACGACCTACAACACCATCTTCTGCGGTTCAGTGGCGCTGGGCTGCATGACCCAACTCGACGCCATCCTCGACTTCTCCGACGCCATGATCTTCGCCATGGCGCTCACCAACATGGCCGCCCTCTACGTGCTGGCCCCGGTGGTCCGGCGTGAGATGGATGAGTACTGGGAGCGGGTCCGCGCGCGAGACGCCGCGCGCGACTCTACTTCTTGATCGTGTCGATCACGCGGAAGATCTCGATCGTCGGTTCGTCGTCGGTCTGGTAGGCCTCGGCGATCCCTGCCGCGAGATGGTTTTCCCGGTACGCGGTGAGGGCTTCGGCGGAATCCCAGACGTAGAGCCCCGCGTATTCGCCCGAAGTCGTGATCTCCAGATAGTACTTCTGTCTCAAGCCGTCCAACGCCACGAAGTTGGGCGCTCGCTGGGCCATGATCTTCTCGACTTCTTCGAGCGGAAGCGGTGAGCGGAATCTCACCATCAGCAACATCTCGGGTGTGTTCATGGGGGTCCTCCGGGCGGGCGCTGCGCGGTCGCAACTGGATGCTACCTGCGAATGGAATCGATTGCCTAGCTCCGGTTCAAGCGAAAGACGGCGATCAAGCCTTCCGCTTCTTCCGGACTCGGGAAGCCGGCGATGATGTCCGGGTAGTCGGGTTCGTACTTGGCGATGTAGTCCTCCATGATCGGTCGCCAACCTTCTCGAACCGGTGATGCATTCAACGCGTAGGTCGAATCGCCCAATCGCATCTCCACCGGAGCGCCGTCGCCGATCCTCTGGACCCATCCGCTGTCCTGGCTTCCGGCCACGTGGAGTTCGCCCTCGTACTCGATCACCCAGATGATGACGACACGTGGCGGCGTACCCGGCACCTTCAACTTGATCTCGTGCACGTCGGACGTGTCGCTCCACTGCGTCGGCGGGGGCGTTGCGGTGCCTCCGATGAAGAAGCCCGGCACGGGGCCGAGGGGAGCCACGACGGCCAGAATCAAGAGCAGGACGACGACGGCGGGGAGGGCGATCTTGAGGACCTTCATTGGGGGGACTCCTGTGTTGGGGGTCACGTCGCGCGGTCGAGGCCAGCAACCGGATTCGAACCGAGTTGCTCAACGTTCGATCGGAAATATCCGTCCCTCGAACATGGTTCCCCAGATCGGGATGTCGGCGAGGGCTTTCGGTTCGATGGTCATCGGATCCTGGTCGAGGATGGCGAGGTCGGCCTGTTTGCCGACTTCGATGCTACCGACTTCGTCTTCCAATTGGATGGTGCGGGCGGAGTCGATGGTGATGGCCCGTAGGGCCTGCGTGACCGTCAGCTTCTCGTCCGCGGCCATCACGCGGCCGCTCGCGGCGAGGCGGTTGACGGAGACCCAGGCGAGGCGCAGGGGTTCGATCGGCGCCATGGTGAAGTCGGAGTGGAGGGAAACGGTCACGCCGCGATTCGCCAGGCCGCCGAGCGGCGAGATGCGCTCTGCGCGTTCGGGGCCGTAGCCGACCTCGGAGTAGATGTCGGACATCTGGTAGAGATAGAAGGGGTTGGCGGAGACGACGACACCCGAGTCGGCGATGCGTTGGGCCATCGCGTCGGTGCCGTAGCCGTAGTGGTGCAGGGTGAAGCGGTGATCGTCGCGGGGCGTTTCGCTCTGGAGTTGGTCCAGCGCGTCGAGGGCGACGGTGGCGCCGAGGTCGCCGGTGACGTGGACGTGGATCTGATAGCCCGCGTTCCAGTAGCGGCGCGTGGTGGCAAGCAGATCATCGGGTTCCATCAACCACTCGCCGTGGTGACCATCGAGATACCCCTCCGAGAGCTGCGAGAGCTGCGAGTAGAAGGCGCCATCCGAGAAGAGCTTGGCCTGCTTCACCCAGCGCAGCTTGTCGGTACTGCGGTCGGGAAGGCTTTCGATCAACTCGAATGCAGCGTCGGGGCTTCCCGTCTGCACCTCCAGGGTGCGCACCGACGGAATGAAGACGGTGCGGAACGGCACGTCGGGCCCGCCGATGTGGTGTTGTAGGGCTGCCCATTCCATTTCGAGATCGAGGTTGCCCGCGGCCATGTCGCCTACGGTGGTGACGCCGCCCATGTGGATCGCTTCGCGAGTCAGGGTGAGGCCTCTGGCGATCCACGCCGGCGACAAGATCGTGGGGTTCAGCTTCCCGATCGCGGCGATCAAGCCCGTTTCGAAGAAGTGGCCGTCTTCCCAATCGATCTGGTGATGGCCGGCGACGTCCGCCTCGGTGATGCCCATCCATTCGAGTGCGGCCGTATTCACGATGATCTCGTGAAAGGATCGATGCCACGCGATCAGCGGGCGCTCGGCCGAGATGGCGTCGAGATCCTTCCTCGCGAGTTCGCCGTGGAAGAGCTGGTGATAACCCCAGGCGAAGATCGGCTCGCCCGCCGGGCGCTCCGCATCGAGTTCGCGCAAGCGCCCGAGATAGGCCTCGCGACCCACGAGCCCCTCGACCCTGCGATCGGGGAGGTTCCAGTCGTAGGGGGTGACCCAGGCCATCGGCAGGAGCACGGCCGCCATCGTGGGATGCAGGTGATTCTCGACGAAGCCCGGCAGCAGCACGCGATCGCGAAATCGCTCGTCGACGCGAACCCGATACTCCGCGAGTTCGCGCGTGAGGGATTCGACGCTGCCGACGCCGACGAAGCGTCCGCCTGCCACCGCCACGGCCCCGGCGGTGGGCTGGGCTTCGTTCATCGTGCGAACGATCGCGGCCGGATAGATGACGGCATCGCCCAGCGTGGGCTCTGTCTCCTCCGTGGCACATGCGAAGGACGTCGCGACAGCCAGACCGAATGCGATCGCAACCCGCATCCTCATGCTCATCTCGCCTCCGTTGGGACCCGTGCGGCGAACCGTCACATCCCATCGATTCCCGCGCGCGCCTTGGTCGCGCCGGCCCGCGAATATAGAATCGCCGCGCGGGCTTCGTCGCGGAAAGTGAGGGGAATGTCGGTGGAATCACTGCCGAATCACATGATCGACCACCTGACCGCCGACGGAATTCTCGGCGAGCGCGACCCCCTGCACATCCAGACCCACATTTCGCATCTCTTCCTCACGCGAGATCGCGTCTACAAGATCCGCAAAGCGGTGCGCTTTCCCTTCCTTTCGTTCGAAACGCGCGATGAACGCAACGCCGACTGCCTGCGCGAAGTGCAGCTCAATCGAAGGCTCGCGCCGGATGTCTACCATGGCGTTGCGCCGATCGAGCTTCGCGATGGGCGTTACGCGATAGGCGACGTCGTCGAGGAGATTCCCCCGGAGCGCGAACACCTCGAACACTGCGTCGTCATGCGCAGGCTGCGCGACGGCTGTGACGCGCAGGCCCTGCTCGAACGCGGCGAACTCGCCGAACGGCACGTCGATGCCGTGGCCGAACTCGTCGCGTCCTTTCACGAGGCCCATCGCCTGGGCGCACCGGCACCCTGGGATCGCGACACCTGGCGTGCGCGTGTCGAAGCGCCGATCGCAGAGACGGTGGAGTTGATCGAAGAGTACGCGGCGGACGCGTCCGAAGCCGAGCGCGCAAAGCAGCTGATGGTGCGCTTTCGCGAGGTGTTCTCCGAAAAGGCGGAAGCGATCGAGCGACGCCGAATCGACGGGCGCGCGGTGGAGGGGCATGGCGATCTCCAACTCGCCCACGTCTGGTTCGACCGCGACGACGCGCCCCCCTCGATCATCGACTGCACCGAGTTCAACGAAGACTTCCGCAAGATCGATGCGGCGAGCGAGGTCGCCTTCCACGCGATGGATCTCATCTATCGCGGCGGGGCTCGCTTCGCCGAGCGCTTTCTCGCCCGTTACGCGGCTGCCTGCGACGACTTCGATCTCTTTCGCCTGGTCGACATGTACGCCGCCTACCGTTCGGCGGTGCGCGCCAAGGTCGCGCTCCTGGCCGTGGCCGACAGTGAGATCACATCCGAGCAACGATCGGCAGCGCGCGAGAGTGCAGACCGTCACCTCGAACTCGCCGAACACTTCCTCGAAGTGCGGCCCCGCGGCTTCCTCGTTCTCACCTGTGGCACGGTGGGCAGCGGGAAGAGCACGTTGGCCCGCGAGTTCGCCGCCGCGGCCGAAGCCGTCATCGTGAGTTCCGATCGAACGCGCAAGCGACTGGCGGGCCTGGCACCGGACGACCACAGCGAAGCGGGTGGGGCACCCGACGAAGGGCTCTACGCGAAGGACCGCACCGAGGTGGTCTACGCCGCACTCCTCGAACGTGCCAAACCGGTCGTCGATTCGGGCCGTATCGCGGTCCTCGATGCGAGTTACACCAAACGGAGTCAGCGCGATGCCGCACGAGAGTGGGCTCGCGAACGTGACGTCGCGTGCGTGCTCCTTGAAGCGCAGTGTTCTGAAGCCGAAGCCCGCGCGCGCCTCGAAGCGAGGGAGAAGGCGGGTACAGATGCCTCGGATGCCGGTCCCGACTTCCTGCCGATCAGCCTCGAGCGTTTCGAGGCACCGAACGAATGGCCCGACGAGCGCCGACACGTGATCGCCACCGACGCGGACGACTGGCAGACGACAGTTCGCGACCTCGCGCGTGAGTTGCGTTCGATCCGTGCGGCGGAAAGCGCTTGATCTCGCGCCCGGCTAGTCGAGTGCGGCCCAGGCGATCCGGAACAGGCCGACGACGCCCCACTCGCTGATCTGATGACAGGCCTCGTCGAGTTCATCGGCGCGGCCGGCCAGCTGCTCGCGCAGGCCGGCGTCGCAGAGTTCGAAGACACGCTCGGCGGCCGCCGCGGGCTCCCAGGCGTGGCCGTCGGCATCGCTCGCCCCCGCGATCAATACGTTGGCGAGATAGACGAGTTCATCGACGGCGCGTCGATGTGTCTCGGGCTCCCGTGCGAACAGCGCGGCGAGCGCCTGGCGGAATAGGGATGTACCAGCCTCGGTCGACGGTGTGCTCTCGGGCTCCGAGTCCACTCCAGCTTCGAGGAGCAATGCCTGCAGGGGTGTCGGACGCCCTTCGCCAGACACGACACTCGCTGCGGGAGTCGTGCTCTCGGCCGCGCGTTCGTACTCGCGGAAGTGTGCGCGCGTGATCGGGTCGCGTTCGGTCGTCGCGGGCTCGCTTCGCGCATGGGCGAGAAAGGCCCGGGCGTCCGCGGGAGAAACGTGACCCTGCGCCGTACGGCGGGTCTCGCGCTCGCCCGCTGCGTCTTCGAAGAGCCGTTCGTCCGCCTCGAGCACCTCGCCGAGGCGATCGGCACTGTGGATGTGCGCGTGTGTGGCGTTCGCACAGGCTTCGAGGATGGCGTCGCGCTGGCGTCGGTTGCGTTGGTCGATCGCGAGTAGCGTCGCGAGCACGGCGTCCCAACCCGTTTCGTCTCGCGCGACCAGGATGAACCCATCGAGTTCCTCGTTGCAGTGGGTGTCGAGGATCGCGTCGAGGCGCTCGGCCTGGGCGGGTTGGGCGGTGGCCCATTCGTCGAGGGTCGTTGCGTCGAGCACGTGGACGAGTTGCGAGAAGCCAAACGCGACGAACTCGCCGTCCCACTTCGCGAGCTTCTCCGCGACGGCGTCGGCCCCTGCCTCGAGCAGCACCTCGAGCCAGGTGACGAAGCGCCTTGCGTCGAAGGCCTCGTCGCCTCCGGGTGTGGCGCTCTTCCAGAGATCTTCGTCGAAGACGTCGCGCAGTTGCTCGATGCTCGCCACGGCGACGAGCTCTCCCGCGTCTTCGAGGCCGACGTGTTCGATCACCTTGCGCAACGCCGGAGCGGGGAGCGCGCGCACCGTGGGAGCGAGATCGGGCTCGTTCAACAACGTCGTGAGCAGATTCGAATCGACGCGCCGACGCGATACATCGGACATCGCAGTCCTCCCTCCTGGCGAGCGGGGCGAAGAAGGTGCACGAAACCGCGGTGAGAACAAGAATTGATCTTGTCGCGGGAAGTGCGATCCTATCTACATCGGGAATCGCGATTCAGCGCCCGCGGCGTGGTGAATGAGCGCTCGCGGCAGCGTTTCAATACCGCGAGAGCGCCGCCCAGCATCATCATGCTCAATGCCGCAGCCGGTTCCGGCACGGCGATCACCTGAGTGCATCGTGTCGCGTTGCCCGAGTCGTCGCTCACGGTGAACTGCACGTCGTAGTCGCCGGCGGCTTCGAAGACCTTCACCGGATGCGTGTCGAACGAGAACGTTCCGTCATCGAAGGTGCGCGCGTACTCGACGATCGTGCCGTCGGGGTCGCTGCTCGTGTCGGTGAACGTGGCGATCGATGGAGCATTCGAGTTCGATAGTGAAACCGAGAACTCGCAGCTCGGTGCCAGTCCGACAGTACTCGGGTCGAGGAACCAGGGTGCCGTGGTCGAGTCGGTCTTGAAGAAAGCCATCAGCTGGTGGGCCACGGCCTGCGAACCGTTGTTGCTGGGATGGATGAAATCGGAAGCCGTCATGCTGCACGGCCAGGTGAACCCATCCGATCGCGGCGTGGTGCCGTCGGCCCAGAAGTAGGGGCCCCAACTCAACCACGGCGCGACGGCGGGACCGACCGCCGAATCGAACTCGAGGTTGCCCGTGCCGTTCAGCTGATGCTCGATCAACCAGCGAACCGAGAAACCGCTCTCGAAGGCGAAGGGTTCGGGGTTGAGGGCGGCGGGATCGTCTTCGTACGCCCGGGTGCGACTCGACACGTAGGCGAGCCGGATGTTGGGGAAGTGGGTCTTCAGGTTGCGTGCGACGTCGGCGAGGTCATCGCGCAGGGCTCCGGCGTGCACGGGAAATGCGCCGATCCCGTTGGGAAAGGCGCGGGCGAGCTTCACCCACGCCACCTGGACCTGCGCGGGGGTGAGGCCGGCGCTGGTGAGCCGATTGTCGACCTCGCTCCACACGGCGGAGCCCGCATTGGCCCACACGTCGGCGGGCTGCCCGTCCTGCGCGCCGTTCACGATGCGAAGCCGCGGATGGAGGGAGGGATCCGCGGCGGCGTCGCTCACGAACGCAGCGAACTCGCTGCGCGTATTCGAAAGCCCGATCGAGATCATCACGATGTCGCCCGTCGCGGGCGCAGCGAGCCCCGCCGCGTCGAGGGGGACGATGCCATTCGCGATCGCGATGCCCGCGGCTTCGTGTGCGCTCGGGCGCGTGCTTCGCCCCCCCGGATAGAGTCCGCCCGGATGTCCCTGATAGAGAGCGGCCGCGGAATCGGAGAGCGGCGTCGTCCCGATCGAGACGAGGGAGCAGTCCGCACGTAGCGGCGCGGCCCAGATGACAACGAGCAAGAAGGCGAGGATTCGACCGTACACAGGAGTGGGTACGGTGACACAGCCGGATCGTTACAAGGGAGGGGCTTCGCCGCTGCGCAGCCCGATGCGGGGCAACTCCTCGCGCAGTGCGGCGATGATTTCCCCGAGTACGGGGAGGCTCCCGAGTTCGCGGCGATAGACGGCGCCCACTTCATCGCGCAGATCGAGGCCGGGCAGCGGCAGGCCCACCAGCCGCTTGTCCTGCACTTCGTTCGCAACCGCACCCTCGGGCAGCAGCGCAACACAGTCGCTCTCCAACACGAGTTGCTTCAAGAAGGGAACGGAATTGGTCATCACGCTCGGGCGCACTCCCGTAATGCCCGCGCGACCCAGTGCGCGATAGATCGGCCCTGCGATCTCCTGCGGCGCGTCGTCGGGGGACACCCAGCGATAGCCGAACAGATCATCGAGCTGAAGCGCCTTGCGCCGCCGCGCCAGCGGGTGGCCCTTGCGCACCCAGGCACAGAGCTCGCGCCGATGAAGCGTTTCGTAGACGAGCGCGGCGTCGGGGGGCGTCGACGGAAAGCGCACCAGGGCGAGATCGATTTCGCCTTCGATCACCGCCGGCACCTGGTCTTCCGCGACACCCTCGATCACATGCACGGTGAAGGCTGGGCGTTCCTCGAAGAGTCGGGCCACCACGCGGGGCAGCGCGCGGTTCATGAAGCTCGCGCCGACGCCGATCCGCAGCTCCCCCGCGCCGTCCCCACGCAGGGCCTCGACCTCGCCGACCGCGTGACGCAGATGGGCGACCACGATCTTCGCGTGGCGGTAAAGGGCGTCGCCGAAGGGGGTGGGTTGCACGCCGCGCGGCCCACGCTCGAGCAGCGATACGCCGAGGAAGTCCTCCAGCCGCTTCAGGCTCATGCTGAGCCCGGGCTGGGAGATGTGACAGGCCTCGGCGGCCCCGCGCAGGGTGCCGGTATCGATCGCCGCGACGAGGTGTTCGAGTTGGCGGACTTCCATAAGGATCTGTGATGTCTACTTCATCAATCTCTAATTTTCAATGAAGTCTCGGGAACCTAGATTGGGCCGCGAGCAGGGGAAGTCAGAGACAAGACAAGATAAAGGAGCACGAGATGGCGTCGATTCGAGACCAGGTTGCCAGCGAAGAGTGGGCGGTGCGCGAGGACCTCGCGGCCTGTTACCGGCAGGTGGCCCGGATGGGGTGGGACGATCTCATCTTCACCCACATCTCAGTGCGCGTTCCCGGCCCCGAGCACCACTTCCTGATCAACCCCTACGGGCTGCTCTTCAGCGAGATCACGGCTTCGAGCCTGGTGAAGATCGACCTCGAGGCGAACGTCGTCCTCGATACCGGCCACCCGATCAACCCCGCCGGCTTCACGATCCACAGCGCGATCCACGAGGCGCGCGAAGACGCGAAGTGCGTGCTTCATCTACATACCGTCGACGGCACCGCGGTCTCCACCCAGCAGGGCGGGCTGCTTCCGCTCAACCAGACGGCCCTGCTGGTGCGCGAAGACATCGCCTACCACGACTACGAGGGGGTCGCGGTCGATCTCGACGAGCGCGAGCGCCTGGTGCGCGATCTCGGCACGAAGAACCTGATGCTGTTGCACAACCACGGCACCCTCACCGTGGGTGAAACCGCGGGGCAGGCCTTCACCCGCATGTACTACCTCGAACGGGCCTGCTCGATGCAGGTGCGCACCCTCGCCGGCGGGCTCGGCACGGTGCCGGTCGCACCGTCCGTCGTCGAGAAGACGGCCGGGCAGGGAGAGGGGCTATCGTTCGTCGGCGATGCCCTCGTGTGGCCGGCGATGCGCCGCCAGCTCGATCGCGAGGCGCCCGACTATCGCGATTGATCCCAGCGCACGAGAGGTCTTCCGGTGAGCCGACTCGACGCGGATCGAGTGACCCTGGAGACCTGATGCGATTGCACGTTCGTGTGGCCGCGGTGCTGGCGTTCGTCGCGAACGCGGCGGGTGCGGACTCGTTCTATTCAGCTGGCGGCTGGGCCACGCTCCATCGCACGCCCGAAAACGATCGCGCGGTTCCGATCTCCATCGGCGACGTCCAATACGACACGTGGACGGCCCTCGAAGGCGCGACGGTGCTCGTCGCACCGACCACGAGCCCCGATGGCCAGACGCTCTACATCGCGACGGGTCGCAGTGCGGGGAACTCGAACCTGCACGCCTACTCGCTGGGCGGTGAACATCTCTGGAGCGCCGAGCCCTGGCGCTCGAGCGAGGAAGGCGTCGACCCGTGCGCGGTGCTCTCGAGCGCCATCGTCGATGCGCATGGCGACCTCTATCTCGGCGATTGCAACCAGCTGTGGGCCTTTCGGCCGGATGGCGAGGTGAAATGGGTGACGCCATTCCCCGCACCGCAAGAAGGAGATTGGAAGGCGGCCGGCGATCATCCGGTGAACGCCTTCACCACGGCGATCTTCACTCGCGAGGGTCACGTGGCGGGGGTGACGAACTTCGGCGATGTCGTCGTCTTCGGTCGCGAAAGCGGCGAAGTATTGAACGCGCCGTTTCGACTTCCGGGCGCGATCCCACCGGCCTCCGATGCCCAGCCCATGCCCGACGGCATGTTCGGGGACGGGCTACTCGACCCTGCGATTCGCGAGTGGTCGTGGCAGCTCATCTTCGGCGGGCGGATGCGTTCGGCGAATACGCCCGCCGTTTCGCGCGAAGATCGCATCTTCGTCGTGGGCAGCGGTGCCGAGCCCGGCTTGGGTGCCCTCTATGCCCTCGATCTCGAGAGTCGCGAGGGCAGGCTCCTCGTTCGGCAGGCCTACGCCACCCCGATCGGCCTCGGCAGCGGTTCGAGCCCTGCGCTCTCACCCGACCAGGCCACCGTCTACGTGAGCGACGAGGAGGGTTGGCTGTACGCGATCGATGCGGCTTCGGGTGAGATCAGATGGAAGCTGAAGACCTGGGCCACGGCGGCTGCAGCGGCGGTGGGACGCGACGGAATGATCTACGTCCTGCAGGCGAACGCGCCGGCGTTGGCTGCGGTGACGCCCGAGGGAAGTTTGAAGTGGGAGTCGGATCTCTCGGCGTTGGGTGAGACCATGCCTTCGTCTTTCCTGCTCGGCGATCCGGTGGTGGTGGGCAACGGAAACCCCACCGTCGTCGACGACGCCGTCATGCTTGGCGTGTCCTACGGCTACGAGATGTGGATCGGGCGAACCGTCGTGCTGCCCGTGCGTTCGGCCGTCGTGGCGATCGATCTCGAAACCGGAATGGGCATTCGTGACGTCGTCGCGCTGCCCGATGGATCGGAGGGCATCACCGCTGTGCTCGGCGACGGTGCGATCCTGAGCAGCCTCGGCGCCGCGATGACTTCGGCGATCTCGCCCCTCGCACCCCTCGCCAACTGGCTCCTGCCCGGTGATCTCGAAGTGATGCAGCCGCGCGGCGGCGTGCAGATCGCGAATCCGCGATCCGCGAAGCGCTGATCGTGTAGAGTCCCCTCCCCACCGCGCCCCAGGAGATCCCCCCATGGCCCTCGCCCTCTATCACAACGCAATCTCGACCTGTTCGCAGAAGGTCCGGCTGGTCCTGGCCCACAAGGGAATCGAGTTCGAGTCGAAGGACGTCGACCTGATCTCCGGTGGCCAGCACGACCCGGAGTACGTGAAGCTCAACCCCAATCACGTCGTACCCACGATCGTGCACGACGGCGCGGTGTTGATCGAGTCGACTGCGATCAACGAATACCTCGACGATGCTTTCCCCGAGCCGCCGATGCGCGCGGCCGACCCGGTGGTGCGTCACGCGGGCCGCCTGATCACCAAGTTGCTGGACGAGAAGGCGCACTCGGCGACGGGGGTCGTCACCTTCGCGATCGGTGCGCGCAAGATCCTCCTCCAGCAACCGGAGGAAGTCCGCGAAGCGAACATCGCCGCGATTCCCGATCCGGTGTATCGCGAGAACCGCCGCAGTGTGATCGAACATGGCGTGAAGGCGCCGCCCTTCGCCGGGGCGCTGCGCAAGATGTTGGATCTCTTCGACGTGGCCGAAGACCAGCTCGGGCGCACCGCGTGGCTGGGCGGCGAGGGCTTCGGTATCGCCGACGCGGCGGTGCTGCCCTACGTATTGCGCCTCGATCATCTGGCGATGACCCCCACCATCGAGGCCCGCCCAAAGCTCGCCGACTGGTATGGCCGTGTGCAGGCACTCCCCGCGTACGAAACCGCGGTCGCGAAGTACCTCGCTCCGCCCATCGTCGAGATGTTCCGCGCCAACGGTGAGGAAGTCTGGGCCGACGTCGAGCCGCTGACCCGCTGAGCCGGACGGGGGCAGGCCCGGCTCGCATTCATTGCGAACTTGCACTCGTGGTGCAAAAATCTCCCTCGCGCCGAAATCGACGAGAGGAGTCGCCATGAGTACCGGTCACGACCCGGCGAGCGAGCAGGCTGCCGCCCGCGCCTTCGACCCCGATGCCCTGCGGGCCAGGTACCGCGAGGAGCGCGACAAGCGCCTGCGCGACGACGGCAACGAGCAATACCTCGAGGTGAAGGGCCAGTTCGCCCACTTCCTCGACGACCCCTACGCCGAACCGGGATTCAGCCGCGAGCCCCTCACCGACGAAGTCGAAGTGCTCGTGATCGGCGGCGGCTTCGGCGGGTTGCTCGCCGGTGCGCGCCTGCGACAGAAGGGCGTCGAAGACATCCGCATCGTCGATCCGGCCAGCGACTTCGGCGGCACCTGGTATTGGAACCGCTACCCGGGAATCGCCTGCGACATCGAGTCGTACACCTATCTCCCGTTGCTCGAAGAGGTCGGCTACGTCCCGAAAGAGAAGTACTCCTTCGGCAAGGAGATCCTCGATCACAGCCAGGCGATCGCGCGCAAGTTCGATCTCTATCGCGACGTCTGCTTCCAGACCCGCGTCACGAAGGTCACCTGGGACGACGACGCCTCGCGTTGGATCGTCGAGACGAACCGCGACGATCGCATGAAGGCCCAGTACATCTGCATTGCGGCGGGCCCCCTCAACCGTCCGAAGCTTCCGGGCATTCCCGGCGTCGAGCAGTTCGAAGGCCATTCGTTCCATGCGAGCCGCTGGGATTACGCCTACACGGGCGGCGATTCGGAGGGCGACCTCACCGGTCTGCAGGGCAAGCGGGTCGGCATCATCGGCACCGGTGCGACCGCCGTGCAATGCGTTCCCCACACCGCCGAATGGGCCGAGCACCTCTACGTCTTCCAGCGCACGCCGTCTTCGATCGACGTGAAGATCAACCCGAAGACGGATCCCGAGTGGGAGCAGACCCTCCAGCCGGGCTGGCACCGGGAGCGCATGAACAACTTCAACGCGCTGGTCTCGGGGGTGCCGCAGGCCGTGGACATGGTGAAGGACGGCTGGACCGATCTGATCGGCAAGCTCGTGGTCGGTCTCGCCAAGGGAGACGGCGTCGACGCCTCGCCGGAGGGCATCGCCAAGGCCGTCGAACTCGCCGACTTCGAGAAGATGGAAGAGATCCGCGGGCGCGTGGATTCGATCGTCGAGGATCCCGAGACGGCCGAGGCGCTGAAGCCCTACTACCGCCAGTTCTGCAAGCGACCTTGCTTCCACAACGAGTACCTCGAGACCTTCAATCGCCCGAACGTCACCCTGGTCGACACGAAGGGAAAGGGCGTCGAGCGCATCACGAAGAAGGGTGTGGTGGTCGCAGGCCAGGAGTACGAGCTCGACTGCCTGATCTACGCGAGCGGCTTCGAGGTCGGCACCGACTATTCGCGCCGCGCGGGGATGGAGATCGTCGGTCGGGGCGGTGAGACCCTCACCGAGAAGTGGGCGGATGGCGTGCGCACGATCCACGGCATGCACGTCCGCGGTTTCCCGAACTTCTTCATCATGTCGAACCCCCAGGCGGGCTTCACGGCGAGCTATCCCCACCTGCTCAACGAACAGGCCCAGCACATCAGCTACATCATCGACCACAACCGCGCGTCGAAGGTCGAGGTCGTCGAAGCCAGCGAAGAGGGCGAAGCGGCCTGGGTGAAGCAGTGCATCGACAAGGCGCGCGACACCGGCGACTTCTTCGAGAACTGCACCCCCGGCTACTACAACAACGAGGGGCAGACCTCCGAGTTGAGCGCGCAGAACGGCTTCTACGGCGGCGGTTCTCTCGAGTTCTTCAAGATCCTCGAGGATTGGCGCGAAGCGGACACGCTCGACGGGCTCGAGCAGAAGTAGGTCGCGATGCCGTCGCTCGCCGCAGAGGTCGTCGATGGACGACAGAGCCGCACTGCGCGTTCGCGTCGCGCGATCTGCGATGCCTGCCTCGACCTGATCGGGGAGGGCGTGCTGCAGCCGAGTGCCGACGAGGTGGCCCAGCGCGCCGGGGTCTCGCGGCGCTCGATCTTCAACCACTTCGCCGATCTCGCCGAACTCTACGACGCGGTGCTCGAGGTGGGGATCGAACGGGCGGCCCCCCTGCTCGACGAAGTGCCGAAGGTCGGAGCGCTCGAGGAGCGCATCGGTGCCTTCATCGGAGTGCGTGCGCGCTTTCTCGAAGATTGCACACCCTACACGCGCGCGCTGACGGCCCAGGCCCTCGTGGGGTCGATCTCCGAAGAGGCGATCCGCATCTCTCGCAAGGGGCTCGAGATCAATCGACGGATGCTCGAGGAGATGCTCGCCGAAGATCTTTCGAGCTTGCGTGCGGCAGAACGACGCGAACTGCTCGAAGCCCTGACCAGCGCGATGGCCCCGCTCACCTGGGAACACATGCGCGGGGGGCGCGACCTCTCGGTCGCCCGGGCCACGGCGGTGATGCGGCGTAGCGTCATGGCGTTGCTGCGCGACGCAGGCCTCGACGTCTAGACCGTCTTCTTCGCCCGCGTCGGATCGAGGTGTGCCCACGCCGCGGGTAGCGAGATGTCGCGGTTCGGGTTGCGCGGCGGCATGTTGAACTCGGCCGGCGGCTGCCACTCCATGTCGCGCATCGTCTGCCCGATGTGCGTCATGTTGAGCATGTCGTGGCTGTAGCAGAAGAGCCCGTCGCCGGCGTAGTAGAGGATCGAGAGGCCGGCGACCATCCACGGTTCGCCGCCCCGCTTCTCGCCGAGCACCTGATCCCATTGCGATACCACGCGGTGCCCGCTGGCCATCGTCCAGTTCTCCGGAGTCGACCATCCGTAGCCCGTGAGGCCGGCCATCGATTGCTCGAAGAAGGCGCGGATGCCTTCGCGTCCTTCGATGCGCCCCCATGCGGGATCGATGTAGGCCGCATCCTCGGTGAAGAAATCCGCCGCCTGTGCCCAGCGCGCGCGTCCGGCGTCGATCTCGTCGCGCAGGGCGACGAAGCGTTCGTAGGTTTCGAGGGCTTCGGTTTCGATCGGGGTGGGCGGCATAGGGGGCTCCAGGGGTTTGGGCGCGTCGGCGATCTGCGGGATCATACAGCAGCGCGCAGCTGCGATTGCTCGCGAGCCGGAGGAGCAGGATGGAAGCACGACCCGTTCAGTTCGAGTTGGGGCAGTTGAAGGGCGAGGCCGATCCCTACGCGCTCTACGCGCGGGCCCGCGAGCACGGTCCGGTGCAGCGCTCGGGGGAGAGCTACGTCGTCCTCGGACATCCCGAGGCGGAGCGCCTGCTGCGGAGTTCGGCCACGCGCACCGGCTTCATGGCCCAGGGCTATCGCCTGCGATTGCCCGAAGGGGCGGCTCGCGAAGAGATGTCGCATCGCATCAACTTCATCGATCCGCCACGCCACACCCAGGTGCGCAAGCTGGTCGGCATGGCGTTCACCCCGCGTCGCACGCGCAACCTCGAACCCTTCGTGCGGAAGATCGCGGGCGAACTCCTGGCCGGGCTTCCCGCCGACCAACCGATCGATCTGATCCGCCGCTACGCCCACGAAGTGCCGTCGCTCGTCATCTCGGAACTGCTCGGCGTTCCGGTCGACAATCGGGATCGCCTCACGACCCTGGCCGATCGGGTCTCGAAGCTACTGGGAACCGGAAACACCGAAGAAGAACTCGCCGACGCCGTCGCCGGGGCGGAGGAGATGCACGCGACGTTCCGCGAACTCGTCGCCGAACGTCTCGCGGAGCCGCAAGACGATCTCTTGAGTGCGCTGCTCGCCGCGGAAGACGACGACCAACGTCTGACCGAGAGCGAGCTGCTCTCGCTGGCCGCGACCCTCTACTCGGCGGGTCATCGCACGACGCGTGATCTCTTCACCAACGGTCTCACGGCGCTCCTCCCCGAGCGCGAGATCATCGAAGCCATGCTGGATGGGACGCTGCCCCTCGAAGCCGTCGTCGAGGAGTTCCTGCGCTTCGAGACCCCGACCCACCTGATCGCGCGCATGCTCGAAGAGCCCCTCGAACTCGGCGGCTACAAGGTGCCGGCCGGCGTTCCCGTGATGGTGCTGCTGGCGGCCGCCAATCGAGACCCGCGTGTCTACGAAGACGCCCACCGTTTCGACCCCTGGCGTTGGACGCGCACTCCCGAGACCACGGCACCGCTCTCCTTCGCACTCGGCGCCCACTTCTGCCTCGGCGCGAGCCTCGCCCGCCTCGAAGCGCGGGTGATGCTGCAGGTGCTCTTCGAGACCTTCCCCGAGGTGCGCCTCCACGACGCTCCGCTCGTGTGGCGGCACACCGGGGTCTTCCGCGGCGTGGACGAGTTGCCGGTGGTGTTGGGGGAGAAGAGCGCCGGCTAGAGCTCGATCCAGTATTGGAACATCTCGTTCCCGCTAGCAGGTGAAAAACTGCGGCCGCCGCGCACCCCGCCATGCGCCAGGATGACGCGTTGCGAAGCGACGTTGTCGGGGTCGGTCGTGAGGAGTGCACGCTCGATCCCGGCTCGGCGCAATTTCTCGAGGCCCAGACCGAGCATGTGGGTCGCGCAGCCCTTGCGTTGCTCGCTGGGCCGGATGTCGTAGCCGATGTGGCCGCCGTCCCGGAGCAGGAAGGCGTTGAGCTCGTAGCGAATACGAATTGCACCGAGCATGCGACCGCCGTTCATCAACCAGTACTCGCTCATCTGCACGCAATTCGGAGGGAGTCGTTCTCCGCGTTCGAACATTTCGACGCGGTCGAGGTGTGCGTTCACGTCCTCGAGGGCCGGGTCGTAGCGCGGATCCCCCGCGGCGTGGACCTCGCGCGCCATCTCGACGAGTGCTGCCTGGAGATCGCGCGAAGCGAGGCAGAGGCGAAGCGATGCGAAGTCTCCCGGTTCACCCATCTCCGCCGCCTTGCAGTGTGAGGGCTTCCTCGACCGCCGCGGCTGCGGCTTCCGGCGCGAATTCGCTCGTGTCGAGGGAGACGAGCGGTGGCGGTAGCGGGGGATAGTCGAACGCGCCGGCCGCTCGGAGCTTTCGATACTCCTGCAGGGAGTTGAGCTTGCCGAATTCGGCTCGGCTGGTCGCTTCGATCCTCGCCTCGACGACTTCGTCGGGGCAGCGAAGCTCGACGAACCAGACCCGCCCGCCGAGGGAACGCACGAGTTCGTCGACACGCTGGGGAAAGTCGCCCGCCACCGTCGCTTCGGGGTTGAAGGTGAAGATCAACGACACCTCTTGCCGCACTGCCTCGCGAAACGCCTCGAGCCAGACCGCCTCGCGCAGCCGTACGAAACCCTCGCTCCCGAAGTCGAAGAGCGAGAGCGCGAGGTCCACCGTCAGGTGGTTGTGGAAGAGCCGCATGCCCGTCGATTCCGCGAGGGCGCGCGCGACGGTGAGCTTTCCGCAGGCCGGCGGGCCGTGAATGAAGACGAGATCCATCGCTCGACCCTACGGGATGTGAACCGTCCGCTCGCCGTCCTCGAAGGAATACGAACGCACCTGCTCACACACCTGCAGGTGATACTCCGAGTAGAAGCTCGCCTGCCCGAGCTTCTGGGCCTCCAGGTGTTCTGGGTGCTCTCGCCACGCATCGACGGCCTCGAGGGAATCGAATTCGATCACCGAGAGACGGTCGCCGTCCTCGCCTTCGAACATGCGAAAGGAAACGAAGCCGGGGCTCTGTTTCGCCAGCTCGAAGATCTTCGGCGCCCACTCGTCGTATGCGGGGTCCTTCGGCGAAGCAAGGCGAGAGCGAAACAAGACTGTGACCATGATCAGTCGTCCTCGGGCGCGTGAGGTGGCAGTGCTTCCAACACGATGCCCAACCTGTCGCCTCGGCACCACGCCTTCATTCCGCTGCGGTGGCGTGGTCGTCCTGTGCTCGCTTGCTGGCGGGGTACCCGCCTCGATAGGGGTGACCGTATCCCCAGCGGTAGGGAACCGGAAAGACCGGATGACCGCCGATTGCAACCCCCCAACGCATCATGGAGCCGAGAAGGGAAGAAGAGGCCCGAGAGACGCACGCGCCGAACTCCCGATCCGCCGCGCGACGTTCCTCGCGACTGCCTCCACACCAATAGGCGATGTCGTGTTCGACGCAGCATGCGACGTAGTGCTCGCCGTCGGGCCACACCGAGCAGCCGTCGGTGACGAATGCCCGCTTCGGGAGTCGTCGCGATGGCGGAGTGCGCCGTTCGCATTCGGCCGTGGCACGTGAGGTGAGTGCACTCGCCTCGTCGGCCTCACTTCGGTAGGGCTCCACCGTGTGTCGGGTATGGGTACACGCGGTGTTCGGGCCGACGAGGAACGCCACCGCGATCGTGACGGCGATGCGCCGCTTGCGATGTTCTCGCAACCCCCTCGAAGCCGTCCGTATCCGCATCGTCGCTTCCCAGGTGCACCGATTGGAGTGTCGAAAACTCCGGGTGCGGTGTTGTCACCGGCAACGCAGAAGGAGCATGCTCTCGCCATGCTCGACGAAGCCCGCTCTGCCGTCCTGCCCCGGCGATTGAACCGCAGTCGATCCGGGTTTCCCAGCCACCCCGTTCTGGCGATCGTGATGCTCGGCGGCCTGGCCATCGCGTGTGCGCACGGCAACTACCTCTACGATCAGGCCGCGGTGAACGCCGATCGAACGATTCACGTGGTGATCGAGAATCCGGTCGGTAGCAACGAGAAATGGGAGGTTCGCGCCAACGGAAGACTCATTCGTGAGGAGAAGGACGATCAGCCGGTCAGCATTCCGTATCTGCCCTGGCCGGCCAACGGCGGCATGATTCCGCGCACACTGCTCTCCGCAGAGCTCGGAGGGGACGGCGAACCCGTCGACGTTCTGGTGCTCGGCCCGAGGATCTCGCGGGGCAGCGTGGTGCGGGCGCACGCGATCGGCTTGCTTCGGATGGTCGATCGGCTCGAGCGCGACGACAAGGTGCTCGCGGTGGTTCCCGGCGCACCGATGTCGGACGTGCGCGACGTCGCGGAACTCGAGGAGCGCTACCCGGGTGTTCGAGAGATCCTGGCGCATTGGTATCGGCACTCGCGCCCCGGCGGTGCGGTCGAAGTTCAGGGTTTCGGAAGTCGTGCCGCCGCGAATCAACTGATCGCGGAGTGCGTGGCCGAGTTCGAGAACGCGGTCAAGAACCAGACGATGCCCGAGTGGACGACTCGATGACGAAGGCCGCCGACGTGCGGTCGCTCCGAGCATCCCCGGCGAGGGTCGTGCGCTACGCACTCGCGTGGCTCTGGATCTTCACGATGTTGGGTTGTACGACCACGCCGCGATGGCAGACCGCGCATCGCCCCGACGCCCTCGATGCTGCGGCATTGCTGGCGACGGATTCCCTGGGCTTGCGTCGAGATCAGCGCGCAGACGAAGTGCCCGTCATCCCCGTTCGCGAGCGTCTTCGACCCTGTTGCGCATTCGGGTCGAACCTACGGGTGCGCGTCGGACCGGTCCCCATCCCCGCCGTGTCGATCGGGAACATTCGATCACCCGACGACATCGGACGTCACAACTACGACGTGGGGCAACGCGGCCAGGACATCATCGTCGGGAGCGAGAAGAACGGCCTCGTCTATACCTGCCGCGGTGGCTTCATCGACACGGCGCACGTACGCGACTACGCCGATTGGACGCTCTACCTGGGAACCCGCATCGGGCGTGCCCTCGAAACCGGCGCGGTAATCGATCTGCCCGACGACGAAGGAGGCCATCGCCGCTTCGTGCTCGAGCCGGTTTCCCCCGAACTGATTCGCGTCGTCGGACGCCGCGACCTCACTGCGGCGTTGGCTGTCTTTGCGGGCTTTCAGCTCTCGATCTGGCACGAGATCGCCACCTGGTATGGCTGGTCGTCGCTCGACGCGTTTCCGGAGCGGGCATCGGCGTTCTCGCCGGAAGACCTCTATTCGAACCTGCTCGGTGCGAAGCTCGTCGGCCCCATCATCAGCGCGGGCAATGACGTGTCCGAAGGCGTCTACGCGCGGGCGGTCGACGGTTGGTTCGAGCAGTCGTTGCGCTTCCTCGGTGCCGTTGACGCACCGCTCGGCAACGCGGCGATGTTGTCCGTCGATCGCCTCTGGTGGGACTCGGGCGCACACCTGCCCGATGCCGATCTGGTAAGGCGTCGAAGCGTGCAGCTCGGCACGCAGATCATTCCATGGCTCGTTCCCGGCGAGCGACTCGAGCCCGCCGAGCGCGAGGAGATCGAGGCGGTCTGCGGAAACGAACCCGAACCACACGTGCTTCGCAATCCGAGTCGTATCCCGGGTCTGGTCTTCGCCGAAGTCCTTCGCATGGAGGTCGTGTTGAGCGACGAGTTTCGTGCAAAGCCGGCCCTGCGCGCCTTCGCGCCGGTCGTACAGCAACGGGACATCCCGTTGATCCTCGACGCGATCCGAGAGGAGATGCGAAACGAGTTCGGACCGCTGGCGGATTCCCCTGAACTCCCTTGACTCCCTTCGGAACCGGATCATTCGTCGGTGTCGTGCACTATCGTTCGGCGCCACGGACCCGGGACATGGGAGGGTGAAATGAGTTGCCGAACACCGCGTTGGTTGTTGGCGGGGGTTTTCGTTTGCGGGTTCGTCTCCATCGTGGGCTGTCGTCATGCGGACGCTTCGAACCCCGTTGCGTTGCCCTCCCAACAGGCGGCCGATGCTGGCGACGAACTCGCCGCCGCCTTCGACGAACTCGTCGAAGCCCTGCGTCTCCTCGAAGACGACATCCGCAAGATGCCGTCCTTTGGCGACGAGGCCGAACGAGTCGGAGGTTACCGCCACGTGCTGCGCGCCTTCGCCAAGGGGATGGAGGCGGAGATCCTGCAGGACGCCGACTATCCCTACTTCCGCATCCTCGATTGGTGGCTGCGCGAAGGCGGCGACAACCCCGACCAGCGCTACGCCTTCAGCCCCGTTCGCGGCGGTGAGACCTACCGCATATGGGGCGAGCTCGGTTCCGCGACGCGCGTGGAGTTTCAGCTCTACGCCGGGCGACCGTGGGACGGAACCGGGCGCTCAGCCGGCTTCTACACCTTCGAAGAACTGCAGCTCGAAGAGGATGGATCCTTCGAACTCTGGGTTTCGGCCGAACCCCGCGAGGGCAACTGGCTCTCGAACCCCGAGGACGTGACGACGCTCTTCGTTCGCCACATCTATGGAGACTGGAACGAACAGCGGACGGGTGACGTTCACATCGACCGGGTGGGATACGAGGGGAGAAGGCGACCACAGGAATCAGCTGACGAACTCGCCCAGCGCATGCGCGCTGCGGCGGTGATGTTCTCGGCCACGGCTCGCAACTGGCCGCGCTTCGTTGCACATCGCTACATGCAGGGCCGCCCCGGTAACCAGGCCACACCGCCCATCGACACCTACCGCCTGGGCGGTGCCAAGGGGCGCTGGATGAGCGGCGGCTACTTCGAACTCGCCCAAGATGAGGCACTCGTCGTTCGCGTACCGAAGACCCGCGCGCCCTATCAGGCCATCCAGCTGACCGACATGTGGTACGCCTCCCTCGAACATGGCAACCAGGTTTCGAGTCTCACGACTACCCAGTCTCACGAATCGCCCGACGGTGCCTTCTACTATGTCATCAGCGGCAGCGATCCGGGGCATGTGAACTGGCTCGATACGGGCGCGCTTCGCCGCGGCACCTTCATGCTGCGATGGGATGGAGTGCAGGGGGCACTCAGCGAGAGCGAGTTCCCTTCATCGCAGGTGCTGCCGATCGATCGGCTCGAAGAAGCCATCCCCGGCTTCACTCGAGCAAGCGAAGAGGAGCGCGAAGCCACTCGCGCCGCACGCAGGCGGCACCTGCAGCTTCGCTCCCACCGCTGACGGCTCTATCTTTGCTGACGGCTCTATCTTGGCTGACGGCTCTCTCGTGGCTGACGGCTCTATCTTGGCTGCGGGCTCAGCGCTTGGCGACGGGAAAGTGTTCCGTCGAGTCGTAGAGCAACTCGACGTCGGCCTCCTCGGGTGAGATCCCCTGGTAGAGGGTCTTGAACTCGAGGTCGATCGGGAGCTCCGAAGTCAGGAAGGTCTTCGTGCCTTCCTCTACATCATCGAGTTCGGAGATGAGCACGAGGATCGGGTTTCGGCGTGTGCGGATCAGGAAGAACTGCTCGGCGCGGGTCCCCTGGGTGCGATAGCTCTCGCGGAGCTCCTCTCGCCGCTCGGCGAGGGAAGCCAGCCACTCGCGAAGCCGCGGAACGTCGGCCTCGTCGACCCGTGCGATCGTGGTGTTCAGCATGTCGCGGCTCTGGTTGGCAGATCGAGCGCGAATCACTCCCCGCGAATGAACGCCGCGACCCCTCGGAAGGCATCCATCACGGTTTCGTTCTTGAAGTCGCGGAACTCGCCGGCATCCATGTAGACGCCGTGGGCGCGACAGACCTCGAGCTGGATGTGGCGCTGCTTCTCGTCGTTCACCAGCTCCATGCGGTCGCCGCAGCGCGGGCAGTCGATGTCGCGGATCTTGTTGAATTCCTTGCCGGTCTCGGGGTCGCCGCTGTCGATGAAGTCGGGCTCGTAGGCGTCCTTCAGCTTCTCGGCCTCGCCGTTGTCGAACCAGAAGCCCTTGCACATCGAACACTGATCGAAGAGGACGAGCCCCTCGAGGGTGCGGAACTTCCGCTCGTTCATTTCGCCGTTGCATTTGGGGCAATCCATTTCCTTCATCCTCTCGATCGGGGCAGCGGGGCCCGGGCTGCGATGGAGCAGGTCCCAGTCTAGTCGCGTTGGTGGCGAATCGCGCCCCATTGTGGCGCCCCGGGGCGGCGGAACGAGGCAGTCCTTCCCACCCCTGCGGCTCCTCGGGCCGATCCGGGGCGATTCGCTCTGGCGCGCTTCTTGCGGTGGTTTGTGGATGGCTTGTGGATGGCTCGTGGATAGCCAGCAGGAACAGACCCGCCGCCCGCCCGACGTCCGCGCGGTGCCGCGGCCGATTCAGGGAGGTGGGAAATGTCGCAACTCGTTCAGCTCGAACTCGATGGCGCTCTGTGGGACCACGTCTTCGCGGTGGCGCCCCTGGTGATGGTGGGCACCCGCGAACCCGACGGTTCCTTCGACTTCGCCCCCAAGCACAAGATCGTGCAGCTCACCCCGGGGCACTTCGGCTTCGTCTGCCGCGCCTCACACGCCACCCACCGCAACATCGAGCGGGAGCGTGAATTTACCGTGAGTTGGCCGACCCCGCGTCACATCGTTCAGACGAGCGCCGCTGCGACGCCTCGCTGCGACGATGGTGAAAAGAAGGCCATGCGCGGACTCAAGACCTTCCCCGCCAAGGAGGTCGACGGCGTGCTGCTCGAGGGCTGCCCGCTCCATGTCGAGTGCCGCCTGGTGCGCGTGATCGACGATCTCGGTGCCGACCACTTCATCATCGGCGAGGTCGTGGCCGCCTGGGCGGAGCGCGACGCGATTCGCAACCCCGAGGTGACCGACAGCGAGCTCGTCCACGAGCACCCGGTGCTCGCATATCTGCATCCGAGCCAGTTCGCGACAATCGAGAAGAGCTTCGGTTTTCCCTATTCGAAGGGTTTCGTCCGCAAGTAAGGAGGCATCATGAGCAACCCCCAGAACGAAACGATGACGGGCGGTGAGTTGATCGGACGCATGCTTCGCGCCGAGGGCGTCGAAGCCGTGTTCGGGATCATCGACGGCACCTACCTGCAGCTCACGAAATCCCTGCGCGATCACGGGATTCGGCTGATCACGCCGCGCCACGAGACGAGTGCACTCCACATGGCCGGCGCCTATGCGCGCACCACGGGCAAACTCGGGGTCTGCATCGCGAGCAACGGTCCCGGAGTCGCGAACGCGCTGCCGGGCGTTGCGGTCGAGCAGGGTGAGGGCAATCGCGTGCTGCTGATCACCAGCAGCCGTCGCACCGGGATCATTCGCCCCGACCGCGGTGGTACCTATCAGCACTTCGACCAGGTGGGGACGATTTCCGCGATGTCCAAGTGGTCGAGCGGCGTCGACGCCGCAGACCGCATCCCCGAACTGCTGCGCCGCGCACTGCGCGAGTCGTTCCGTGGCCGGCCGGGGGTCGTGCACCTCGACGTGCCCGAAGATCTGGTGAACGGCGAGATGGAAGTCACCCCGGTGATGCTTCAGGTGCCCGAGGCCTACCGGCGCACGGAGCCCACGGTGGCTTCGGCCGAGCAGGTGAGGGCGGCGGCGGATCTCCTCTGCGACTCGGGCCTCGCGATGATCCACGCGGGGTCGGGCGTCGGACACGCGCTCGCCCACGGCGCACTGCTCGAGGTGGCCACGCTCTTGAATGCGCCCGTCACCACGAGCTGGGCGGGCCGCGGAGCCATTCCCGAGAACCTGCGCCTCGCGGTGCCGATGATCCACATCGAGCTCAACAACCGCGTGCGCAACGAGGCCGATGTCGTGCTCTCGCTCGGCACCCGCTTCGGTGAGACCGACTGGTGGGGAAAACCGCCGTACTGGCGACGCGCCTCCGAGCAGCGCCACGTGCAGGTCGACATCGACGAAGAGATGCTCGGCTTGAACAAGCCGGTCGATCTCGCCGTGCAGGCCGATGCCGGGTGCTTCCTCGAAGCGTTGCGCGACGAACTCAAGCAGCGCGATCTCTCGGCCCTGCGCGAACGGCAGGAAAGCTGGCTCGCTGGCATCGAAGCCGAGCGCAAGCAGGAGCGGGAGACCTTCGACGCCGCCCTCGATACGGCCACCGACCACCTCCACACGCCGAACGTTCCCGTGATCTGCCAGCAGGTGATGGACGACGATGCCGTGATCGTGATCGATGGCGGCAACACCGCGGTCTGGGCCAATACCTATCACGAGGTGCGGCATCCGCTTTCGGCCCTCGGCACCTTCAAGTTCGGGATGCTGGGTGCGGGCGTCTCCCAGGCGCTCGGCGCCCAGGTCGCCCACCCCGGGCGTCAGGTCTATTGCGTGATCGGCGACGGGGCGATGGGTTTCCATCCCCAGGAGATCGAGACGGCCATCCGCAACGAGCTGCCCGTCATCTTTCTCGTGATCTGCGATCGCCAGTGGGGAATGGTGAAGCTCACCCAGCAGATCACCCTCAAGCCCGAGGAGACGCTGCTGCGCAAGCCGGTCGGCCCCGAGGGTTCGATCAACGCCGATCTCGGCGAGATCTGCTTCGACGAACTCGCCCGCAGCATGGGCGCCCACGGCGAGCGCGTATCGAACAAAGAAGATCTCGAACCGGCGCTCCGCCGCTGCATCGAGGCCGGACGCTGCGCGGTGGTCCACGTCGACGTCGATTCGCAGGAACACCTGTGGGCGCCGGGGCTGATGCACTTCAAGGCGATGCATCAAGAACCCGAGGAGCAGCCGTGAGCTCGGAAAGAGCCGTGAGTGGCCCGGCGCGTTCGGTCCTGGTCACCGGCGCCTCGGGATTCATCGGGCATTCCCTCGTCGAGGCCCTGGCGGACGATCCGCGCGTCCTCGAACGCATCGTGGCCCTCGACGTGCGCGAGACCCCCGCGGATCGGCAGCGCGAGGGCGTCACCTACGTGGTGGGCGACATCCGCGACGCCTCGATCGAAGAGCACATTGCCGAGCACGCGGTCGACACCGTGGTCCACCTCGCGGCGATCGTGAATCCGGGCAAGGGGGATACCCGTGCGTTCGAGTATTCGGTCGACGTCGGAGGCACCCGCAACGTGCTCGACGCCTGCGTCAAGCACGGGGTTCGCCGGCTGATCGTCACGAGCAGTGGTGCCGCCTACGGCTACTACGCCGACAACCCCGAGTGGATCCACGAGAGCGACGCCATCCGCGGCAACACGACCTTCGCCTACTCGGATCACAAGCGCCTGGTCGAGGAGATGCTGGCCGAGTATCGCGACGCCCATCCCGAACTCGAACAGCTGATCTTCCGGCCGGGCACCATCCTCGGGGTGAGTGTCGACAACCAGATCACCGACATCTTCCAGAAGCCCGTGATCACCGGGGTCGCGGGGTCGGCGACGCCCTTCGTCTTCATCTGGGATCGGGATGTCGTGGCGTGCCTGCTCAAGGGCATCCACGAGGAGCGGAAGGGGATCTTCAACCTGGCCGGCGACGGCGCGGTGCCGCTGGCCGAGATCGCCGAAATCGTGGGCAAGCACTACGTCGCGATTCCCGCCTGGCTGATTCGAGGGGCGCTGCGCTTGTTGAAACCGCTGGGGCTCAGCCAGTACGGCCCCGAGCAGGTCGACTTCCTGCGCTACCGCCCGGTGCTCGCGAACGACGCACTCAAGAGCGACTTCGGCTACACGCCGCAGAAGACCTCGCGCGAGGTCTTCGATTTCTACTGGGCGAATCGTGGCGGGGCCTGAACCCGTCGTCGTCGTCACCGGCGCCGCGTCGGGGATCGGCGCGGCCCTCGTGCGCACCTACGCCTCGCATGGTGCACGGGTGGCGCTGCTCGACCGCGATGGCGAGGGCCTCGAACGGCATGCGCGCGCGGAAGACTTCTCGATCCCCTGCGACGTCACCGACGCCGCCACTTGTGCCCGGGCGATCGAGCAGGTGGCGAAGCACTACGGTCGAATCGACACCCTGATCAACAACGCCGGCATCACCCACGTGAGCGCCTTCGAAGAAACCGACCCGGAAGTCATCCGCCGCGTGATGGACGTGAACTTCTTCGGCGCGCTCCACTGCACGAAGGCCGCGCTGCCCCACCTGATCGAAACCCGAGGACGCATCGGTGTGATGTCGAGCGTCGCGGGCTTCGCACCCCTCATGCGACGAACCGGCTACTGCGCGAGCAAGCACGCGCTTCACGGTCTTTTCGACACCCTTCGCGCGGAAGTCCGACCGCATGGGGTCTCGGTGACCCTCGTCTGCCCGAGCTTCGTGCGCACGGCGATCGGCGATCACGCCCTCGGCGGAGATGGTGGCGCACCGCGCGCCGATCGGGGAGAAGTGGGTCAGGCGATGGAGCCCGACGCCGTCGCGGCCCGCATCCACCGCGCACTCGAACGCCGAACGCGACAACTTGTCGTCGGTCGCGTCGGAATAATCTCCTATTGGCTCAGTCGCATGTCGCCTTCGCTCTACGAACGCGCCATGACGTCGTCGCAGGGCGGGAGCTGATTGCCCCATCGGAGGCGGTGAGCCCCAGACACTCGCGCGAGTTGGGACAGTCCTCCCGTGTGTCGGGCGAGAAGCCCCGTCGCGTGCTCTTCATGCGCTGCAGAGGCTTGGCCCTGCAATTGCATTTCAAGATGCCCAACAGCTTCGATGGCCTTGTCCGTTCGGGCCAACAACGGGGGAGGTGCGCCGATGCTCACGAAATCTCAAGCCCGTCTGTTCTTCCTGGGCGGGACTCTCTTCTTCTCACTGATCTTCATTGCACTCACCGTCGACAGCCTGAACCAGGTCGACGAACGGCAGAACACCCATCTGCTCACGGACTCGGTCGCTCGCGGCAAGATGATCTGGGACAGTGAAAACTGCATGGGTTGCCACACGATCCTGGGGGAGGGCGCGTACTACGCCCCCGAACTCACCCAGGTGGTCGCCCGTCGCGGGCACGAATGGCTGCGGATCTTCTTGAAGGATCCCGAAGCGATGTTCCCCGGGCAGCGCCGCATGGTGAAGTACGAGTGGACGCCCGAACAGATCGAGGACGTGATCGCCTTCCTCGAGTGGATCGGGAAGATCGACACCAATGGCTTCCCGCCCGAACCCGACATGGCGCCGGCCACCGTCACCGCGAGCCTGCCGGCCGCGGGCGGCGCAGCGGGACGGCCGGAGTACTTCGGCAAGGTCTGCATCGCGTGCCACGCCGTGGGAGGCGAGGGCGGCAACGTGGGCCCGGCCCTCGACGGCGTCGCCGGACGTTTCACCCGCGACGAACTCGATCGCTGGCTCTCGGACCCGACCTCCGTCAAACCGGGCACGGCGATGCCGAACCTCGCGCTGTCCGATGCCACCCGAAACGAGCTGGTCGCCTGGCTCACCACCTTGAAATAGGAGCGCATCATGAAGTTCCGATCTCAGCGGGTCGCGTATCTCTTCTTCGCCCTCTCGATGCTGCTCTTCGTGTTGCAGATCCTGATGGGTTTCATCATGGGCTTCGCCCACATGGGGTTCGACGTCCTCCACGACTGGATCCCCTTCAACGCCGCGCGCTCGACGCACCTGAACCTGCTCGTCGTGTGGCTGCTCTCCGGCTTCATGGGGGCGGCGTATTGGATCGTCCCAGAAGAAGCCGACCGCGAGCTCTACAGTGAGAAGCTCGCGGTCATCCAGTTCGTGGCCCTCGCCGTCGTCGGCGTGATCGCCATCGTGGGCTTCCAGTTCGGCTGGTGGGAAGGGCGCAAGTTCCTCGAGATCCCCCGGGAACTCGACTATCTGGTCGTCGTCGATGTGCTGCTGTTCATCTACAACATCGGCATGACGGCGCTGAACGGGAAGCGCTTCACCACCACCGGGATGGTCCTGCTGGTGGGCCTCGTCGCCGCGGCACTGCTCTACCTGCCGGGCATGTGGACCTTCGAGAGCCAGGTGATCGATTCGTACTTCCGCTGGTGGGTCGTGCACCTGTGGGTGGAAGGCGTCTGGGAACTGATCCTGGGCGGCATCATGGCCTTCCTCTTGATCAAGCTCACGGGCGTCGACCGCGAAGTGATCGAGAAGTGGCTCTACGTGATCATCGGGCTGACGTTCATGTCGGGCATCCTGGGAACCGGCCACCACTACTACTGGATCGGCACTCCCGAATACTGGCTGTGGATCGGCGGGATCTTCTCGGGTCTCGAGCCGTTGGCCTTCCTCGGGATGGCGATGTACGCGGTCGCGATGGCGCGCCGCGGGGGCATGAACCACCCGAATCGCATGGCGCTCTTCTGGACCGTCGGTTGCGGCGTGATGTCCTTCGTGGGCGCGGGCTTCCTCGGCTTCGCCCACACCCTGCCGCAGGTCAACATCTGGACCCACGGCACCATCGTCACCGCGATGCACGGCCACATGGCCTTCTGGGGCGCGTACGCGATGATCGTCCTCGCGATCATCACCTACACCATGCCTTTGATGACCGGTCGCAAGCTGTATGACGGCTGGATGCCCGAGTGGGCGTTCTGGGTGAGCAACGTGGGCATGATGGGGATGACGGGCGCGTTCGCCGTCGCCGGCATCGCCCAGGTCTACATGGAACGCCGCATTGGCATGGACTTCCTGGCCGTCCAGGAAGCCGTGGAAGTGCACTTCGGCGGAGTCGTGTTGGCTGCGCTCCTGCTCAGCGCCGGGATCGGGCTCTTCATCTGGAACTTCATCCAGTACGGGCTGCCGAACGACGAAGCCATCGGCGGGAGCTGATCGGTGGGTGCCCACGCACAGGTCGAGACCGAATCCGTGATGATGCCCTGGTATCGCGCGGTCGCGAACGAGTGCGAGGTGTTCGAGACGGCCTTTCGGCAGCAGGTCCCCCTGCTGCTGAAGGGCCCGACGGGCTGCGGGAAGTCGCGTCTCGTCGAGCACATGGCCGCGCGTCTCGGTCGGCCGCTGATCACGGTGGCGTGCCACGACGACACCTCGGCGGTCGACCTCACCGGGCGCTACCTCGTGCGCGACGGCGACACGGTCTGGCAGGACGGTCCCGTGACGCGGGCGGTTCGCGAGGGCGCGATCCTCTACCTCGACGAGTTCGCCGAAGCCCGCAGCGACGTCGTGGTCGTCGTGCATCCGCTCTCGGATCATCGGCGCAGGCTCTTCGTCGAACGCCACGACGAGGAGATCGAAGCGGCGCCCGGCTTCATGCTGGTGGTGAGCTTCAACCCGGGGTACCAGCGCGGGTTGAAGGAGCTGAAACCATCGACGCGGCAGCGCTTTCTCGCGATCGCCCTCGACTACCCCGAAGCCGCGGTGGAGCGCGAGATCCTGTGCGGTGAGACCCGGGTCGAGCCCGCGATGGCGAAGCGGCTGGTCGCCCTCGGCGGGAAGTTGCGCGAGGTCGAACCGCTCGGCCTCGCCGAAGCGCCGTCGACGCGCCTGCTCGTGAACGCCGCGCGCCTGATCGAAGGCGGCATGGCCCCGCGCGCCGCGTGCAATGCCGCCATCGTCGAATCCCTGACCGACGACACAGAGATTGCGCAGGGTTTGCGCGACCTCGTCGCTCTCGCGTTCTAGCGCGCGGGTCCTTCGATGCCGCCGTCTCGACTCGAACTCGATTGGGAAGAGGGCGTCTTCAAGGGGTTGCTGGCGCTGTGGCGTCGCTTCCAGCTGCGCGATGCGTCGGCCGACGCGGCCTCGACGCACGCGGTTGCACTCGAAGACGAGCAGCGATCCCTCACGGTGCTCGCGCAACTCGTGGCCGCCGAGCCGGTGCGCGTGCGCGTGGCCCGCGACGCGGGTGGCGTGCGCGGCCGCGACCTGTTGCTTCCGCGGTCGATCGATTTCGCCGAGACGCACGCTGAGAACCGCGAGATCCTGCTCGTACGAACCCTCGTGTCGGCGGCCATGCGAAGGCGGACGCGCGGGCGTACGTGCGACCTCGACGATCCCTTCGCATCACTCCGGGTCGCGCGCGAAGCGTGTGATTGGCTCAGCGAGGAGTTCCCCGCCTTCGAAGCAGCCCATGCCCGCGCGATCGCGGCTGAACTTCGAAGCCGGCCGCCCCTCGAGGGCTTGCGCGGGCGTGCGATGTATCTCGAGCAGGCCCGTCGCGCGGTCCTCGAAGGGGCGCGTCCCTGGGAAGACGTGGTGTTGGTCGACGCCGTGCGCGGCGAGACCGCCCGCGGCCCCGAAAGCCCCGCCATCGCGATCTGGGGCGATTGGCTCGAGGATCTCGAGCCCGTCCCCGAAGGCGCCTCTCCCGGCGAGGAACCCCCGGGCAGCGATGTCGAGACCGAAGCCGAA
The DNA here is from genome assembly GCA_028278345.1 of Myxococcota bacterium. Lineage (GTDB taxonomy): Bacteria > Myxococcota_A > UBA9160 > UBA9160 > UBA4427 > DUBZ01. The sequence continues at coordinate 45,897 of JANQEL010000121.1, forward strand.
GCCCCCGCGGTCGAAGGCTTGCGTCGCGTCGAACTCGACGAAGAGGAGAAGGAGCGCGGCGCCCCCGCCCACATGTTCGAGAAGGTCGAAACGGCCGACAGCTATGCCGGGGGCGTGCGCGATCTCGACGGCGCCGACGAACTCGACGCCCAGCTCGAAGCCCTCGAGGAAGTCGACCTGGGCGACGTGATCCGCGGCGGCGACGCGGCCCACTCGGTGCTGCGCGCGGACGTGCAGCTCGGCCTCGACATCCCGGACGTCGGTCGGGTGGACCCCGACGAACGCGGCATCCCCTACGACGAATGGGACTTCCGCAGCCGCCGCTATCGCCCGGGTTGGTGCACCGTCTACCCCTCGAAGCTGCCGCGCGGCGATGGCGTGTGGGCGCGCGAAGCCCTCGCGCGCAACCGCCGGCTGATCCGCGAACTCACCCGGCGCCTCGAAATCCATCGCGTGCGCCGCGAACCTGTCGGTCGACAGTTCGACGGTGAAGACGTCGATCTCTCCGCCCTGGTCGACAACCACGCTCAGGTGAAGGCCGGCCGCGGCGACGATCCGCGCCTTTACGAACGCCAGACGAAGCGCCGGCGCGACATCGCCACAACGGTGCTGCTCGATATCTCGCTGTCGAGCGACTCGTGGGTGGAGAATCGTCGCGTGCTCGACGTCTCGCGCGACGCGGTCCTCGTGCTCGGCGAGGTTGCAGAGCAACTCGGCGACGCGTTGCAGGTGCTCGCCTTTGCGTCGAATACCCGCAACGTCTGCCGCGTGTTCGAGGTGAGGGGTTGGCGCGAGAGCTGGGAGTTCGGACGGGGACGACTCGGCATGCTCGAACCCCAGGGTTATACCCGGATCGGCCCCGCGCTCCGCCATGCCACGGCGAGTCTCACCGCCGAACCGGTCGACAAGCGCCTGCTGCTGCTGGTGAGCGACGGCAAGGCGACCGACTACGACCGCTACGAGGGCCGCTACGGCATGGCGGACGTGCGCCAGGCGCTGCGCGACGCCGAACGCAGCGGCGTGAGCGCCCACGCCCTCGCCGTCGATGCGATTGCGCGCGACACCCTGCCGCCGACGTTCGGCCCCGGCGCCTGGCACGTCCTACCTCACCCCGAAAAACTCCCGGAAGTCCTGACCACGGTGTACGGCCGATTGGTGGGTCACTGAACCCAGCGCGAGTTCTTCAGCGCTTCCACCGCGGCGCGCGCCGCCGCCTGATCCCATACGCGCGTGCGGTGGTCGTCCCGGGCCTGGGGCATCATCGTGATGCCCCGGGCCTTCCCTCCGGTCCCATGCATAGACGGGTAGAAATCGAAGTAGAAGAAGGATGAACCAGAAGTGAGTGCCTTCCCGCAAGCCGTGCGTGCCGTGACCTTCGATTGTTGGCAGACGTTGATCTACGAAGCCGACTGGCAGGTCGCGCATGGGTTGCGGGTCGAGGCGCTCGCGAACGCCGCGCATGCGGCGGGGCTCGACCCGAAACCCGAGGAGGCGCGCCGCGCCTTCGACGCCGCCTGGCAGAGGCACATGGACCTGTGGTCGGGGCAGGTGGCCACCGGGGCCCGCGAGGTGGCGCACTGGGCCCTCGAAGAACTCGGCCTCGAACCCGAAGGCGTCGGCTTCGCCGGCCTGCTCCAGGCGTTCGAAGAGGCCTCGCACTCCGGACGCGTCTGCGAGATCGAGGGCGCGCGCGAAACCCTCGAGCGGCTACGCGATGCCGGCATCAGTTGCGCCTTGATCTGCGACACGGGGCTTACCCCCGGCCGGGTGGTTCGACAGCTGCTCGACCGACACGGTCTGCTCGAACCGCTGGGCGTCACCATCTTCTCCGACGAGTGGAGCCTGCCCAAGCCGCATCCGCGCGTGTTCGAGGCCGCTCTCGAAGGGCTCGGGGTTCGCGCCGAGGAAGCCGTGCACGTGGGTGACCTGCGTCGCACCGACATCGCGGGCGCTCGCGGCGTCGGTATGGGCACGATCCGCATCACGGCGATGAACGACGACACCAGTGCGGAGGCGGAAGCGGATCACGTCGCGGCCAACCACGCCGAAGTGGTGACCCTGCTCGGCGTCTGATCGCCGCCCCTTCCTCGTTCAGCCCAGCAGATCTTCCGGCCAGGTCGCGAGGCGCTCTTCGATGGTGTCGGCGTTCTCGTCGATGGGAAGGCCGGTGTCGAGCAGCAGGTACTCCGCCCGCGGCAGTTCGTCTGCGGGTTGCCACTGCGCGCGAAGCTCGCTTGCGATGTCGCTCCACACCTCGGGGGCGACGCCGTCGCGATCGGTGCGCTCCAGTAGTCGCTGCTGCTGGGTCTCGCGCGACACCGTGGCCTCGACGAAGAGGAAGGGGTGGCCGAACTGCTGGGCGAGGTGACGCGCGCTCGCGCGTTGCTCGGCGGAGCGGAAGCATCCGTCGATCACGACGGGCCGCCCGGAGGCGAGCACCTCGCCCGCGCGTCGCAGCACCTCGTCGTAGACGCGCACCCCGAAGCCGTCTTCGTACGCCTGCTCCCACCGCACCTCGTGCAGATCCTCGTTCAGGCGGCCTCCGAGCAGATGGTCGCGGGTCGCATCGCTGCTCACGACCGGCGCGCCGATGCGGCGCCCGATGTGCCGCGCCACCGTGCTCTTGCCGCTGGCCACCTGTCCCCCCATCGCGACGACGCTCGGGGGCAGTAGCGAGCGTCCCCGAGCGGCGAGGGCGAGGGTGAAGAAGGCCCGAGCCCGCGCGCGTGCGCGCTCCGCCGCCTCGTGGTCCTGGTGCGGCGCTGTTTCGAACAGATCGGCGGCGAACCACTCGAGCTTGCCGCGCTGGGTCGCGCGCAAGCTCGCGTAGAAGTCGATCAGCGGATAGAGATCGAAGTCGTTGGTGAGCGCGGCGTACTCGGCGACGAAGCGCTCGGCCAGATCGACGCGATGCCGGGCCGCGAGGTCGCTGGTCAACAGCGCCACGTCGGCGACGACGTCGGTGTCGCGAAGTTCGGCGCCCATCATCTCGAGGCCGGCGAGCACGTGGACGTCTCCATCGTTGCCAACGAAGACGTGGTCGAGGCCGAGTTCGCCGTGCCCGATTCGCAGCGAATCGTTGTGGGCCCGGCGGCGAAAGCGTTCGGCCTGGGCTTCGAGGAAGTTGTGCTGCCAGGCTTCGACCTTCGCCACCTCGCCGGGAAGCGGCGTCGAAGGTCCTTCGGGGGCTTCGCGCACGAGGCGCAATCCGATCTGGTCGTAGAGGCGATCGATCGGATCGCGGGAAGTTCCGCCCCCGTCTACGCGCGCGCGTTCGTGGAAGCTTGCGAGCCGGTGCGCCACCCGATCGAGGCGCCCTTCGTCGAGGATGCCCGCGGCCAGGCGTCGGTCGATGCGGTCGGCGTCGCGCAGCCTCTCCATGCGCAGGGCCCAGTCGACGATCTCTTCCGAGGCCCGTTCCGCGTCGCTCATGCGAAGCGTGCCACCGCTGTCCCGCACCACGGGAATCACCTGCGAAGCGACCTCGGGAGCCAGCTCCTCGTTGAGTCGGGCTTCGCGCTCGCACGCCTCGCGCCTCGCTTCGAGCGAACGCATGTCGCGTAGTTCGCCACCAGCCCACACGGCGATCGGTTTGCGCAGCTTGTAGACGTGCGTGCCGTCGCGGTAGAGCACGGCGAAGGCCGTCTCGAGTCGTTCGAGTTCGTTCGCTGCGATACCCATGGCTCTCTTCCACCCGGAGTGCGTGTTCCCACCGCCAGCCTACACGCGCCGGGCGAGATTCTCATTCGGGGCAGATTGCCCCGAAGTCGGGCTCGATTGTCCCGCGTGGGTTCGCCAGCTGCGACGGGAACGGATCTGGGCCCGCGCCCGTTGGCACGGTCCGTGCGATCCCAGTCGGGTGGACGCCGCTCGCCGGCGCAAGGGCGCCGACTGCTCCCGGGCTCCGTCCGACACCCCCTCAAAGCATCCAAGGGAATAGAGGAAGCAATGAAGAAGAACGAGCCGATTTCGAAGATTGTGACCCGCGACGTCGAGACCACGCACATCGGTGAGAAGGTGAGCGACGTGCGCAAGCTCCTCTCCAAGAACGGCTTTCACCACGTGCCCGTGGTCTCGGGCAAGAAGCTCGTCGGTATCCTTTCGGCCTCCGACATCCTGGGCATCAGCGTCGAGGGGGTGAACTCCGACGATCGCTCGATGGACGCCTACCTCGATCATCAGTTCTCGATCGAGAAGCTGATGCGCACCGATCTCACGACCCTGCCCGCGAACGCGACCATCGCCCAGGCGGCCGACGCGCTGTCGGATGGGAGTATTCACGCGGTGCCGGTGGTCGATGGCAACGGGAACCTCGAGGGCCTCGTCACCTCGACGGATCTGATTCGATTCCTGCGCGCGCAGTTCTAGTCGAGCGAGTCGGCGGTCAAACCAGCCAGACGGGGTAGAGTCGACCGCCGATGGGTCTCGAAATCGATAGGACGGTCTTCGACGACGAGGATCGCCGCGCCTTCGCGAAGCGCCTCGAAGAAAGCCTCGACGTGCTCGAGGCGTTGCTCTCGCGGCCGGGCTTCGGCGAGGGGGAGGCATCGCTGGGCGCGGAGCTCGAGCTCTCCCTCGTCGACGACGAGGGTCGACCCGCGATGTGCGCCGAAGACCTTCTGCGGGATTCGACCGATCCGCGTCTCACCGTGGAGCTCAACCGCTTCAACCTCGAGGCCAACCTGCGCCACGGGCCCCTGGCGGGGGATTCCTTTTCGAGCCTGCAGCGCGAGTGCGTGGATTGCCTCGGAGAGATTCGGCGTGCCGCTGCCCGCTACGACGCCCGGCCCGCGATGGTGGGGATCCTGCCGACGCTGACCGATGCCCACTTCGAGCCCGAGGTGATGACGAGTTCGCGTCGCTTCGAAGCCCTCAACCGCAGCCTGCGCGACCTGCGAGTCGAACCCTTCCAGCTGGACATCCACGGTGACGACGACCTGCGGGTTCGCAGTGACGACGTGACCTACGAGGGCGCGGCCACGTCGTTTCAGGTTCATCTTCGGGTATCGCCCGGAGCGTTCGCCGACGTCTACGACGCGGTGCAGCTCGCAACACCGGCTGTGCTGGCGTTGTCGGGCAATTCGCCGCTCTTCCTCGGCAAGCGGCTATGGCACGAGACGCGCATCGCGCTCTTCAAGCAGGCGGTCGATCACCGACCCGAGCGCGGCGCCCTCGGGCGACCGGCCCGGGTCACCTTCGGCGATCGATGGACGCACGCGCCGATCGATCTCTTTCGCAGCACGGTCGAAGGGCATATCGCCCTGCTTCCCGTGCTCGACGGCGAAAGCCCGCACGAAGCCCTCGAGTCGGGGCGCGCACCGGGGCTGCGCGAGCTGCGTCTGCACCAGGGGACGGTCTGTCGCTGGAATCGCGCGATCTACGATTCGGTGGACGGCGGGCTCCTGAGGATCGAGCTGCGAGCCCTTCCGGCGGGGCCGAGTATCGACGACA